>CAYXDX010000060.1:0-10743 GCA_964463865.1 uncultured archaeon | reverse complement strand
GAGGGTGTCAAGCGCCTTTACAAGCTTCTCGTCCTCTACGAGTCGCATTAGAGCGCTCGCGAGTTTTTCGATCTTTTCGTCCGAAACGTTCTCGATGAATTCTGCCGTAATTGTCAGTAGCTTTTCTTCGCTCATGATACCACCAAAAAATTTAGGATGACTTGAGTTTTTGAAGTTTTTCTATCAGCGCTGGCACGACTTCAAAAATGTCCCCCACGATTCCGAAGTGCGCCACTCCGAATATAGGCGCTTCCGGATCCTTGTTTATCGCAATTATGAGTTCGCTGTCTTTCATACCCATGACGTGCTGGAACGCTCCGCTTATTCCGAGAGCGAGGTATAGCTTCGGCTTCACGGTCTTGCCAGAAATTCCGACCTGCCTGTCTTTCGGTAACCAGCCGCTGTCGATAACGGGTCTGCTACCGGCAACGACTCCTCCAAGGAGTTTGGCAAGTTCCTCGGCGAGCTCGATGTTCGAAGCGTCTTCGATACCTCTACCAACGGAGACTATTATGTCCGCCTGCGAAATGTCCACCTCTCCGACTTCAGGCTCGATTATGCCAACGAACTCTCTCTTCGGCGTTACACTCGGCTTGATATTAGCGTCCACAACCTCTCCGCTCGTCTTTTCGCCTTCCTTGAAAACTCCCTGCCTAACCGTGAACACGTATGTATCCGCTTTCTTGAGCAGTATGTCCACCATCAGCTTACCCTGGAATATGTATCTGCTGACTTTAACGCCATCCTTAACCTCGACGTTAACGACGTCGGTGACTATCGGCGCGTTGAGCTTCGAAGCCACGAGCGGCGCAAGTTCGGAACCTCTTGAGGAGTTCGCGAAGAGCACGATGTCCGGCTTCTCCTTCTCGAAGAGCTGGAGTAAAACGTCAGCGTAAAGCTCCGGGTTGTAGTTTTCGAGGGAGTCGTCCTCAATCTTCCACACGACGTCAGCGTAACCGGAAAGCTCTTCGGCGAACTTGCCGACATCCTTCCCGATAACGACCGCTTCGCTCTTTCCGTCACCCTTAATGCAGTTGGCCAAGTTCAAAAGCTCGATGCTCGTCTGATCGAGTTCGCCAAACCTGATTTCCGCGACCGCAAACACCCTCATAGCAACCCCCTCTCCTTGAGTATTTGAATTAGCTTCTCAGCTATCTCGTCCGGACTTCCGGTTATTATCTCGGCTTTCTTAACTGGCGGATAGTACATTTTCTCGATTTCGTAAACGCCCTCGACCTGAGAAACGCTAACTTCCTTGAGCTCCTTGCTCCTCGCCCTTTTTATACCCATTATCGAAACGTACCTCGGTTCGTTGATACCGCTCTGAACGGTCACCAAGCAGGGAGTCGGCAGAACTGCCTCCTCCTGATAGCCGCCTTCAAGCTCTCTTGTCACCCTTATCTTCCCGTCCTCGATTTTTAGGGACGTTACAGCCGTCGCGTAAGGGATGTTGAGCATTCCGGCAAGAAGCGGTCCCACGAGGGCGTTGTTGTAATCCTGACTCATCAGTCCCGAGATTATCAGGTCAAACCCCTCGGCTTCGACGACCTCTTTTATGGCCGAAGCAGTAACGAACGGATCCATTCCGGCGTCTATCGGAATCTTTATAGCTCTGTCCGCGCCCATCGCCAGGCACTTTCTCAGCGTGTCGTCGCTCTGTCCAACACCAACGACCACGACTTCTCCGCCGACGTTCTCCTTTATCCTTATCGCTTCCTCCACTGCGTATCTATCCCAGTCGTTTATGTCGAAAACCAGTCCGCGTTCGTCGAGAGTCTTCTCGTCTTTGAGATGAATCTCGCTCTCGGGATCCGCTGCGTGCTTCGCGAGAACGATAATTTTCACGTAACTCACCTCCAGAGAAATTTTGAGGCCACTTTTAATTATTTTTTCTAAAAAAATTAAATGATTGATTATTTACCTTTGAACTTCGGCTCTCTCTTCTCGAAGAACGCGCTAAATCCTTCCTGAACGTCTTCGGTCGAAGCTACTACTCCGAAGTAGGCCGCTTCCAGCGCCTGCCCAGCTTCGACTGGTAATTCGTATCCGAAGTTTATCGCGTACTTTGCGAGTCTGAGGGCCACAGGAGCTCCCTTCGCTAAGGTTCTTGCCAAGTTCATGACTTCTTCCCAGAACTTCTCCTGATCCACTGCCTTGTTAACGAGCCCGATCGCTTCAGCCTCTTCTGCCGTGAGCCTCTTCGCCAGCATCACCAGTTCTTTAGCCTTCGCCAGTCCTACGACCTTCGCCATTCTCTGCGTTCCACCCCAGCCGGGAATAATTCCGAGAGCAGTCTCAGTAAGTCCGATCTGAGCGCCCTTGGCCATTATTCTGAAGTCGCAGGCTAACGCGAGCTCACACCCACCGCCGAACGCGTAGCCGTTTATCGCCGCTATGACCGGCTTCGGGAACCTCTCTATGGCCGTAAACGTCTGCTGTCCTTTCATGGCGAGCATCATCGCTATCGACGGTTTCAGCATGTCTCCTTCAAGCGTGGCCTGAAGGTCGAGTCCCGCTGAGAATGCTCTGCCCTCACCAGTTATTATCACGACCCTGACGCTCTCGTCCTTCTCGAGCTCTTCGAGTGCCTTGACGATTTCGTCGAGCGTCTCTATCGTCAGAGCGTTGAGTCTGTGCGGTCTGTTGAGGACGAGCTTCGCTATTCCCTCTTCAACCTTCTCGATCTTTATGTTCATGAACGTCGTCTTTTCGTAAGTGTAGAAGCCTGCTCCGGCTTTCTTTCCGGTCTTTCCTTCAGCCACGAGCTTCTTCAGGTATTCCGACGGCTTGAGTATTTCGTATCCTTTCTCTTTGTATAGCTCTTCCACCTTCGCCAGTATGACGTCCAAGCCTATCTCGTCTCCGAGTTCGCAGGGTCCTTTGGGCATGTTCGTTCCGAGTTTCATAGCGGTGTCTATTTCCTCGGCTGAAGCGACGCCCATCTCGATTAGGCTTGCAGCTATGTTAACCATCGGGGCGATAAGCCTGAGAGCATCATATTTTCCGGCCAACTCCTTCGGGATCTTGGGTCTTCCCTGCCTCCAGTCGTAGAATCCCTTGCCAGTCTTCATGCCCAGCTCTTTAGCGTTGAACTTCTCCTCAAGCAGCTTCGACTTGGGCACGATGTCCCACTGCTGGGTTGAGTAGTAGAGTATGTCCAGCCCGACGAAGTCAGAGAGCTCTATCGGACCCATCGGGAACTTGTAGTTGTACAGCATTGTCGCGTCTATTTCCTCCTTACTCGCCACTCCGTTCTCCACGTCCTGAATAGCCAACACGAGGTAAGGAACGAGGCACCTATTAACTATGAACCCCGTAACGTCTTTCTTCACTACTACCGGAGTCTTCCCAAGGCTCTTTACGAACTCCACGGCTACGTTAACAGTTTCGTCGCTCGTGTGTTCTCCTCTAATGACCTCGACGAGCGCCATCACAGGCACTGGGTTGAAGAAGTGCATTCCCACGAACTTCTCCGGCCTGTCCGTAGCCTTTGACAGCTCGGTTATGCTCAATCCGGAGGTGTTCGTTGCGAGAATTGCCTTCTTGTTGTATTCGCATATCTCCTTGAAAACCTGCTTCTTGAGGTCCATTACTTCTGGAACTGCCTCAATTACGAGGTCCGCGTCTTCTACAGCTTCTTTCAGGTCGACCGTAAAGTGCAACTTGGACTCTATCTCCTTGAGCTTGGTTATGCTTATCTTACCCTTGTTTACAGCCTTTCTCAGGTTCTTCTCGATCGTTTCTTTAGCCCTTTTCAGGAAGTCTTCGCTTATGTCTCTAACCCACACTTCGTAGCCGGCCATCGCACAGACCTGTGCGATGCCGCTACCCATCGTTCCTCCGCCTATAACGGCAACCTTCTTTATCTCCACGCTATCACCCCTCTACCGGAACGAGCTCATACATTAAATAACCTTCTTTTCTTCTCGATATCTCAACCCTCACCCTCTGCCCAGGCCTAACCTTTTTCGGATCCCCCTTGAGCCAGGCAGTAATTCTAACTCCGTCGTCGAGTTTCGCTATCGCCACGGTATAGGGATCGTGCATCGAAAAGCTTGGCGGCCTTACAAAGACCACCGTGAGCGTTTCGAGTGTCCCCTCCTTTTTAAGCTCCACCCAGTCCATGTCGCTGTCCTTACACGTCGGGCAATCTCTTTGAGGCGGGAAGAAGAGCTCGCCGCACTTCTTACACTTGGTAGCCAAGAGCTTACCCTCTCTCAAACCTTCGAAGAACTTGGAGATGTTCTCGATGCAGATGAAATACCTCAGCCTCAACTCTCTCATGTCGACCCACTGCATCGCCCCAGTCTTCTCGTCCAGCGCTACTGGAAATCCAAATTCCTCCATATTTTTCTCTACAGCTTTTCTCAACTCCTCCACGAACATCACCTCTTCTCCAGACCGTAAATCGTCACGTAACTGTAATGACCCGTTCCACCAACGTTGTGAGCCAAGTATCTGCCGTTCTTAACGTCCACCTGCCTTCCAGGTTCGGCCTTGCTGAGGAGTTGCTTGAACGCTTCGACTGCCTGACTGACGCCAGTCGCTCCGATTGGGTGACCCTTAGCCTTCAGACCGCCGTCCACGTTTACCGGGATCCTACCTCCGATGTACGTCTGCTCCTCTCTTATGAGTTCGACGCCCTCGCCTCTTTTCGCGAACCTCAAATCTTCGTAAGCTATGATTTCGGCGGCGGTGAAGCAGTCGTGAACGTCCGCTCCGTCAAGGAACTTGTACGGTGCGTCGAGGTCTATACCAGCTTTCTTGTAAGCTATTTCCGCCGCGACTGCTGCCGACTTGAGCGACGTGAACGTCTCCCTTCTGCTCAGGTTAGCTGTCCCCGTTCCGACTCCCTGACTCAGTATCCATATCTTCTCCTCGATTCCCCATTCCTTGACCTTCTCCTCACTCGCCAAAACTACTGCCGCAGCCCCGTCGGTTATCGGAGAGCAGTCGTAAAGTTTGAACGGCCAGGCGACGTAGGGTGAGTTCAGCGCCGTTTCGACAGTAATCTCCTTCTGGAACTGCGCGTACGGGTTCTTGGCTCCGTAGTAGTGGTTCTTAACAGCCACTTTCGCGAAGTCTTCCTCTGTCGCTCCGTATTTGGACATGTAAGCCGTGGCGTGCAGAGCATAGTATGCCGGGAATGTCAGTCCGAAGTTTTCGAACTCCCAGAAGTAGCTTCCAAACCTGCCGATCAGCTCGATGACGTTCGGATTTGGAGATTCCTGCATTTTTTCAATTCCAAGGACGAGAACGACGTCAGCTTCCCCGCTCTCAATTGCCGTGTATCCGACTCTTATAGCCGCGTTACCGGTAGCACACGCGGCTTCGACCCTCATGCTCCCTGCAGGTTCGAGTTTAGCGTATTCAGCCATGAGAGACGGGACTGCCGCTTCGCTGCTCCACATTCCAGCCGTTCCGACGACGAAGAAGTCGATGTCCTTCTGCTCGACGTTTGCAGATTCCAAAGCGGGTTTTATCGCTTCCCAAGCGAGTTCCGGAACGTTTACGTCCTTTCTGTTTCCGAACTTCGTGTGTCCGACTCCTACAACAGCTACTGCCATACAATTTCTTTCACGTTCTTTAATTATATAAACTTTTCTCGTCTCTGCACGCTCCATTTAACGATTGGAAAGAGAAAAGGTTAAATCTCGGCAAATTTTGTCATTATTTTTACGAAGTTCGTTGCAAATGGTATAAAAAGGTTTCTTTTCGTGATTCAAGCGTTGAGGATTTTTATCTTCTCCAAAACGGTTTTATACTTCCTAACGTAAAGAAAGATTGGAGGTGAAAAAACATGCCAATTAGCTTTCAGTTTACCGAAGAGCAGGAGGACATAAGGAGAGCCGCAAGGGAATTCGCCGAAAAGGAGTTTACGCCGGAACTTGCGAGAGAATGCGACAGAGAGGAGAAGTTTCCGTTCGAGCTCTGGAAGAAGTGCGCGAAGCTCGGATTTCACGCGGTAGCGATTCCAGAAGAGTACGGCGGAGGCGGTTACGGACCGATAGAACAGATGATCGTAATGGAGGAGTTCTCGGCTGTGAACCCGGGACTCGGTTTAGCCTGCCTCATTCCGACCTTCGGCGTTGAAATTCTCCTCCGCCACGGAACGGAAGAGCAGAAAGAAAAGTACGTTACCAAGGTGGCAAAAGGAGACGCGATAATGGGAATGGCAAACACAGAGCCAGACGCGGGAAGCGACTCCGCGAGCATTAAAACGAGAGCCGTAAGAGACGGAGACGAGTGGGTGCTGAACGGAACGAAGCAGTTCATATCCAACGGCAGCATCGCGGACTTCATACTCGTCACGGCAAGAACTTCGGAGCCGAAGAGCTTCGAGGAGAGGCACAAAGGAATCAGCTACTTCATAGTCGAGACGGACAGAGAAGGTTACAAAGCTACGAAGATAACCGGAAAGATGGGAATTAGAGCTACGGACACAGCTGAGGTTAGCCTGAACAACGTCAGAGTTCCGGCCGAGAACCTCGTAGGTGAAGAAGGGAAGGGCTTCTACTACATGATGGAGTTCTTCGACATAACGAGAGTGTGGGTTGCTGCTCAGGCCGTGGGTATAGCGAGAGGTGCCCTAAAGCTCGTGATAGACTACGTGAAGCAGAGAAAAGCATTCGGAATGCCGCTGGCCGCTTTCCAGTACATCCAGTTCAAGATAGCGGAACTGGCAACGAAAATCGAAGCTGCGAGAACTCTCACGTACAGAGCTGCCGCGGTTCAGGTCGAAACGGGCAAGCCGGACAACACGCTTTCGGCGATGGCGAAGTGGTACGCCGGAGAAGTTGCAGTCGAGACGTGCAACTGGGCTCTGCAGTTCCACGGAGGTTACGGTTACATAGACGAGTATCCGATCAACCAGTTCTACAGAGACGCCAAGATAACGGAAATTTACGAAGGAGCCAAGGAAATAGAGAAGCTGATAATCGCGAGGAACATCTTCGGATTCAAGGGAAGGTGACTTTTCAAAATTTTTTAATATTTAAACTTCTCCTCTCAAGTCTATGACCCTCTTCGCCTTCCCCGTCGACCTCTCTATCGTGCCTTTCTCCACGAGCTCCACGTTCACCCTGAGGTTCAGTTCTTTCTGTAGGGTTCTCTGAACTTTCTCCTGTATTCTCTTCAAGCTTTCCAGCTCGTCCGTGAACGCTTTTTCGTTCATTTCGACCCTGACGGTTATCTCGTCGAGCGTGTTTCGAGTTACGATTACCTGGAAGTGGTCCCCAACTTCCGGTATGCTCATCAGCGCGTGCTCTATCTGGCTCGGGTAGACGTTGACCCCTCTGACAACTATCATGTCGTCGACTCTCCCGAGAATTCTGCTTATCTTCGGATGAGTTCTCCCACAAGAGCACCTCTCGTCGATCAGGTAAGTGATGTCTCCGGTTCTGTATCTCAAAATTGGCATGGCTTCTTTAGTTAGCGTGGTTAAAACGAGTTCTCCTTTTTCGCCTTCCCCGACCGGATTACCTTCTTCGTCGACTATCTCCACGAAGTAGTGGTCGATCCAGATGTGAAGTCCGTTCCTCTCCTCACACTCGAAAGCAACTCCCGGCCCGTTCATTTCGCTCAAACCGTAGCTGTCGAAAGCCTTTATGTCGAAAGCGTCTTCTATCCTTTTCCTCGTGTTCTCACTCCAGGGCTCGGCCCCGAAGCAGCCTATCCTGACCGGTAGCTCTCTGGGATCGATATCCATGCTTTCGGCGACCTCCTTGATGTGCAACGCATAACTTGGCGTGCAGTGAATTACCGTCGTCCCGAAGTCGAGCATGTATTGAATCTGCTTTTCAGTATTTCCCGCTCCAGAAGGAACGACCATAGCCCCAATTCTCTCAGCCGCGTAGTGAAAGCCAAGGCCTCCCGTGAAGAACGTGTAGCTGACCATGTTCTGAAAAACGTCTCCCTTTCGAACTCCCACCATGTAGAGACACCTCGCGACCATGTTTATCCAGTTTTCAAGGTCGTTCTTAGTGTATCCGACGACTTTCGGTTTTCCGGTCGTCCCGCTCGACATGTGTATTCTCACTACCTCTTCTTTCGGCACAGCAAAGAGGCCAAACGGGTAGTTATCCCTCAGATCTTCTTTCGTCGTGAACGGGAGCTTCGCGATGTCTTCCCTCTTCTTTACGTCCCAAGGGTGAACGCCAGCTTCCTTCATCTTCCTTCTGTAAAACGGAACGTTCCGATAAGCGTGATTGACGACCCACTTCAACCTCTTGAGTTGTATGTCCTCGAGCTCCTTTTTCGGCAGCACTTCCTCTCTTTGCCAGTAGTTGCCAAATGGCATACTTCAGGCAACACGACGTGGAAATTTAAATACATCGATTGCGAGTGTTCAGAACAATGGTCAAGGTGAAGTTTTTCGCAAACTTCAGAGAAGTTACGGGGAAAAAGGAAGAGTTCGTAGAGGCGAACAGTCTAAAGGAGCTTCTTAAAGTTCTCTCGGAGAAGTATCCGGGAATAGAAGAGCTATACGACTACGCGATAATAGTCGTCAACGGTAGAATAGTCAAAGACGACGTGGAGTTAAAAAGCGACGACGTCGTAGCAATAATGCCACCCGTAAGCGGTGGAGAGCTTTTTTCCCGCCTAACGCCCCTGAGAGAAGCTCAAAAAGAGTTTCTAAAATTTTTCAGAGAAGTGAATGCGGAAGACGTTCCCGTTGAAAGTGCCCTCTTGAGGGTCGCAGCCGAAGATGTGAAAGCTGAGATAGACATACCCCACTACGACAGAGCCGCCATGGATGGATACGCGGTCTTAAGCGAGGCTGTAAAGAATGCAAGTAGGAGCAATCCAGTTCTTCTCAGAAAGGCGAACTTCGTAGATAAAAACCACGTGAAATGGGTGCACACCGGAGACGAGTTACCTGAAGGGGCAGACGCCGTAGTAAAGGCCGAAGACTCCGAGGAGATCGGCGAATTCGTGGCGGTATACAAGGCCGTGAGAAAGTTCGAAAACGTAGGGCTGAGAGGAGAGGATGTAAAGAAAGGCGAGGTTTTGGTCGAAAAAGGAGAAATCCTAAAACCCCAGCACCTCTCACTCCTGAGGAGCGCCGGAATAGAGAGCGTAAAGGTCTTCAGGAAGCCGAGAATACTCATAATTCCGACCGGCGACGAACTCGTAAAGCCGGGAGAAAAGCTCGTTCCGGGAAAAGTATACGAGAGCAACAGCATAATGCTGAAGGGACTTGTGGAATCGTGGGGTGGCAAAGCTGACGTGACGAGCATCGTTAAAGACGACGAACGCGAGCTTAGAAGGGTTCTCGAGAGTGTCGACGGCTACGACCTCGTAGTCACTTCCGGAGGGACTTCTGTGGGTAAGAGGGACCACGTTTACAGAGTCCTCGACAGCGTTGGAGACGTTATTTTCAGGGGCGTAGCTCTAAGACCGGGCAAACCCACGATAGCCGCTATCGTCAACGGAATTCCCGTCCTCGCACTCCCCGGTTTCCCAGCAGCGTGCTTTTCCTCGGCGCATCTGTTCCTGAAAAAGGCCATGGAAAGGATGTTGAGCACGGAAAGAGAGGTAGTCGTAGAAGTTACGCTCGAAGACAGAATATACTCCAAGCCAGGTTTCACGAGCTTCGTGAGGTTGAAGGTCAGTTTTCCAGAAATGACTGCCAGAGTAATTTCCTCCTACGGGTCCGGAATATTGTCGTCGATAACAAAGGCAAACGCCTACGCGCTTATAGAAGAGAACGTGGAATTCGTGGAAAAGGGAGAAAAAGTTTTAGCGCACCTGCTTTAGTCCGCTCCGTAAGGCGTCGCCCAGCTTTCGCTGTCCTTGTAGACCGCCTCGTCTATTATCATTTCTCCTTCAACGAGTGGTTTCGGCTCTTTTACAGCCTCGATTCTGAACAGCGTCGACTTATACCAGTTGTAATCTATCTTCGCGCCAAGCTTTTCGACTATCGGCAGCTTCTCCTGGAACCTAAAGAAGTTCTTGTCCTCCTGCGGATAAACGCTGAATTTCCTCCTCAAGTCCGTGATTACAAACCCCATGTCGTGTATCATCTTCTGGATTTCGAACCACTTCTTTCTTGACGCCTCAAGAGTCGTGATTCCAAAGTATCCGGCACTGCCAACGCCTTTCAGCGTCGAAACTCCTCTCGAGAGGAAGAGTTTTAGCCCGGGTATCGTTTCGACTGGATCCGTTACGAAGACGTCGAACTTCTTTTTGAGCTCGTCCGGAAAAGCCTGCTGAACGTCGTAAACCATCGCTTCGACCGGAAGAGAGTATTCTTCGGCGACCTTGTTTATGAAGTTTATGAGCCTCTCGTCTATGTCAACGACGAATATCTTCTCGGGCATTCCGGTCAGAGCGGCGGCTATGCTGAAGAGGTCATCGTCTCCCACGACGAATATCCTGCTCTTGAGCAGGTCGCCTCTCTCGTAAACGAACTCGACTCTCCTTATAACACCCTCGGGACTTATGTAACCCTGGTCGTATTCCTCGACAGTTTCCGGCCTGTCCTTAGCTATTTCGAGGTACTTCTTCAGGACTTCCGAGAAAAATCCGTCGAGACTTAATCCAGTGTAATCGCAGCAGCTACACGAGACATCGAAGAACTTCGCACCCAGCTCCTCCGCAAGGTTCTTGCCTTTTTCAGTTAGCGAAACTCTTCCGTTCTCGACTTTCAGGATTCCTTCGTTCTCCATCTCGTTCAGCAGCTGGAAAAACTCCGGAAGCGACGCGTCCTGGTAATCGATAAGCTCGTATACCGAGATCTCT
>CAYXDX010000059.1:0-10931 GCA_964463865.1 uncultured archaeon | reverse complement strand
CGCAGCCTCAGTCTTCTCGTCGAAATACGTGTCTATTAGCATAGTTCTCGGCACGTCCTCGTCTACGACTTCGTCGTAAGCCTGCCAGGCTTCGACCTGACTTCCGAAAGATATTATCAACGCGTGCGGCATCGTCCCTACGCTCTTTATTCCGAGGTACTTTTCGGCCGCGTAATTGCTCACGCCGTCCACTCCTCCGATGTAGGCGGCTCTTTCTATAAACGCCGCCAGCGCCGGGTGTTGCCTTCTCGTTCCGAACGACAGAACTCTCTTGTCTCCGGCCGCGAGCTTGTTTCTAAAAGCTTCCGTAGCTACTCCACTCGCGTGACAGAGGAAGCCGAGAAGAGCAGTCTCGAACCTCGCGAACTCCAAGTAGTTGCCAACTATCGTCAGAACGGGTTCGTGCGGGAAGAAGAGAGTTCCTTCGTCCATCGCGTAAACGTCCACGTTAAGTCCTTCTAAGAGTTTTAAAGCGTCGTTCAACCCCGCGAAAATCCCCCAAGTTGAAGCCGTGACCTCGGCTACGACGAACGGATCTTTTCCCTTAGCTTTCAGGATTTTTTCAGTCCAGATGAAGTATTTGTCCGTCGTTACGCCGCTCTTTATGTCCTCGTCTCTAACTACGAGAAACATTTTCCTCACACTCGCACGGGATCTTGTTGCACTTAAGACACTTGTAGGGATATTTCTTTTTTACTTCACTTTCCACGTCTATCTCAAGAATGTTCGCCAAACTGACGAGCCAGGCGAAAACGTCGGCTATCTCTTCGCCAACGTTCTCGCCCTTTCTTATAGCTTCTGCCAATTCGCCGACTTCTTCGACGAACCAAAAGAACGTTCTCTCCAAACCCCTTTTTCTGTCTTTTTCGAGGTAAAGGTCCCTTATGAGCTTCTGGAACTCTGATATCTTCACGGTTAAATCGTTCGGCTATCTGCTTTAAATTCTTTAGGGTGTCCGCTTACCGGACTCGGGAAGCGCGCCTCACAATCTTACGGGAATGCCTCTCTCCTTCAGGAACCTCTTCAAATCTAAGATTTCGACTTCCCTGTAGTGAAAGATGCTCGCCGCCAGGCAGGCGTCGGCTTTACCCTCCGTGAAAGCTTCGTAGAAGTGTTCCGGTTTGCCAGCTCCACCGGAAGCTATTACCGGAATGCTGACCTCTTCGCTTATCTTTCTCGTTATCGGAATGTCGTATCCGAGCTTGGTTCCGTCCCTGTTCATTGACGTGAGGAGAATTTCTCCGGCTCCAAGCTCCTCAACTCTTTTCGCCCACTCTACCGCGTCTATGCCTGTAGGCTTTCTGCCTCCGTATATCACCACTTCGTACCAGGCTCTTTTTCCGTCCTCGAGTTCTATAACGTATTTTCCTTTGCTCAGGTCGAAGTTTCTCCTGCAATCTATCGCCACTACGATGCACTGACTTCCGAATATCTTCGAACCTTCTCTGATGAGTTCGGGATTCTTCACGGCCGCGGTGTTAATCGAAACCTTGTCGGCTCCGGCGGAGAGCATCTGGTTTATGTCCTCGACGCTCTTAATTCCACCGCCCACAGTAAACGGGATGAAAACTTCTTCAGCCGTCCTTTCAACGACGTCGACCATCGTCTCTCTTCCGTGAGCCGAGGCAGTGATGTCAAGAAAGACGAGCTCGTCTGCCCCCTCTTCGTCATATCTTTTAGCGAGCTCGACCGGATCTCCGGCGTCTCTCAGGTTTACGAACTCCACACCTTTAACGACTCTCGCTCCCTTTTCGTCGAGGGTGACGTCGAGGCACGGGATTATTCTCTTCGCGAGCATCAGTATCTCACCACGAAGTCCTCGAACTCGCCTTTGTATTCCTCTTCTATTACTTCGACGTTTTTCACTATCGCGGTTTTGGGGCCAACTTTTAAGGCCGAAATTAACTTCTCTATCTGCTCGTCCTCCCCTTCCGCTACTACGAGAACTCTTCCGTCGTTCAGGTTCATGACGTAGCCCTTAACTCCCAGCTCCTTTGCAACTCTCCTCGTGAAGTAGCGGAAGCCAACTCCTTGAACGACGCCACTTACGTAAACTCTAACTCTCCTCATCTCACGATCTTTTTCTTTACTCTGCATTAAATAGTTGTTGATTCAACAGATCGTTATCGTTTCCCCAGATTTACTACACCTCAACAACATTTAATCAAAGAAACTGGTATTAGGAATGTAGAAAAATTTATTAATTTTCCCACTTAATGGAAATCATGGCAGTGGTTCATGTGGTCTTTGTCGGGCCCGATGCGGGGAAAGTCATGGACAGCATGAAGGCGAGCGGACACCCGATTCACAAAGCCTTCCTCGTCTACTACAGCGACCTGAAAAGCGTAGCGGAAGAGCTCAGAAACGTCTTGAAAGTTCTCATCGACGTGGAGCTCGTGGAAGTGGATCAGTACGACGTTTTCGGTTCGATGCTGAAAATCCTCGAGGCTATAAAGGACGACCTCAAGGCCGGGAACGAGATATACATAAACATAACCGAAGCCCCGAAAACCCTCACGATATCTGCTTACGTTGCTGCGCAGATCTCGGAAAGCAAGCTCTACACAGCTATGCCCAAGTATGAAGCCGGAAAGGAGGTTGGGATTGAAAAGGTGATAGAAGTTCCGGTGCCGCCGATGAAAAAGATTTCCGACGACAAGCTGGAAATTCTCAAAGCGATAGACGAGAACGGGGGAGAGGTCGAGTCGATAAACAAGCTCATCGAAATTCTCGAGGGAAGGACGACGGATCACAAGAAATACATGGCTCAGAGAGCGAGAATGAGCTACCACCTGAGGGGCCTCGAGGAGGACGGTCTGATCGAGACGAAAAGAGTAGGAAAGAACGTAAAAATATCTCTGACGGTGCTGGGCAAAGCTGTTTGTCTGGTCAAATGAAGTCGAAGAGCGTCTTTCTGCTGATCAACCTCACAACTTTTTTTATGTCCTCTTCGAAGTATTCTTTTAGTTGCGGTTTGTAGAGAACGGCTGCTGGGTGGAACGTGGGAACTATCTTGACCTTCCTGTCGTCTATTTCCGCTTCGAAGACCTTCCCTCTATCTGCGGTAATCCCTCTGAACTTCTTTCCAAAAAAGCTCAGGATCTCTCTTGCGGAGTGTCTTCCGAGGCAGACTATCACTTCCGGCTTAATTTCGTAAATCTGCCTGACGAGGTAGTTAAAACACGCTTCAATCTCCTCCGGCTTGGGGTCTCTGTTGTTAGGTGGCCTGCACTTTAGGATGTTCGTTATGAACACCTTCTCTCTTTTGAGTCCGAACTTTTCCATGGTTTCGGTCAGCAGTTTTCCGGCAGCGCCAACGAAGGGTCTGCCCTGTAGGTCCTCTTCTCTGCCCGGCGCTTCCCCAACGAACATGACTCTGGCTTTGCTACTCCCTTCTCCCGGGACGTAGTTAGTCTTCGTCTTGTGGAGTTCACACTTCGTGCACTTCCTAATCTCTTCGTGAACTTCCTCGAGCGTCAAAACTTCAACACCCTCGCCGCCACTATTACGGGGTCCCATATCGGCGTGAACGGTGGAGCGTAAGCCAAGTCGGAGAAGAACACGTCCTTCGTAGTGAACCCGCCCTGTATGGCCGTGGCGAAGACGTTCACTCTCATAGCCACCATCTCGTATCCGACTATCTGAGCTCCGAGGATTCTGTTGGTTTCGACATCTTTTACGGCCTTTATAAACGTTTTCTTTGCCCCCGGATAGTAGTGAACTTTCGTGTTCGCCTGAATGAAAGCTGAGCGAACGTCGAAACCCTCTTTTTTCGCCTCCTCCTCAGTCAGACCGGTTTTGGCTATTTCTAAGTCGTAAAACTTCGTGATCTGAGTTCCGAGAACTCCCGGAAACTCGAGGTTTCCTCCAGCGATGTTCACTCCCGCTACGTAGCCCATTTTGTTTCCGGCCGGAGCCAACGGGACCCACGTAGGTTTTTTCGTTATCATGTTTATCGTCTCAGCACAATCTCCAGCTGCGTAGACGTTTTCGACGTTCGTCTCCATTCTGCTGTTCGTCTTAATCGCTCCGGTCTCTCCGAGCTCTACTCCAAGCTGCTTGGCAAGATCCACGTTCGGCTTTACCCCGGTTGCGAGGATCACAAGGTCTGCTTCGTATTCGCCTTTGTCAGTAACGACTCTCTCGACTCTTTCCTTACCCTCCAAGGCTTCGAGCTTCTCGCCCAACCTCAGCTCGACCCTCTTTTCCATCTCGCTCTTGACGATGTCCGAAATCTCCGGATCGAAGTTCGCGAGCGGTCTGTCCAAGTATTCGACGACGGTAACCTTCTTTCCTATCGAGCTGAAAGCTTCTGCCATCTCTATTCCGACGTAGCCGGCTCCGACTATTACGACTCTCTCTGACTTTTTCGCCGCTCTTCGTATCTTCTCTGCGTCTGGAGGCAAGTCTACCGTAAACACGTTTTCGAGTTCGACGCCTTCGACCTGCGGAACTTTTGGCGAAGCTCCGGTAGCTATCAGGAGTTTGTCCCACTCGTAACTCCTTTCTCTTCCGTTCTCTTCGACTCTCAGCTTGCCGTACTCGACCTCGACGACTTTTGCGTTTAGGTGCAAGTCGATGCTCCTCTCCTTAACGAAGACTTCCGGCTTGTAGTACATCAGCTCTTCGCTGCCGAAGTCGAACTCTATCGAGTAGGGAATTCCGCAGGGGGCGTGACTAACGAAGGAAGTTGCTTCAAAGACAGAAACCTGCCATTCGGGTTTTAAAGCTCTGATTCTCGAAGCTGCACTCATCCCCGCTCCGCCGCCGCCGATAATAGCAACTTTCATGCTCGTTTATGAGGTTTTTGAGCTTAAAAAATGTTTTCAGAGTTTGTTGTTCAGAATATCATTCGCCAAGACTCTGTTGTCGAACTTTTCTATGCTGTAGTTGTCCCAGAAGACGCAAGTCCCGAGGACGACGACCCTTCCGTTTTCGAAATCTTCGTACGCGGCGAAACTCTTGCTACCGTTGTTGCACCTCGCAGTGTCGAATCCTTCTACGAAGCTGGTTCCGTTGACCACGCTCGAAGAACATGGCATGACGACCGTGCAGTCTTTATATTTCGCGAGCGGATACATCTCGTCGCCGTCGTTCTTTTCTCTGTCTACTATCACGTCGCTGCTTATTCTGACTTCGAGGCCCAGCCTCTTCAGAGCGCTGTTAATGATTTCCGTAACGTTGTCGAGGTTGTTGTAGTAAGAGGCGAAGACAACGGTCTTCCCCTTTCTCAGCCAGCTTTTGATCCTCGAAACCTCTCTAAGCTTAAACCTGACCTCCGGGTAGTTAAATACTATGACATCGTAATTTTCGAGCTTGTAAAAACTGTAAACGCAATCGACCTCAGCGTCGACCAACTTTCTGAGCTTCGAGAAGTAGTAGTAATCGTCCACTATGAACTCACCGTGGCTCGCGTCCCAACCCACTCTCATGAAATGCGGAAAATAGCTTCTGAATAAAAAATTTAGGAATTAGCTGAAGAGTTTTCTCGCGATAAGCAGCTTCATGATCTCGCTTGCGCCCTCAGCTATGTCGAGGATTTTCGCATCCCTGTACGCCATCTCTACTGGCGTTCCGGAGACGAGTCCGAAGCCTCCGTGAATTTCGACGGCAACGTCGGCGGCTCTCTTAGCCACTTCCGCGGCTTTCAGCTTGCATATGGCTCCGGAGTAGTTGACGTCTCCCATGTCTTTGGCGTATCCGTAAACGAGCTTTCTCAGAGCTTCTACGTCCGCGGCTACTTCGGCGAGCATGAACTGAACTGCCTGAAGGTCCGCAAGCTTCCCTCCGAAAGCGTCTCTGCTCTTTGCCCTCTCGACTGCAAGGTTCAGGCAGCGTTGAGCTATTCCTATTCCCATAGCAGAGAACGGTATTCTGTTCGGAGCGAGAGTTCCCAGAGCGATCCTCATTCCCTTTCCTTCTCCTACGAGGACGTTCTCCTCTGGAACCTCCACGTCTTTGAACCTGACGCTCGCGAGACCGCTGCCCCTCATTCCGGACAGTGTGATCTTCGTCGTTTCGATTCCGTCGCCTCTCTCGACTATGAAAGCCGTAAGACCTTTCGCACCTTCGCCAGTTCTCGCAACGACTATGAAAACGTCGGCAAACATGCCGTTCGTTATCAACGTCTTGCTTCCGTTTATTACGTAGACATTACCTTTCTTCTCGGCTTTCGTCCTGACGGCCCCGGCTACATCGCTACCTCCAGTGGGCTCCGTTATGGCTAAGGTTCCGAAACCCTTCAGCAGCTTCGGAAAGAACCTCTTCTTTTGCTCGTCGTTTCCGAAAAGTCTTATGGCGTCGACGACCATTCCGTGAACGACTACGCTGTGAGCAACTCCTGCAGACCTTAACGCGAGGTTTTCGGCAACTTCGCACATCTCGTAGTAGCCCATTCCCTCTCCGCCGTATTCTTTCGGAACCATCAATCCGAGCACTCCCGAGTTTACGACTTCGTCGAAAACGTCGCCCATGTCGTCGTTTCTGTCGATCTCGCTCGCCTTTTTCTCAAGGATCTCGTAAAGTCTTCCGAGTTCCATAAAAATATTTACAAAAATTATCGTTATAAAACGTTTGCTCAATTCAGCTCTCGTCTTTGTTCCCTCTGTAAAGAAGTATCTTTACTTTCTCTTCCGTAATCATGCCCTCCTTCACGACTTCAAGGAGCTTCGGCTTTATCCTCTCTATGTTCTCTTTCGTATCGACGACTTCGATGACTATCGGCAGGTCGGACGAGAGCCTGAGGATTGACGTCGTGTGGATTATGCTCGTCTTTCCGTATCCGGCGATACCCCTCAGGACTGTCGCTCCAGCGATTCCCTCCCTTCGCAGCATCTCGAGGATGTGCATGTAAAGAGGTCTGCCCTCGTATCTGTCGGACTCTCCGATGAAAATTCTAAGGAGCACACCTTCGCTCACGCTCATCGCCTCCACAGTGCTACTGCTCTTCCTAGGTAGACTCCGAGCAGCGTAAGTGTCAGCGTTGCAGTTACGTTAACGATAAATAAGTTTATTTCCCTCCTTTCGAGCAACCTGAACGACTCGTAGGAAAACGTCGACATCGTCGTAAACGATCCGAGAAATCCAATCGTCAGAAATATCCTTGCCTCGTCGCTGAACAGCCCGTAATACTCCGAGAGACTCATTATCAGACTGAGAAGAAAACTGCCGAGAACGTTGACGAAAAGAGTTCCGACGGGAAAGCTCGCGACCCCATCTTGAACAAGCCCGGAAGTGATGTATCTTGCTACCGCTCCGAAGAAGCCGCCGAGACCTACGAGGACGATTGGATTCATTTCCGACTGAAATATCTTCGTGAAATTAAAACTTTTTTATCAATATTAAGCATTTAGTTACGGTGTAAAGTGCTCGGGCAATCGATAAAGTCTTTCGCACGCCGAAAACTTTTTTTAAACATGACGACAAAAACGGAGCCCATCGCCTCGGGGGTGTGGTTAAATGCACTCGCTGAAGAGCGACGCGTGTCTGTTCTCCTTTGGGCCTGATTTGAAGCCAGCAATCTCCGTCGAAAAGGGAAGCGTCGTTCGAATAGAGACCAAAGACTGCTTTTCGAACCAGATAACGTCTGAAAAGCAGCTCGTCACAGAGATAGACTTCTCGAAGGTGAATCCTGCCACCGGGCCGATCTACGTGGAGGGCGCGAAGAGGGGAGACGCGCTGAAGGTGAAGATACTGGACGTAGAGATTTCGGATAGAGGTGTGATCGTAATAGTTCCGGGGGCGGGAGTTCTCGGAGATCTTGTTAAAGAGCCGAAAACGAGAGTTTGCGAAATTAAAGACGGGTTTGTAACGTTCGGCGGACTTAAGATAAAATGCAGACCGATGATAGGAGTGATTGGCGTTGCGAGTGACGAGGAGGTTCCGTGCGGAACTCCGGGTAGGCACGGCGGAAACCTCGACACGAAGGTTATAGGTAAGGGCGCGACGGTGTTTTTCCCCGTCTTCAGGGACGGCGCGCTGTTCGGTCTCGGAGATCTGCACGCCGTTATCGGTGACGGAGAGGTCTGCGTCGCGAGTTGTGAGGTTAGCGGAGAAGTGACGGTAGAGCTCGACGTGGTAGAAGGCAAAGCACCTCGATGGCCAGTCGTAGAAACGGACGACGCTTTTTACATTCTCGTGTCAGACGAGGACGTCAGTAAAGCTTTCAGAGAAGCGACTGAGCTTGCGGTCAGAGTTTTGCAGCACAGCAACTCTCTCTCGTGGGAGGACGCTTACATGCTCGCGAGCATGGTCGTTGACGTCGAGGTCAGCCAGCTCGTCAATCCGAGGAAGACTGTTAGAGTTAGAATTCCAAAAGAATACGCTTCGACTTCCAAGCTGTTGGAAGCTATAAAGTGGGACGGGAGGTGATTTCGTGGCTGAAGAACTTCAGAAAGTTTTGAGAATGCGCGATTTGATAGCTTTCGCGATAATGACGATGGTGCCGATAGCACCGATGGGTATTTACGGAATCGTTGCGGTTTTGAGCAACGGTCACGTCCCTCTCGTTTACCTGCTCGCGGCACTTGTGATGTCCGTGACGGCGTGGGCTTACGGGCAGTTTGCCTACAGGTATCCCGAAGCTGGGTCTGTGTATGCTTACGTCAGAGAGACTCTCGGATCGCACATAGGCTTCATAGCGGGCTGGGTAATACTTCTGGACTACATATTGATTCCCGCTCTCGTCATCCTCGTCTCAGCGCTGTGGCTCGAAGCGGAAACGGGAATAAGCATGATCGTCTGGGCGATAGCGTTCCTCGTTCCCATGACAGCCTTGAACATTCTCGGAATAAAGATGACGGCAAGAGCGAGCATGGCGCTGTTCATATTCGAAACGACAGTGTTTGCAGTTTTCGTCGTCGCTTCGATAGTCAAGATAGTCACCGACTCAAACCTGACATTCAGCTTGAAGCCATTCTACAATCCTGACACGTTTACGCTGAACGCTATCCTCACGGGAGCCTCAGTTGCTGTGCTTAGCTTTCTCGGGTTCGACATTATGACAACCTTAGCGGAGGAGACGATAGAGGCGAGGAAAGTCGTTAGTAGGGCGGTCGTTCTGGTAATTCCGATAATAACGTTCTTCTTCGTCACTCAGACTTACCTCGCGGCGGTAATTCATCCGGGATACAACTTCGACAACCCAGACGTCGCATTCTTCTACATAGCCGAGGAAGCCGGTGGAAGATGGCTTCAGTTACTGACGATGCTCGGAACCGTTCTCGCGTGGGGTTTCGGTGACACTCTCGCAGCGCAGGCGGGAGTTTCGAGAATACTCTTCTCGATGGGTAGACAGGGACACTTGCCGAGGATATTTGCGAAGGTTCATCCGAAATACAAGACTCCATACGTCTCCATCATAATAGTCGCCGCGATAACCGGTCTGCTGATATATTTGCTGACGCTCAAAGACCTCTCGTCGCTGATAAACTTCGGCGCCTTAACGGCGTTCGCCTTAATGCACGTATCACTGGCATACAGGTTCGTGAAGATCGAGAACAAGCCAGTGCTGGCAGTAGTCCCAGGAATAGGATTTCTGCTCACCGGAGCAATCTGGCATGGTCTGGACACGTTCGCTAAGGAGGTCGGACTGATCTGGCTTGCTGCGGGATCGTTTACCTCGCCTACATAACGAGGGGCTTCAAGGTTAAGACGATCCTGCCCGTCGAATAGTTTCCATCTTTTATTTTTGGGATTGCTGAACCGCAAGTGATAAATATTGTATTTTATCTTAATGATAAATAATGTGGTAACTTTGCGGGGGTGCAATATGAGGAAGACTTTTCTCAGCAGGAGAGAGTTCGTGAAAAGCGTCGCTATTGGCACCGCTTCGATTATGGTCGGTAGCAGTTTACTCGGCTGCGCGCAGCAGAAACCGAAAGAAGAGGCGCCGATAAAAATAGGCGTTCTGTTACCGCTATCCGGTCCGAGTGCCGAAGGTGGAGAGAGGATGAAAAACGCTTTTGAGATGGCCAAAGACGACATAAACGCGAACGGTGGAATATTAGGAAGACCTGTCGAGCTCGTTTATTACGACACAGGCGGTAACGCCGAGAAAGGTGTTACTGGAGCTAAGAAGCTGATAGAGGAGGACAAAGTCTTTGCCCTCGTGGGTTTATACACGAGCGGCGTAGCTCTCGCAGTCGCGGAGGTTGCGGCCGACTACGAAATTCCGCTAATGGTTACCGTCGCCGCTTCGCCGAGCATACCGAAGCTTGTAAGGGACGATCCGGAGAGATACAAGTATTTGTTCAGAACGGGCGCCGACGTGACGCACTTTACTCTGAACACAGCTCCGTTTGTTCTCGAAATAGTCGAAGCTGAGACGTATTACTACGTCGGAGAGGAAGCTATATGGTCTAAAGCTCTCGACAAAGTCTTTGAGAACTACCTGAAAGAAAAGGGCGTGACGAAGGTTGGAGCATCGTTCGTTCCGAGGGGAACTCAAGAGTTCAGTTCGATTATAACGGACATAAAGGCGAAAGACCCTGACGTCGTAATTTCGAGCACGGTCTCGTCCGAGGGTGTGCCTTTTGCAAAGCAGTATTACGACGCGAAGATTCCCGTTCCTTTCATAGCGACTGCGGGAGTTCTGACGTTCGAGGACGTGATCAAGAACATGGGTGAAAAGGGCAACTACGTCTGTTTCATGAGCTGGTGCTGGGATGTAGCGTTTACGTCAAAAACAAAGAAGTTCTACGCCGAATACAGAAAGAGGTTTGGCGTATCTCCGACGGGATACGAAGATGTCAGGTCTTATGACGGGCTGACGATTTTCGCCGAGGCAGTAAACATGGCTGGGGCGCTTCCGCCTGAGAAGCCAGTAATGCTTCCAGTTTCGCCAGTTTCTGTTCCAGTTTCTTGATCTGATCCACCTGCTCAGCAATCACCCGAGCCTGCTCGGCAATCTTCAAGTCGCGCGGATCGGGATC
>CAYXDX010000058.1:0-10959 GCA_964463865.1 uncultured archaeon | reverse complement strand
GAAGTGGAGAAGTGCAGCTTAAAGGGTCTGCTGAAAAGAAAAGACGCGGTAATAACCTCGAAACTCGGGTATTTTCCGAGTTTCGAGGAGATAAAGAAGGTAGGCTTGCTGATATTCGGTAGCCCGAGTAAAGAGGTAGAGGAGATCGCGAACATGTTGGGGCTGAAAGCGAACCTGAAAAAGTGGAACATGATCCCGAAACAGGGGACGAGGAGCGTGAGGGTAGAGGAAGCTGTAGTTAGCTGTCTCTCTGTGGTTAATTTTATTAAGGAGGTGTATCGATGAAGTACCACAGACCGAGGAGGGGATCTCTTGGATTTTCTCCAAGAAAGAGAGCGAGTAGTATTATTCCGAGAGTCAGGTCTTGGCCTGACTACGAAGGAGAGCCGAAGCTGCTCGGATTTGCCGGCTACAAGGCTGGAATGACGCACGTAATAATGATCGACGACAGGAAAAACTCTCCGACGTACGGCGAGGAGATTATGGTTCCCGTCACCGTTATAGAGACTCCACCGATGAAGGTCATGGGTATCAGGGTGTACAGAAAGACCGTCTATGGTCTGCAGATCGCTGGAGAAGTGTGGACGGACGAGCTTGACAGCTTCCTTTCGCGAAGAATTCAGCTTCCTAAAAAGAAGGGCGACGTAGACAAGCTCAAAGAAATTGAGGACATAGCGGAGGTTAGGGTAATCACATACACCCAGCCGTATCTGATAACCGGAGTCCCGAAGAAGGTTCCTGACGTTATGGAGCAAAAGGTTGGAGGAGACGTTGAAGCCGCTTTAAACTACGCGATAGAAAAGCTTGGAAAGGAGGTAAGAATTAGCGAAGTTTTTACCGAAGGGGCGTTCATCGACGTTCTGAGCATAACCAAGGGTAAGGGATTCCAGGGCCCGGTTAAGAGGTGGGGTGTCATAACTCTCGACGCTAAGCACGCGAGGAGCAGCAAGCACAGGAGAGTCGGAACTCTCGGACCCTGGACTCCGCACAGAGTCAGGTGGACGGTTCCGCAGGCCGGACAGATGGGTTTCCATCAGAGGACGGAGTACAACAAGAGGATCCTTAAGATAGGAACGAACGGGGAGGAAATAAATCCTGAAGGCGGCTTCCTTCACTACGGCCTCGTCAGGTCGGATTACGTCCTCGTTTCGGGAAGCGTTCCCGGTCCTGTTAAGAGGCTCATAAGAATGAGAGACGCGATAAGACCGCCAGAGGCGACTTACGAGGGTGTGAACATCCTTTACATAAGCAGGAGTTCGAAGCAGGGTAGGTGATGGGTGTGAAGGCAAAAGTTTACGGTTTAACTGGCGAGGTCGTCGAGGAAATCGAACTGCCCGATGCTTTTAACGAGGAGTTCAGACCAGATGTAATTAGAAAGGCCGTTCACGCTATTCAGAGCCACAGGAGACAGCCCTACGGACCCAATCCTTTAGCCGGAACTGATTACGCCTGGGAGAACTGGGGACCCGGATACGGTTACGCGAGGGTGCCAAGGTGGAAGCTCGGTAGCAGAGCCGTTGCAGTCCCTCAGGCAGTCGGAGGGAGAAGGGCTCACCCGCCGAAAGTTCAGAAGAAGTGGGCTGAGAAAATAAACAAAAAGGAGATGAGAAAAGCGCTAAGGTCTGCATTAGCCGCTACGATCAACGAGGAAATCGTGAGAGCGAGAAACCACGTTTTCGAAGGAGAGCTTCCGAAAGTAGTCGTGGACGACTTCGAGAACCTAAAAAGGACGAAAGACGTGATTGCAGTCTTTAAGGCTATAGGCGTCTACGCCGACGTAGAGAGAGCTAAGGAGAGGAAGAGATACAGGGCTGGAAAGGGTAAGATGAGAGGCAGGAGGTTCAAGGTGAAAAAGAGCGTTCTCGTGGTCGTTAGTAAGGTCAGCGACGTTATGAAGGCTGCTAAGAACCTTCCGGGCGTCGACGTTGTTCTCGCTAAAGATCTCAACGTCGAGCTTTTAGCTCCCGGCGGTCACGCTGGCAGGTTGACCGTTTATACGAAGTCCGCGATAGTCGAGCTGGGTGAGAGGCTATGAGGAAGATTAGGTGTTTCCTGATTACCGAAAAAAGCGTGTCCCTACTCGAGAAGAACATAGTTACTGCGATAGTGGACATCAGAGCCAACAAGAAGGAGATAAAGAAAGACTTCGAAAAGCTGTTCGGTGTCGAAGTGGAAAGAGTAAACACGCTGATAACTCCGAAAGGGGAAAAGAAGGCTTACATAAAGCTCAAGCCGGAGTATTCGGCCGAAGAGCTTTTGTCTAAGCTCGGAGTGTTCTGAGGTGGTGAAGTATGGGTAAGAGGATCATCTCCCAGAACCGAGGAAAAGGAACTCCCACTTATACGGCTCCGTCTCACAAATACAAGGCTGAGGTAAAGCACATTCCGTTTAAGAAAGACGAGGTAGTGAGAGCGGAGGTCATAGATATCGTTCACGATCCTGCGAGAAACGGTCCACTCGCTTTAGTTAGGTTCGAAGACGGAACTAAGGGATACGTTTTAGCCGTCGAAGGTATCGGCACGGGCGACGTCATAGAAGCTGGAGAAAACGTTGAGATTAAGCCGGGTAACACGACGTTTCTTAAGAACATTCCCGAGGGTGTCCCGATCTGCAACATCGAGAACACACCTTTCGACGGCGGGAGATTTGCGAGAGCGAGTGGAACGTTTGGCTTCGTCGTAGCGCACGAAGAGGACAGAGTTCTCGTTCAGTTGCCGAGCGGAAAGATGAAGTGGCTCGATCCGAAGTGCAGAGCTACGATAGGCGTGGTTGCCGGAGGAGGTAGAACTGACAAGCCGTTCGTTAAAGCTGGAAAGAAGTATCACAAGATGAAGAGCAAGGCCGCGAAGTGGCCTCGTGTGAGAGGAGTTGCTATGAATGCCGTGGATCACCCGTTCGGTGGTGGTAAGCACCAGCATGTAGGTAGGCCTAAGACTGTAAGTAGGAACGCTCCTCCGGGTAGGAAGGTTGGTAGTATTGCTGCGAGGAGGACGGGGGTGAGGAAGTAATGGCGCTTAAAAGTAAGGTTGTTAGGCCGAAAGAATTCAGGTATCGCGGTTACACTCTCGAAGAACTTCAGAAGATGACTCTTGAGCAGATAGCCGAATTACTGCCGGCGAGAGAGAGGAGAAAGCTCAAGAGGGGCTTGACGGAGCAGGAAGAGAAGCTTTTGAGGAAATTGAGGAAGAAAGGAGAGGCAAGAACTCACTGCAGAGACATGGTGGTCCTGCCGGAGATGGTTGGAAAAGTCGTCTACGTTCACAACGGCAAGGAGTTCGTGAGGGTCGAGATAAAGCCAGAGATGATCGGACACAGACTCGGAGAATTCGCTCAGACGAGGAAGTTCGAGAAGCACTCCGGTCCGGGTGTCGGAGCTACGAGGAGCAGTAAATACGTGCCGCTGAAGTGATGGCGTATGGCGAGGGTAAACTACGCTTACCAGCCTAAGGATGAGCTAAACTCGGCCAAAGCTATGGGCTACGAGATGGACATAAGCTTCAAGCACGCAGTGGAAATTTGCAGGGAGCTCAAAGGAAAGAAGATAGACGAGGCGATAAAGTATCTGGAAGAAGTAATTGCGATGAAAAGGGCCGTGCCTTTCAGAAAATACAAGAAAAAGGTCGCTCACAGGAGAGGTCTCGAGAAGTGGTACGCTGGCAGGTATCCGGTGAAGGCGGCGAAGCACATTCTAAAGGTTCTGAAGAACCTGAAAGCCAACGCTGAATACAAAGGGCTCGACCTTGAGAGACTCGTAATCGTCCACGCGCAGGCTAAGAAGGGAAGGGTGATTAAGAAATACACTCCGAGAGCGTTCGGAAGAGCTACGCCCTGGTTTAAAGTTCTGACGACCGTAGAATTCGTCGCAGAGGTGAGGTGATGGCGGTAGAGAGGAAGTTTATCGAAGATAAAGTCAGAAAGCTCATGGTCAAGGAGTGGATAGTCGACGAAGTGAGAAACGCAGGGTTTGGCGGGCTTGACATAGTCAGAACTCCGCTCGGAACTCAGGTGACGCTCTTCGTAGAAAGGCCAGGACTCGTAATAGGCAGGGGTGGAAGGAGAATAAAGGCTCTGACGGAGAAGCTCAAGGAGTTCGGCCTCGACAACCCGCAGATAAGCGTGGACGAGATAGAGAAGCCCGAATTCAACGCCCAACTCATGGCGTCTCTCTTGGCAAGAGCTCTTGAGAGAGGCTGGTATTTCAGGAAAGCTGGATACAGGTTCTTATACAGGATAATGGAAGCTGGAGCTAAGGGCTGCGAGATAGAGATCAGCGGAAAACTCACGAGCGAAAGAGCGAGAACGGAGAAATTCGTAGCTGGAACGATAATCCACACGGGGGATCCGGCGATAACATGTGTGAGAGAGGGCTTCGACATCGCGATAAAGAAGCTCGGAGTTTACGGCGTCAGAGTCAGAATAATCCCGCCGGACGTAGAGCTGCCGGATGAGTTCGTCGTGAAGGATGTTCCAGTAGAGCAGCTGAAAGGTGAAAGCGTTGAGGTGAAGGAGGAGAAGGAGGGTGACAGCGTTGAAGATGGAGGAAATCAGACAAATGAGTAGAGAGGAGAAGCTAAAAAAATTGGAGGAGCTGGAGAAGGAACTGATAAGGTTGAGGACACTCGTAAGGAGCGGAGGAGCTCTGGAGAACCCGATGCAGATAAGGGCTGTAAAAAGGGACATCGCAAGAATAAAGCTGGCGCTGAGAGAAGAGGGCTACAAGGTTTAGAGGTGCTGGCGAGGGACTGGATAGGGATGCGCGTAGAAGTAATAGAAAGTCCGAACCCGTGCGAAATCGGTATTGCCGGAGAAGTAGTAGACGAGACGATGAATATGCTCAAAATCAAGACGGAGCGTGGAGTGAAGCAGATAGCTAAGAAGGGTAGGTGGTTTAAGGTTAAAGCTGGAGATAAGGTTTATAAAGTCAAAGGAGATTTGATCAATTTCAGGCCCGAGGAGAGGATAATGCGAGGAATAATCATGCTGAAAAGGAGAAAGGTGGTTTGAAATGGCGAGGGATATAGGTATAGATGTCAAACCTCCCGAAAGAGAGTGTGACGATAAGCACTGTCCGTTTCACGGAAACCTTCCGGTGAGAGGGCAGATATTCACCGGAAAGGTCGTTAAGAGCTACATGAAGACTGCGGTAATCGAAAGGGAGCTGATAAAGTACGTACCAAAATACGAGAGGTATATGAAGAAAAGGAGCAAGCTGCACGCACACAATCCTCCGTGCATAGATGCCAAGCCCGGCGACATCGTAACGATTGCCGAGTGCAGACCTATCAGCAAGACTAAGAGCTTCGTAATCGTGGAGGTGAAGAAATGAGGGCGAAGAAAGCTGTGGTTCCGAGAGCGCTTCCGACCGGTGCGAGGCTCGTATGTGCCGACAATACCGGAGCGAGGGAGCTTGAGATAATTGCGGTTAAAGGTTACAAGGGCGTCAGGAGGAGGTATCCCGCTGCTGGAGTGGGCGACATCGTCGTCGTCAGCGTGAAGAAGGGAACGCCGGACATAAGAAAGCAGGTGCACTACGCCGTCATCATAAGGCAGAGGAAGGAATACAGGAGGCCGGACGGGACGAGGGTTAAGTTCGAAGATAATGCTGCCGTGATTACCGACGCTGATGGAAATCCGAGAGGCAGTGAGATAAGAGGCCCCGTAGCGAGGGAAGCGGCTGAAAGATTTCCGAAGATCGGAACGATAGCTTCGATAATAGTGTGAGGTGATTCAATGCCAGTTCCGAAGTCTAAGCAGCCGAGAAAACAGAGGAGATGGTTGTTTAAGTTAGCGAAGCTTCACGAAAAACACAGACTGCTTCACGCTACTCTATCGAAGGAGCTGAGGGAAAAATACGGGAAGAGAGCGATTAGAGTCAGGAAGGGCGACAAGGTTAAAATTATGAGGGGCGACTTCAAGGGGCACGTCGGAAAAGTCTTGGAAGTCGACATGAAGAGGGTCAGGATTTACGTCGAAGGCGTGGTCAACAAGAAAGCTGACGGAACCGAAGTTCTGGTTCCGATACACCCTTCGAACGTTATGATTGTTGAGCTCGGCGAAATCGACGAAGTTAGGAAGAAGATACTCGAGAGGTGATGGTTGTGCATCAGAAGAGGCTTTCCGCTCCTAAGACCGTAAAGGTTCCGAGGAAGGTAAGCAAGTGGATAGTGAAACCTTCGCCCGGTCCTCACAACAAGGAAGCCGTTCCTCTCCTCGTAATCGTTAGAGACTACCTTCAACTCGCCGACACGGCAAGAGAAGCGAGGAGGATAATCGCTGCTGGCGAGATACTCGTTGACGGGGTTCCGAGGAAGGACTACAAGTTCCCGGTCGGATTGTTTGACGTCGTGAGCATTCCGAAACTTGATCTGAATTACAGGATCGTGTTCGACGAAAAGGGTAGGTATGTGCCGATTGAAATAACGGATCCGGACCTCAAGCTTTACAAGATCACGGGAAAGACGATGGTAAAGGGGGGAAGAATTCAGCTTAACCTCTTCGACGGAACGAACATCCTCGGAAGCAACGAATACAAGACTAAGGACAGCATACTGATGAAGATACCCGAGAAAGAAGTCGTTGACCACCTTAAGTTCGAGGAAGGAGCGCTCGTAATGGTTACCGGTGGAACTCACGCCGGTGAAATTGGCAGGTTAAAAGAATACAAAGTTGTCAGGAGTTCCGCTCCTAACCTGGTGACGATAGAAGTCGAGGGCAACGAGTATACGACTATAGAGGACTACGTATTCGTTATCGGAAAGAAAGGAGAGAGCAAGCCGGTAATTCAGCTGGGGGTGTAACGGATGAACCCAATGAGGGAAGTGATAATCGACAAGGTCGTGATAAACATCGGTGTTGGGGAGAGCGGCGAAAGGCAGAAAAAAGCGCTGAAGCTCCTTGAAGAGTTGACCGGCCAAACTCCGACATCGACCTACGCGAAGAAAACGATAAAGAACTTTGGAATAAGAAAGGGCGAACCGATAGGAGCTAAAGTAACGCTAAGAGGAGAGAAAGCGCTGGAGTTCCTGAAAAAAGCTCTTAGCGTCAAGGAGTTCAAGTTGAGTTCAAGGCAGATAGGGAACGGCGAATTCTCTTTCGGAATTCAGGAGCACATAGATCTACCTGGCGTCGAATACGATCCGGACATGGGTATATTCGGAATGCAGGTCTGCTGCGTGCTGAAGAGGAGGGGATACAGGGTAGAGGAAAGAAGAAGAGCGAGGTCCAAGGTTGGTAAGAGGCATAGGGTCACGAAAGAAGATACGATTGAATTTCTGAAATCGTTGGGAGTGGAGGTTGAGTGATATGGCGAAGGAAAGGAAGAAGAAGTTCGGTAGGGCTGCAAATCCGTGCAGGAGATGTGGGAGGAAGGCAGGAATAGTTAGGAAATATGGTATTTACCTCTGTAGGCAGTGCTTTAGGGAAGTGGCTGCTGAACTCGGCTTCAAGAAATACTGGTGAGGTGGTTAAACGTGCTTCACGATCCTCTGTCTAACGCGATGAGTGCTATAAAGAACGCTGAAATGATCGGGAAGAAGAAGGTCGAGATAAAGCCGGCTTCGAAGCTGATCGGGAACGTTCTGAGAGTCATGCAGGAATACGGATACATCGAGGGGTTCGAATTCGAAGACGACCACAGAGGCGGTAAGTTCATAGTGACGCTCAGCGGTAAGATAAACGACTGCGGGGCGATAAGACCGAGGTATTCGGTAAAGAGAACTGAATACGAGAAGTTCGAAAAGAGATACCTCCCCGCGAGGGACTTCGGAATTTTGATAGTTTCCACAACTCAGGGAGTCATGTCTCAGAAGGAAGCGATAGAAAGGGGATTGGGAGGTGTTCTGCTTGCCTACGTCTATTGAAGTCTACGAGGAAAGAGCGATCACGATTCCAGAAGGGGTGAATGTGGAAGTTAGTGGCGACACGGTTTCGGGATACACGGTTAAAGTTAGCGGACCGCTCGGGGAAAACCAGAGGTTCCTGAAGTTCAGGGGAGTCTACATAGAGAAGGAAGACGGTAAAATAAGGGTTTACACGACCGAAAAGAAGAAAAAACTGAGGGCTATGGTTGGCACATTCGCGGCTCACATCGAGAACCTGATGAGGGGAGTTAAAGAAGGCTTCGAGTATAAGCTCAAGATCGTTTACTCTCACTTCCCGATGAAGGTAAGAGTTGAGGGGAACGAAGTAGTGATAGAGAACTTCCTCGGTGAGAAGCACCCGAGGAGAGCGAAGATAGTAGGGAGGGCTAAGGTGAGCATATCCGGTAACGAGATAACGGTGAGTGGAATAGACATCGAGGAGTGCGGGCAAACGGCTGCAAATCTCGAACAGGCTACGAGAATAAAGAGACTCGACGTTAGAGTATTCCAGGACGGAATTTACATCGTTAAGAAGCCGGACTGAGGTGGTAGTCGTGCTGAGTAAGGAGGAAATTCGACTGCTCAGAGTTAGGAGGATCATAAAGTCGAAAAAGCCGGAGTTCAGGCACTTCGGATACAGGAAGAAGCTCAAGCTGAGGGACCTCGGGTGGAGAAGGCCAAGGGGTAGGCACAACAAGTGGAGGCTCAGATACGGAGGAAAGTGGAGCGGAAGAGTCCACCCGTCCCCTGGCTTCAGCTCACCGAAGCTCGTCAGAGGTCTGCACCCGAGCGGATACGAGGAAGTCCTCGTCTACAACGTTAAGGACCTCGAGAAAGTGAACCCGGAGAGGCAGGCAGTTAGGATAGCCTCGTGCGTTGGGTTGAAGAAGAGGCTTCAGATTGAGGAGAAGGCTAAGGAGATGAATATAGTCGTGTTGAATCCGACCAGAAGGTGGTGATAATGGATTTAAGATTACAGAGAAGGTTAGCCGCGGAGGTTCTCGACTGCGGAATGAACAGAGTGTGGTTTGACCCGGACGCGCTTGAGGAAATAGCGGCAGCTGCGACGAAGGAGGACATACGCGAACTGATAGAGAGAGGACTGATAAAAAGAAAACCCGTAAAGGGCGTTTGCAGAGTTAGGATCAACAAGAGGAAAGCTCAGAAGAGGAAGGGTAGGAGGAGAGGTCACGGAAAGAGGAAGGGTAAAGCTACCGCGAGAATGCCTAAGAAGAGAGCGTGGATAATCAGGATCAGAGCTCTCAGGAGGAGGTTGAGGCTGTTAAAAGAAAAAGGTGTTCTCGACAGCAAAACTTACAGGATGCTCTACAGGAAGGCCAAGGGAGGAGAGTTCAGAAGCGTTTCGCACCTTAACGCTTACCTGAAGAGTATGGGGATTCTGAGGTGATAGCGTGGCAAAAGGACCGAGGTATAAAGTGCCTTACAGAAGAAGGAGGGAGGGGAAAACAAACTACAGGAAGAGGTTAAAGCTGCTGCTGTCAAGGAAGCCAAGACTGGTCGTGAGGATAACGAACAGATACATCATAGCTCAGATAATCGAATACCACCCGGACGGCGATAGGGTCTTAGCTCACGTAAACTCGAAGGAACTCGAAAAGTTCGGTTGGAAAGGTGACCCCAACAACACGCCCGCGGCCTATCTGACTGGGTTGCTCATAGGTAAGAAAGCTCTTGAGAAGGGCATCAAGGAAGCCGTCCTCGACATAGGGCTGAGGACTCCGAGCAGAGGTGCGAGAGTTTTCGCTGTGCTGAAAGGTGCAGTAGATGCTGGACTAAACGTTCCTCACAGCCCGGAGATCTTTCCAGACGAGTCGAGAATAAGAGGGGAGCACATAGCCGAATACTACAAGCAGAAGCCGGAAATGTTTACCGAATACGAGAAGAGAGGTTTGAGTCCGGCTGATTTACCTCAGCATTTTGAAGAAGTAAAGAGCAAGATTATGGGGTGATCACGCTTGGAGTGGGTTCCAAGAACCAAGCTCGGAAAATTGGTGGCAGAAGGAAAGATAAAAACCATGGAGGAAGCTTTAGCGAGCGGACTTCCGCTGAAGGAACCGGAGATAGTGGACATGCTTCTTCCGAACTTGCAGGACGAAATACTCGAGATATCGATGGTTCAGAGGATGACCGACAGCGGTAGGAGGACGAAGTTCAGGGTTACAGCAGTTGTAGGTAACAAAAACGGATTCGTGGGCGTTGGAGTTGGTAAGGCTGCGCAGGTAGCTCAGGCGATTCAGAAAGCTATCAAGGACGCGAAGCTCAACATATTCAAGGTCGAAATGGGCTGCGGGTCTTGGGAGTGTGGGTGCGGCGGAAACCACAGCATTCCTGCGAAGGTGACTGGCTCTGCTGGGAGCGTTAGAGTCACCCTGATGCCGGGTCCGAAAGGTCTCGGACTCGTCGCTGGAGATGTCGCCAAAAAAGTTCTCGAGCTCGCAGGGATAAAGGACGTGTGGACGTTTACGAGAGGTCAGACCAAGACGACGATAAACTTCGCTAAGGCCACTTTCGAGGCGTTGAAGAAGACCGTGTATTTGAAGAGGTGATTGCGGTGGGGCTAATTGCTGTTGTCAGGCTTAGAGGGAACATCGATGTAAACAGGAAGATAAAGGACACACTGAAAATGCTCAGGTTACACAAGAAGTATCACTGCGTCGTAATTCCGGACACTCCTTCCTACAGAGGTATGCTTCAAGTGGTTAAAGACTACGTCGCTTATGGCGAGATCGGGTGGGAAGAGTTGGCAATGCTCCTGAGACACAGAGGCAGGCTCGTCGGGAACAAGAGGCTCACGGACGAATACGTGAAGGAGAAGACGGGATACGAAAGCATCGAAGAGTTCGCGAAAGCTGTGGTGGAAGGGAAGGCGAGTCTCAAAGACCTTCCAGACTTAAAACCCGTCTTCAGACTGCACCCGCCGAGGGGCGGGCTTAAAAGCATAAAGAAGCCCTACGGGTATGGTGGTGACTTGGGTCATCATAAAGAAATAGGTAAGCTCCTCTACAAGATGAGGTGACGCTCATGCCTTTTCCTACAAGCGGGGCGTTCCGCTGGGTCTCGACATGGTTCTGGACTGCCG
>CAYXDX010000057.1:0-11134 GCA_964463865.1 uncultured archaeon | reverse complement strand
ATGAACAAAGCGATAGGAATTTTGGGCGGCCTCGTAGCTCTTGCGGTTCTGCTACTGGCTCTGCAAAATCCTACGGGTAGTGCGAACGTTATCGAGAGTAACAACGGAACAATAGAAGTGAGTGGATTCGGAAAAGTTTCCGTCGAACCTGACGAAGGGCATGTCGTCGTTTCGGTGGAGGTAGAATCTAAAACAGCCAGTGGTGCCGCGGATCAGAACGCCGTGATCGTAAACAGAGTAATAACCAAAATAAAGTCTGTCGGCGTGGAGAAAGTAGAAACGAAGAGTTACAGAGTCGAGCCCATATATCAATGGGTAGAGGAGCCGATAGAACAAGGAAAAGAAGGTGTAACGAAGAGAAGCGTAATAATTGGGTATAAAGCTCGCACGACCTTAGAAATCGTCGCTCAGCCGGGTCTCGTTGGAAAGGTTATCGACGCTGCCATGAGCGGTGGCGCTAACAGAATAGACTCCGTGTTCTTCACGCTGTCGGAAAACTCCAGAAAGAGCGCCTACGAAAAGGCACTGAGGAAAGCCGTTGAAGACGCGGAAAACAAAACAAGAGTAGTAGCAGAAGAGCTCGGTATAGGGAACTACAGGATATCGAAGGTCGTCGTTGGATACGGATACATCCCCAGATCGATCGAGGCTAAAACCACGCTCGGAAGAACGACGATAATACCTTCAGAAGTAGAAGTAACCGCCACGGTCAACCTCGTATACGAAATATAAAGGGTTAGCCGGGTTTTTGAAGCGGACCCGGCGGGATTTGAACCCGCGATCTACGGCTTAGAAGGCCGTCGCTCTATCCAGGCTGAGCCACGGGCCCTCCAATTATCGACATCGTAATCTGTTTATAAAACTATTGCCGAGCGGAGCGGAAAAACTCTAAATAAAATCAAAAACAAAATTTCCGCATGAGGTTTCTAATAGTGCTGACGGCACTTTTAGTTCTGTGCACGTCTCCGAAGGCTGAGGTTCACCTTAAGGAGTTCAACGCAAACTGCGGAAGTGGGGAGAACTATTACAAAATCGTCGACGAAAACGGAGCTAAAGTCGTAGAGTTCGGAGTCAACGTTCCCAATCCCTGCTACGAAGCCCGTGCCAAACTCGAAGGAAACAAAGTCGTGATCGAATTGACGAGAAGTGGAGACTTCTGCACGATGTGTCTTGCGTATGGAAGTGGTAAAGTGTCAGTAAAAGGTCTTGAAGATTTTCAAGTCGAAGTCGTCGTCGACGGGAGCGTTGTAAAGTTGAAGCGCAGGTAACTATTAAAATTTCAATCAGCAACTGTTTTAATTAGCCGGAGAGAGAATTATAGTTGATGACGTTGAGACATCTAATCTCAATCGAAGACTTATCAAAAGCCGACATCGAGCGCATTCTCGATCTGGCCGAGTATTTTATCCCCGTTGCAGAAGGTAAAAAGAGGCTGGAAATTCTAAAGGGGAAAATTTTAGCAAATCTGTTCTTCGAACCCTCGACGAGGACGAGGATGAGCTTCGAGGTAGCGATGAAGAGACTCGGCGGCGAAGTGATAAACCTCACGTCGCAAGAAGCGAGTAGCATCGCGAAAGGCGAAAACCTCGCGGACACGATAAGAGTTATAAGCGGCTACGCCGACGCCATAGTTATAAGACACAGCCTCGAAGGTGCTGCAAAGTTCGCCGCTGAAAACAGTTCCGTTCCGGTGATAAACGCTGGAGACGGGGCAGGACAGCATCCGACCCAGACGCTTTTAGACCTCTTCACCCTGCGAAAAGAAGCCAAGCTCGAAGGTGTGAAGATAGCTCTCGTGGGAGACCTGAAGTATTCGAGAACCGTCCACTCTCTCGTAAAGGCTCTGAAGCTCTACAACGCGAAGATGTTCTTCGTCTGTCCAGATCCACTGATGCTGCCAGAAGAACTCTTCGAAGAGGTTGGTGGAGAGAGAGTTAGCCTCGAGGAGGTAATATCAGAGGTCGACGCGATATACGTCACGAGAATTCAGAAGGAGAGGTTTCCGGACGAAGAGGAATACAGGAAGGTCGCCGGGAGCTACGTAATAACGTCTAAGCTTCTCGAAAATGCGAAAGAGAATCTGATAATCATGCACCCACTCCCGAGAATTGACGAAATAACTTTTGACGTAGACAAAACGAAGCACGCCGTGTATTACAGGCAGGCTTTTTACGGAGTTCCCGTTAGAATGGCCATACTCAGCGAGGTGATAGAATGGAACAGCTGACGATAAGCAAAATTAAGGAAGGAACCGTAATCGACCACATAAACGCCGGAAAAGCTCCACTCGTTCTGAAGATTCTCGGAATAGACAAAGACAGCAAGGAGACCGTCTCTTTGGCCATGAACGTTCCGAGCAGAAAAATGGGAAAGAAGGACATCGTCAAAGTCGAAGGAAAGTTCCTCGGAAGAGAAGAACTTAACAAGATTGCATTGATCGCTCCGGGAGCTACCATAAACATTATTCAGGACTACAAAATCGTAAAGAAGTTCAAAGTCGCTCTTCCAGAGAGGCTGGAAGGAATACTGAGGTGTCCCAACAGAAACTGCATAACTAACGCCGAGCGAGAGCCGATAGTTCCAAAGTTCAAAATACACTCCGGCGATAGAGTATACGCCGTATGCGAATACTGTGGAAGAAGGTTCTCGAATCTTGAGGAGCACTTGGAGTGATCGGGATGTGGAGCAGGATAGTGGAAAAATTTGAGAGGTATCCGTCCCAGATAGTTGTGGCGAAAGAGTTTCTCAGGCTCGGAATATCCGTTAAGGGTGGAAAAGCCTACTGCGGCAACATCGAACTCGTTCCGACTAAGATAGCTGAAGCTCTCGGAGTAGACAGAAAAGTTGTGATGATGGCAATTCAAAACATCGAAAACGACGAAGAGCTCAGGAAAGTCTACGCGTCCTTGGAGCCGGTCGCCAACATAGCAGAGGTTGCGAGAATTCTCGGATTCGGCGTCCTCGAAGTTTACGCAAACAGCAGAAAAGTCGGAATAATCGCCGCGATAACTTCGATCCTGGCGAGAGAGAACATCAGCATAAGGTACATGCTCGCCGAAGACCCGGACCTGAGCGTAGAAAGTAAGCTGACGATAATAACCGAAAGCAAGATTCCCGGAAGGCTGGTGGACGAATTTTTGAAGGTCGACGGCGTGGAGAAGATCGTTATCAGCTAACTACCACCTCTCCCTCCAGAAGGAAGGTATCAGAATCGCGAGAACCGTAAATACTTCAAGCCTACCTATCCACATGTCCACGGACAGCACAATCTTCGCCAAGTCGTTCAGAGAGCCGTAACTCTCGCTCGCTCCGACGAGACCCATGCCCGGACCGACGTTGTTCATGCACGCTGCGACGGAGGAGACCGAAGTTAGAATGTCGTAGCCGAACAGAGATATCACAAACGATGAAATCGCGAATATTATCACGTAAAGGGAAAAGAAGGCCGTTATTGCTGAAAAGACATCCTTTTCCACGACTTCCTGACCGTATTTCACGACTCTAACCGTCCTCGGCTCGGCACTTCTGAGAATCTGCAATATCGAGTAAGCGGAGAGGAGGTAGATCCTCACGACTTTTATACCACCTCCGGTCGATCCCGACGACCCTCCGATGAACATGAGCATTAAAAGGAGAATTTTTGCCGAATCTTTCCACGCGTCGAAGTCCGCGGTTGTGTAGCCGGTCGTGGTCATTATACTTGCCGCCTGAAAGAACGACAACCTCAAAGAATCTGCCAGACCCTTGTCGATGTTGAGCAGAGTTAAAATTGTCGAAGCTACCAAAAAAATGGTCAAATACACCCTAAACTCCACGTCCCTCAAAATTTTCAGGTCTCCGCGGAAGAGGTAGTAGAAGAGTGCGAAGTTCGTTCCGCCTATCAGCATGAAGACGAGTATCGCGAACTCCACGGCCGGATTTTTGTAATAAGCTATGCTCTTCGTGTGCGTCGAAAAGCCGCCAGTGGAGAGAGTCGTGAAAGAGTGGTTTATTGCGTCGAAGAAAGTAAAACCGAGAGCTAGTAAAATAGCTGTTTCGAGCAGCGTGAAGAACAGGTAAATGAGATACAGATACATTGCCGTATCTTTTAACCTCGGTTTGAGTCTCGTCAACTTGATTCCAGGAACCTCAGCCTGAAGGAGAGCAAAACCGCTCTTAGAGAGAGAAGGAAGTATTGCGACGAACAGCACAACAATCCCCATTCCACCGAGCCACTGAGTCTCGCTCCTCCAAAGGAGCAGGGACCTCGGCAGGCTATCGACGTCGTCAAAAACGGTCGCACCAGTGGTTGTAAAGCCAGACATAGCCTCAAAAAACGCGTCAGGGACATCAAGACCGTAATACACATACGGAATCGATCCGATGAGGGATATCAAAAGCCATCCGGTTCCGACGATCGCGTATCCTTCCTTGTATCTAACCTCCAGCTCGACACCCCGGGAAAGAGTGTAAAAAATTCCACCGAGTGTCGCGGAGGTCAGAGACGCTATCAGGAAAGGAAAGACGTCCTCGGAGTAGTAAATTGCCGCTAAAACTGGTAACGAGAACACGAGCGAAAAGTAAACGAGTATCCTCCCGAGGACGTTTAAAACTACTCTTCGCCTCATGATCCGAGAACCCTGTCCACCTTATCAACGTTCCTCCAGAGCGTTAAGACGTAAAGCCTGTCGCCCTTCCTGATCTCCGTGTCTCCCCTCGGAATTATCATTTTGTTCTTTCTCATTATCGCTCCGATTATCGTGTTATCCGGTAGTCTTAAATCTCTCACGACTCTGCCATCGAGCGATTTTTCGGCCACGTATTCCAAGACCGCTATGCTCGCCTCGTAGTCGCCCAAAGTTTCGACCTTCATCAGCCTGAGCTGTCTCATCACTTCCAAGTAAGTTACCTTTCTTGGCGACAGAGCCACGTCGATTCCCACCTTTTCGAAAAGTTCCACGTATTTACCCTTCTCCACTCTCGCTATCACCTTTTTCGCTCCCAAGTTCTTCGCGAGGAGAGAAGACAGCAGGTTCTTCTCGTCGCTGTTCGTCGCAGCTACGACGACGTCGCTTCTTCCGACTTCCTCCTCCACGAGCAAGTCTATGTCAGTAGCGTCTCCGAATATTACTTTCGTCCTCTTGAGCATGGAGCAGAGTTCTTCGCACCTCTTCTCGTTAGAATCTATGAGCTTTATGTTCAGGCTACTCCTGTCGAGTATTCTCGCGAGGTAGCTGCCTACCGTCCCTCCTCCGAATATCACCACGTTTTTCACGACCGGAATTCCGAGGATTCTTCTCGCAGAACCGACCTTACCCATCCACCCTATTACGGCGAGTCTGTCTCCGGGAAGAATTTTCTCTTCACCCCTCGGAACGATTATTTCATCCCCTCTGTGTATCGCAGCTATAATTATTCCTTCGGGAATCTCGATTTCGGCTATCCTCTTTCCAGCTATGGGCGAGTCTTCGGACACCTGAAGTTCCACCACTTCGAGCTCGCTATCTTCAAGAGATGCAAAGTAAACCGCTCCCGGAATCGTTATCAATTTTGCAATTTCCGTGGACAGAACAAGCTGAGGGCAAAGCAAAACGTCGTAACCTATCGGGTGGTTTTTCACTATGGGTCTATCCACGTATTCCGGGTTTCCGACTCTCACGATTACCTTTCCGGCTCCAAGCTTCTTAGCGGCAAGACCGGACAGCAAGTTGACCTCGTCATCTCCAGTTACAGCGACGAAGATGTCCGCTCTTTCCACTCCGGCTCTCCTGAGGTTTTTCACGTTAGCGGCGTTGCCCAGAACAGTCTCGACGTTGAGTTTTTCGAGTTCGACCAGCTTCTCCTCGTCGGACTCGATGATCGTTATCTCGTGAGAATCGGACAGATCCTTCGCGATGTTGTATCCGACTTCTCCAGCCCCAGCTATGACGATTCTCATTCCGATCACTTCTCGGCTACTGAGGAAACTAAAATGCTGATTTCATACATCACAACAAATGCCACGAGCACGATTATCTGGCTCAGCCCAGTTATATCCAGAGTCATGTTAGTTGCAAGGATAAAAACGGCAAGGTATACTATTAATCTTTTTTCCCTGAGCCACCGCGAACTTATCATACCGAGCCTAACGGATATCGCCGCGATAACTGGCAACTGCATCGACAGTCCGAGAGCGACGGAAATTTTCAGTGAATTGTAGAGGGTCCTCTTTACCGAGAGGTATGGCTCCGAGCCGAGCATTTCAACGGCAGCGAACCCGTATAACTTCGGAACGACTATGAAGATCGATATCCCTAATCCGATGAGAAAGAAAACGTAAGACAGCGGAATGTACGTCTTCAGAAATTTTCTCTCGTGCTCGTATAAGCCAGGCTTCATGAACAGGTAAACTTCGAACATCAAATACGGATACGAGACAACGAAAGCCAGAAAGACTGAAAAAACGATCTTGGCAATTATCCACTCCTGAGGGGAGTAGACGACCATTTCTCTGCCCGGAAGTATCGTGTTCCAGAATTCTCTTATGAGCCAGCTAGAATTCAGAAAAAAGATTACGAAAAATACGCCGAGAACGAGGAGCCCTCTTCCGAGCCTCATCCTCAGTTCAGTCAGGTGTTCGCTCAGTTCCATTTCTCTGTCTTCTGGCGGGTGCACAGAATTTCGATGCACGCGTGCAATAAAAAATTTGGGAAGCTCTTAAATACAATCGAGCAAACCTCTTTTTGAATGTTCCTCACGAGAGAAGAAGAAAAACTCCTCGAAAGTGAGAACGAAGGGATCAGAAAGTGCATGGAAATACTCGTAGCCGTAGGAGAGATCTTCGGAGCTGAAAGGCTCATAGAGGTGAAGAGTGCTCAAATATCGGGAGTGTCCTACGCGAACATAGGCGACGCGGGTCTCGAGTGGCTCGAAAGTCTTAACGTCAAGGTGAGGGTCAGAGCTTTCCTGAATCCTGCAGGCTTCGACAGAGAGCTGTGGAAAGAGATGAAAATAGACGAAGACTTTTACGAGAAGCAGATGAGAATCCTGAGAGCCTTCGAAAAAATGGGTGTCAAACTGACTTTGACTTGCACCCCGTATTACATTGAGGACGTTAAGTTCGGAGAGCACTTAGCGTGGGCGGAGAGTTCCGCGGTTATTTACGCTAATTCGGTTATCGGGGCGAGAACGAATAGAGAGAGCGGCATCACCGCGTTAGCGTCGGCTGTGATAGGAAAAACTCCGTGCTACGGTATGCACATTAAAGAAAACAGAGCTCCAACGGTTCTCGCAGAAATTCGCGGCGTCGATCCTGCCTTAGCCGGACTTGAACTTGGGAGAGTTCTCAAAGAAGGTGAAATTCCGCTCGTGAAGTTCGACAGAAATGTCGGCGACGACGAGCTTAAGCTTTTCGGTGCATCGCTCGCTTCCACATCCTCCTGCCCCATTTACCACGTTTACGAACTAACACCGGAATGGAAAGACTTCGAAGTTCCGAAAGAAAAAGTTGTCGTAGACGCTGCGAGCGTGGAACGATGCGATCCAGACCTCGTGGCGATAGGTTGCCCCCACCTGTCCGAAAGCGAGTTGAAAAAAGTCTACGAGTTGCTCAAAAAGTTTGGAAAAGCGAAGAGGGAGCTCTGGTTGTTCACTTCGAGGTTCGTGAAGGAAAACAATGCGGAACTCGTCGAAAAGCTCGAAAAACTCGGAGCGAAAGTTTTCGCGGACACTTGCATGGTCGTTTCTCCATCGACGGAAAGATTCGAATGCGTGATGGTGAACAGTGGCAAAGCGCTCCACTACCTTCCAAAACTTAGAAAAACCGCGGTAACATTTGGGAGCTTAGAAGACTGCGTAAGGAGGGCCTGCGTTGAGGATTAGAGTTAGAAGGATATCCAAGGGATACGCGGAAGGTTTCGCGCTCGTTTCTAAGAACAAAATTTCGTTTCTCGGAGACGTGGATCCAAAAACAGGAGTCATCGTCGACCAGAGCAGCGACATCTACGGAGAGAGCGTAGCCGACAAAATACTAATTTTTCCATCTGGAAAGGGTAGCACCGTGGGAACATACGTTCTCCTGCAGCTCAAGAAGAACGGCGTGTCTCCAAGGGCGATAGTGAACGAAAAAACTGAGACGATAATAGCGGTGGGAGCTATAATAGCCGACATCCCACTGGTCGATCAGCCGGAGACGAACATTTTCGAAATAATAAAGACCGGTGACTACGTAAAGGTAAACGCCAACGAGGGGTGGATCGAAATTGAATGAAAGGGAGCTAATCGAGGAAATCTTTACGATATACTTCGAGCACGAAGACGGAGAGGTTAAGAGGTTCTTCGTCATACCGAAGTTCAACATTCACGGAGAGGAAGTCGCGAGAGTTCTTTCCATTCTCAGCGAGAAATACGACGTGAAGCTTAAAAGTTTGAGAGGCGAGCTCGTTCTCGAGCTAAAACCCCACAGAGAAAACTACCTGGTAAACCTCGTTCTTCTCGTTTTAACGTTTATATCAACGACGTTCGCTGGCTCGTTTTTCCAGAGCGAATTCGACATTCGCCAAGGAATAATGTTTTCGCTCGCTATCCTCTTCGTCCTTGGCAGCCACGAGATGGGACACTACTTCGCTTCGAGGCGATTTGGAGTTAAAACCTCGCTCCCGTATTTCATACCGTTCCCAACGATAATAGGAACTCTCGGAGCGATAATAAAGCACAGGGGAGCGATACCCGATAGAAAAGCTCTAATGGCTATAGGGTCAGCCGGGCCAATAGCCGGAGTCGTTGCGTCGATTTTCGTCGCATATTTAGGGCTAAAGTTCTTCGAAGTGACCATACCGCCCCAAGAAGCGCAGATATACGTGGGAATACCGCCTTTGTTTTACGCGGTGATGAAGCTCGTCAACTACGGTGGGAACGCTCTGCATCCGGTAGCGTTCGCCGGATGGGTTGGGATGTTCGTCACGTCGCTGAACCTCATTCCAGTTGGTCAGCTCGACGGTGGACACATCATGAGGGCTTTAATCGGAGATAAGGCAGACACCGTTTCAAGATTCTTTCCATTCCTCCTCCTCACCCTCGGAATTTTGCTCGGAGCGGGCGGAACGATATGGTTCTTCTGGGGTCTGATAACGTTTTTCTTCGCCATGCAGAGGCACCCCAAACCGTTAAAGGACGAGCCCCTAAACGCGAAGTGGAAGTTCATCGGAATCGTGACGTTCATCCTCGGGGTTGCGTGCTTCACACCCATACCGTTCATGATACCGCAAAATTTAAAGTGATTGATTATGAAAGTTTATCGAATGTTGGGCAGGCTTAGGACGGTCCTCGACCAGGAGCTCAGCTACGTTAGGAGGAACAGGAGCGCAGCTGTTCTCGTCCCGATAGTGAAAGACGGAATGCAGCTCGTGATGATAAAGAGGTCGGAAAACCTGAGCAGGAGCGCGGGACACGTTGCCTTTCCCGGAGGGATAAGAGAGGATAACGAAAGCATAATCGAAACCGCTTTGAGAGAGGCGGAAGAGGAAATCGGCTTGAGCAGAGAGCACATAGACGTCCTCGGATACCTGTCTCCGAAAGAAGTCGTCGAGCACAGGATAAAGATACACCCGGTGGTGGGCGTGCTGAAAAAGAACGAGTTTCGGCCAGACGAATACGAGGTCGAGAGGATTCTCGTTGATAGTCTCGAAAGGGTCTTGAAAAGCAGGAGAATTACCGACTGGGGCCCCAACTTCGAGTGTGCCGGAGAGCTCGTGTGGGGTGCGTCGAGCAGAATACTCGACGACCTTTATCTGAGAATCGTAAAAAAATTCGGAAGTATCGACGGATTCTTCAGCTGAGAATCTTTTTCACGACGCTTATCCCGAATTCCGCGAGTTCTTTAGCTCTGCTCTCGCTTTTCGCTTCGGCAAAAATCCTCGCTATCGGCTCAGTTCCCGACGGTCTTATCAGAAGCCACCCGTCCTCGTAGTCTATCCTCGCCCCGTCTATGAAGTTAGCTTCCGGAAACTCCCTCCTGAGACTTTCAAGGAGCTTTCTTTTATCCCTGCACTCCACCTTCAGCTTGACCATGTAATACTTCGGTATTTCCTCCGCAAGTTCCGACAGCTTCTTCCCGGTGACTGCCATCAGTTCGAGAACTTTCGCGAGCGTCATGCCACCGTCTCTTGCGAGCAAGTGCTCAGGAAATATGAGTCCGCCGTTGCCCTCTCCTCCGAAAACGGCTCCCTTCTCCTTCATAACTTTCGCGACTTCCGGAGAGCCCACAGCCGTGTAGACGACCTCACCTCCCGCATCTCTCACTACATCCTCCACGCACCTCGAACTGCTTACCGGAGTAACCACGACGCCCCCACCATTTCTCTCGACGTAATACTTGGACATTATCGCCAGGATTACGTCCTCACTTACGAAGTTCCCTTTTTCGTCTACAAAAGTCGCTCTATCGGCATCTCCGTCGTGAGCTATTCCTACGTCGGCTTTAAACGACTTCACGGCTTCCTTTAACATTTCGACGTTCTCCTCGACCGGTTCGGGATTTCTCGCGGTAAACCTTCCGTCTGGGTTGCAGTTAAGCGTTAAAACCTCGCAGTTCAGATTCTTCAGAATCTCCGGAGACGTGAAGCTCGCAGCACCGTTGCCACAGTCGAGAACGACTCTGAACTTCCTCCTTGCGACCTCTTCTACATCGACTTTTTCGAGGATTCCCGAAACGTAAAGCTCGATGCAGTCGTCGTTGATCACCCTTCCAACTTCGTTCCACTTCGCCTTCCTGAACGTTTTGCTCTTGTAAATTTTTTCCGCCTCTTCGTCCATCTCCCAGGTAAACTCTCTCCCATCGTCCTGAACGAACTTTATCCCGTTGTATTCTCTCGGATTGTGAGAAGCCGTGACTATTACGCCAGCGCTAACGGGACGCTCTTTAACGTAATACTGAAGAGCGGGAGTTGGTGCGACGCCGAGGTCTATCGCGTCGCTTCCAGCAGAGAGAATTCCGGAGATCGTCGCACTTTTGAGCATTTGAGACGAGATCCTCGTGTCGCAGGCTATCGCGATTTTTCCCGGTTTCATCGTCGCTATCGTTCTCCCAAGGTTGAGCGCCATTTCGGGGGTGAGCTCTTCGTTCGCGATTCCCCTAACTCCGTTCGTCCCAAAAAGTTCTCTCGCCATTAAAAGTGAT
>CAYXDX010000056.1:0-11232 GCA_964463865.1 uncultured archaeon | reverse complement strand
TCGTTTACAACACACGAAACATGAAGACTATAACGATATCAGATGAAGTCTACGAGAAGCTCGTTAGGATTAAGGGAAAGAAGAGCTTCAGCGCCATCATAGACGAGCTGATAAAGAGAAATGTGGAGAAAAGGATTGATATGCTAATTAAATCTGCCGAGAAAACAGGATATGAAGAAGAATTGGAGAGAATCTCTAAGGAAATAAGGAGGAGTTTCAGGGTGAGATTTTGAAGGTCATACTCGATACCTCGTTCTTAATCGAGCTTAAAAAAGGTAACAAAAAGGCTGTAGAATCTTTAGAGGAGCGGAAGGAAGAGTGCGAAGATGTAATCGTCAGCTCGCTCACCACCTACGAGTTACTCGTAGGAGCCAACTATCTCTGGAAAAAGCACGGTAATGCAAAAGAGGTGATGGTAATCAACGATATGCTGAAGTCTCTAACTGTAGTTCCAGTCGATTTAGACGTTGTAAAAAGAGCTTCCAGCGTGAAAGCCGAACTGATGGTTAGAGGTATAGATGTTCCGGACTTGGATATTTTGATAGCTTGCAGCGATGAAGATGCGGAAATTTTAACATTTGATAAAGACTTTAATCCGCTAAAGGAATTGGGATTTAAGATTACGTTCTTGGGCGATGGCGACGAGTGAATCTCCAATAAAAGGGCTTTCATAGAGGAGACGTTCTCCGTTAAAGAGGTTAGCGAGAGGTCGTTAATTTTTGATTAGAATTGAGCATCACGATAACGCTTTTGACTCGGATAATATCGAAATAGAATTCTGGAACACGAACCAAAAGAGGGGATGCCGAGGGCGGGATTCGAACCCGCGACCTACGGATTATGAGTCCGTCGCCCCACCAGCTAGGCCACCTCGGCAGCCGATCAATTAGTTCATATGGCGATATAAATCGTTTTTGGGAGTTAATGATTTATAGTAAATTGTAAAGATAACAAGCATGGAAAGAGAAATCTCGTTCGCAGTTTTGATGGTTTTTTCGGCCGTGCTGTTAACGTGGAAGTGGCTCTCTCTATACGACAACGTCGATGCAGTCGTCGTGTTTTCTGCTTTTCTGCTTACGCTCTCCTTGGGTCTCCTGCTCCTGAGCTTGGAGTATAGAATGCAAAAAATGCGTGAGGAATTCGAAAACCTCAAGAGGTTGATAGCCGTGAACTCCGACGACCTCGAATCGCGAATCGAAGGGAAGTTGAGAGCATACATGGACGGTCTGGAAGATCGATTGGAGAGGATAGAGAGAAGAATTTACAGATAACGTTTTTATCTTACCGGCCATACTGTTAATCATGGGTGCGGACATAGGAGAACTCTTGGAGAGAGAGGAGGTCGAACTCGAATACTTTTCCGGGAAACTCGTGGCTATCGACGCTTTTAACGCTATATATCAGTTCCTCTCAACGATCAGACAGCCAGATGGCACGCCTCTTAAGGATTCTCAGGGCAGAATAACTTCGCACCTCTCAGGGTTGCTTTACAGAAACGCTAACCTGATAGAAATAGGGATAAAGCCGGTCTACGTCTTCGACGGAGAACCGCCGGAGTTTAAGAGAAAAGAGCTGGAAAGGAGGGCAGAAATAAAGAAGGAAGCTGAAGAAAAGTGGAGAGCTGCTCTGGAAAGAGGCGAGGAATACGCGAAAAAATACGCGCAGGCAACCGCGAGAGTTGACGAATATATTGTGGAGAGCTCTAAGAACCTCCTTGAGCTGCTCGGCATACCGTTCGTTCAGGCACCGAGCGAAGGAGAAGCTCAAGCAGCATACATGGCGAGGAAAGGCGACGTGGATTACACCGGGAGTCAGGACTACGACTCTCTCCTCTTCGGCTCTCCGAAGCTCGCAAGGAACTTGACGGTTACGGGAAAAAGAAAGCTTCCGGGTAAAAACGTCTACGTCGAGATAAAGCCGGAGGTTATAGACCTCGAGAGCAACCTGAAGAAGCTCGGCATAACGAGGGAGCAGTTGATAGATGTGGCGATTCTCGTCGGGACGGATTACAACGAAGGGGTAAAAGGCGTCGGAGCGAAGAAAGCTCTGAAGTTCATCAAAACTTATGGAGACGTAAAAAAGGCTCTGAAGGTTCTCAAAGTTGAAATCGAGCACCTGGACGAAATTAGAGAGTTTTTCAGAAACCCTCCCACCACGGATGACTACGAGATCAAGTTCAGGAAACCAAAGGTCGAAAAGGTGATCGAGTTCCTCTGCGAGGAACACGACTTTAGCAGGGATAGAGTCGAGAAGGCGGTTGAAAGGATAGAGGAGAACATATCGTCGAGCCAGATAACGCTCGACAGGTGGTTCTGATGCACGAAGGAGATGTGAATGTAAAAGTTGCGGTCGTAACGGTGTCCACGTCAAGATACGAAAAATACGGGGACGTTAGGGGGTTGGAAAAGCTTGAAGCGATTGACGACGAATCCGGGAAGAGGATAGTGGACGAATTCAGAAGCGAGGTGGTAGATTACCGTCTGATTCCCGACGATCCAAAAAAGATTGTGGAGGCCGTGATGAGTGCGGATGCGGACGTAATAATCTTCACGGGTGGAACGGGTTTAAATCCGAAGGACGTAACCGTGGAAACTCTCGAAAGAATTTTCGACAAGAAAATAGACGGATTCGGCGAAATCTTCAGGCTTGAAAGCGTGAAGGAGATCGGGTTCAACGCCATGCTTTCGAGAGCTACGGCTGGCGTCGTGAACGGGAAGGTGGTTTTCGCCCTGCCCGGATCGAAAAAGGCTGTAGATCTCGGAGTTAAGATAATAAGAGACGTAATCAGGCACATCGTTACACACGTCAAGGGCCTGAGATGAGGCTTGAAGTTTTCGACGAAGATTACATTCCTCAGAGAATACTCTTTAGGGATAAGCAGATCGAGAGGGTAGCCTTGAACATGTTACCAGCAGAGCAGGGAAGCAGACCGATCAACACGCTGTGCCTCGGCAGTCCAGCCACGGGAAAAACCACGGTTATTAAATTCGTCCTTTCTCAGTTGCAGTTTTCCGTCCCGGTTTATCTGAACTGTCAGGTGAGCAGAACGAAGCAGCAGATCTTTTTGAAGATATTCGAAAGGATCTTCGGATACGCTCCGCACAGGGGCGTATCTTTCCAGAAGATTATGGACGGAGTGTTTTCAAAAATAGACAGGCCCCTGGTCGTCGTCCTCGACGACGCGAACTTCGTCGACGACAGCGTGATTGAGGAGACGATTTTAACGCTGCTAAAAGCTCACGAAGTGAAAGAGGGAGTAAAAATTGGGGTTTTCCTCGTTGCAACCGATTTAAAGTATCTATACAGATTTTCCGACGAGCTTCTGTCGATATTTCATCCCGACGAGGTTCACTTTCCACCCTACGACAGGGACGAGATGAGGGCGATCCTTCTTGATAGAGTAAGAGTGGGGCTGGACATAGAGTTCGAAGACGAAGCTTTCGAGCTAATCGTGGAGGAAGCTTTCAAATACGGGGACATAAGATACGGGCTGAGCTTAGTGAAGCACTCCGCTTTAATCTCGTGGAGGGAGGGTAAGGAAAAGATAGACGTGGAAAGCGTCGAGAAAGCGAAAGGTCTTGGAAAGACTGCATTTTACAGAAAAATTTTACTGGCTCTTGACGAAAAAGAGTTAGCGGTTCTCAAAACGATCTACTCGACTGGCGTAAAGAAAGCGATCGAAATATTCTCTGAAGTGGAAGGGTTGAGCTATTCGAAGTATCTGGAAATCTTGAAGAAGCTTGAGAACCTGAGGCTGATAGACGTGGTCACGAAATACGAGAGGGGGCTGTCGAGTATAATTGTTAGGAGGTTCGAGGCGGAAGAAATACTAAAAGCTATTGAAGAGAGAGAACGACATCCTTAACTTCCTCGACGCTCGCGTCGGTTTTGATGTTCGCACCGTCGAACCTCGTCTTGGACGCGCTGTAACCCCTTTTTTCGAGCTCCTCTATTATCTTATCGAGCGGTGGCGGAGACACTTTCAGCTTGAAACAAATTGCGTGAATGTTGTAGTAACTTACGGTTTCGAGCTCGTGCTCGATTCTCGTAAAGAGCTTCCCGGTCTCTCCTTCTTTGTCGAGCGATGAGACGAAGTCTTTGGACGAGAGTTCTCCGAGCCAGACCGGTCCGATTATTTTGAACTTCTTTCCGCAGGAACACTCAGCTATCGGCTCTTCAAAGACGTTCCTCCAAGTCCTGTTTAAACAGTTCGTGCAGTGATAGACGTATCCGATCTTCTCGTATTGCCTTCCCGCAAGCCTTGGCGAGCTCCTGAGTTTAACGAACACTCTGTAATAGTGCTCTTTAGCCCACGAAATTAAAACTTCTAGGCTCTTATCGTATTTGGTGGACTCTCTCGCTATTTTTCCGATGAGGTTTCTCAGACCGATTTCGTGGTAGTATTCCGTTTTTATGGCGAACGAAGAATACTTTCTGAGTCCTGAGACCGTCGCAGATCCGCACAGCGCAGCTGTATCTGTTGCAGTTACGCTGAGAAACTTCTTCGACGAGTAGCAGGCGGCGTCGATGAACTCTGAAGGCGATCCGAACGGGTCGAGGTCTACGTGTTCGAACTTCCTCTCTCTCATCAGAGCGCTGGCGTCTCTGCACAAAACTTCCGCGTCGAGACCGTTTAGCTTTAAGTTTTTCTTTACGACCTCGCAAGCCTTCGGGTTTTTGTCGTTGAAGGTTACGTTTTCGTATCCCGCCTCGATCATCGCTCTTATGCCTCTAATTCCGCTACCCGCCAGCGCGTCGAGGAAATTCCTTGGCTTTAGAACGGAAAAGATCTTCATGTCAGCATCTCTGCAAAACTTCATTCTCGGATTGTAGAAGACGCCGTCTGTGGTGATCTTCGCTTTACCTTCTTCCACTAACAAGGCTAACCACCTCGTCAACGACGCGATTTCTGTTCTCCTCCGTTAGCGTGTAAACTCTAAACTCTCTTCGAATCCTTTCGAGAAGAGGGTGTTTCGACCTCAGGTGGATCGTAAAGACGACGTTTTCGCGATTCATCGCCTCTTCGATGAACTCCACGAACTTCTTGCTCTTCAACTCCATGGGGCCGACTTCGTCGATTATCACTACGTCGGAGTTTAGCGGCACACCATCAAGAAACCTTTCGAGTCTGTCGACGAAAACCGCGTATTTTCCAACTTTTATCTTCCCCTCTCCAACCTTCGCGAGCCAGTCTTCTTCGCCGGTCAGCAGGTTTTTGAGCTTGAACCCTACGCGTTTACCCTTCTCTCTCACTTCAAGTGTGACGAATCCGGACACGTTTAAGTCGTCTTTAATTCTTTCGTAAATTTTAAGGCACGCGGTGGTTTTCCCGATTCCGGGCCTTCCCGTAAGAGCAATCTTCACGGAGTAAACTACGATCTTGGGAATAAAAATTTAAGGACAGCCGTCCTCTTTCCAGCCTCTGAACCTGTAGTAGTCTTCGAGCATTTTTACCACGTCTTTGCGCGTCAGGATTTTGCCCGTCAGGTAATCTCTCCAGACTTTTTCACCCTCCCACGTTTTCAGCGGCTCGAAGAACTTTTTCGGCGGCAAGTCGTCTTTCTTTGAGTAACCTTCGGAGCAGTTTAGCTTCCTCGCGATCGTAAACGACCTTGCGGCTGCGTCTATAATCTCCTCTCCCTCTGCGTGTATTCCGGTGGCGGAAACGAAGAGCTTCGTTAGAGTTTCGATGTTCAAACTTCTCGCTATGCTCTCCCTCCTGCATATACCCATCCCGTTCAACGCCCAGAGCCAGTTCTCAGCGGCTATCGTGAACAGAGCCGAGTTGAAACCGTCTTTGAAAGTTGCCTCTATAAGCTCCTCTTTTGCGCCGATGCTCCTCATGTACTTCTCCAGACTCTCCTTTTTCCTTCCGGGAAGGACCGTCAGAGTTACCGGCCCTTCCTGAGCACCTCTCGGGTTTGTAAGTATGCCGAAAGCCTCGCTTCCAGAAGAAACTCTCGGGTCGAAGAGCGGCTCCATCTTCTTTATGAAGTAGTCGTCGAATTCTGCGAGTTCTTTAATCCCGTCTAAGCCTTCGGATAGCTTTTCTCCGATTCCTTTCCTTTCGGCAGTTAGTTTCAGTAGCTTTATCACGCTCTCCGCACGCCTTTCGACTTCGACGTCGATTCTTCCTTCTTCTTTCAGCGTCGCGAGAACGTCGAACAGCTCAGCAAACATCATCGCGTCTATCCCAACTCTGTTCGCGATGTCGTGGCAGAGAACGGCTTTTTCCGCACTTTCGACTCCGCACTTGACTCCGAACTCGTACGCGACGCCTAAGTATAGGGAAGCCGGGGTCGTTATCGTTTTTCCGTTAACTTCGGCTCGCAGTATTGCTTTGCAGGGAGACGGACACCCGTAACAGCCGACGCTCCTCACTTTTATTTTTTCTAAGAACTTCCTGACTCCGAACTCCTCGGCAACGTCTCTGCTCACGACCTCGCTCTTCATCTTCCTTGCCAGATATCCGAACTTCGCCCAGTTGTCCCACGCGGCCATGATTCCGACTTCTGCGTAGAGCCTCGTCACTTTGTCCGCGAGAACCTTGGCTCTGAACTCTTTAACGGCTTTTTCGAACTCCTCCTCGTTTTTAATTTCGCTCTCGAGACGACCCCCGACTCTTATGGCTTTCAGGTTCTTGCTTCCGAGAACAGCTCCGAGACCGGCTTTGCCGAGGTGGTGTATTCCGTCTATGAGCGTTAGGGCGTATTTGACGAGGTTTTCTCCGGCTTGTCCTATCGTGAGGACGCTCTTTTCCCTCTCTTTCAGTCTTTCGAACGTTTTTATCGCATCCTCTCCCCAGAAGTTCGCCCTTTTGATTTCGACACCCCTGTCGCTTATGTCGATCCACACAGGTTCGCTCGCTTTACCCTTTATCAGTATGATATCGTATCCCGCTCTTTTCATGTCTCTCGCGAACCGCCCTCCGCCTACTGAGGGTCCGTAGGTTCTGTTCAGAGGATTTTTCGTAACTGCTACGACCTTCGTCGCTCCGGGAACCTTCGTGTTCGTTAAGATTCCTGCCGCAAGGATTACGAAGTTCTCCTCGCTAAGAGGGTCGAACCTTCCAGAAAGTTTTTCGGCGATTTCGTAAGCTATGCCGATTATTCCGAGGTTTCTCTCGTAGTAATCGACGTCGAGTTCCACGACCTCGTAAGTTTCGTCGCTTAGATTTATTTCGAGCATCCTCGAAGTAAAGCTCATAATAAAACACGATCTTGCTCGGATATTAGCGTTTTCAAAAATTTATATACTCTCCACTTAGAGTGTTTGTTGGATGAAGATAATTGCGTTCGTCGGTTTGCCGCTCAGCGGAAAGTCTACGGCTGCGAAAGTTGCCGAGGAGATGGGAATACCGGTCGTCGTCATGGGAGACGTCGTTAGAGAGGAGGTCAGGAGGAGGGGTTTGGAGCTTACGGACGAGAACGCCGGGAAGGTCGCTACGGAATTGAGAAGAAAAGAGGGTATGGACGCTATAGCCAAGAGGATAATTCCCAAGGTTAGGGAGCTTGGTAAGGAGCACGGAGCGGTAGTCATAGACGGAATTAGGGGTATAGCCGAAGTTGAAAGGCTGAAGAAAGAGTTCGGCGACGATTTCGTCCTCATAAACATCGAAAGCCCCCTCGAGTTGAGGTTTCAGAGAGCGTTGAAGAGGAAGAGGGAGGACGACGTAAAGAGCATAGAAGACCTGAAGAAGAGGGACGAGAGGGAACTGTCTTGGAGCATGGAAGAGGCGATGAAAATAGCGGACTTCACGATAGAAAACACGTCGGATCTTGAATCTTTTAAAGAGAAGGTCAGAAAAGTCCTCGATAGCGTCATCGAAAAGGTCGAAATCGATATCGAAACGGACATTCACCCGACTGAAGACCCGGAAAAGGTCGTAAACGCCGTTAAGAACCTGTTTCCGGACGCCGAAATCGTAATCGAAGACGGAAAGCTCAGAGCCAAGGCGAAAAGTCTCGAAAAGTTCAGAGAGCTAATAAGAAGGCAGAGAATACTCGATACCGTCAGGAGCGAAATTCTCAAGAGGAGGAGAGGTAGAGAGATTACGCTGGTTCTCAACAAGCAGGTGGCGACGGTGTCGAAAATCAGCTTCACGGACTACGACGCGACTCTCTCACCGATAATCGTCAGAATAAAACTTTACAGGGTAGACTTCGACCGGTTCCTCGACTACGTCGCTCCTAAAACCAAGGCTGGAAAGCCCGTTGGAGAGGTGGACAGCCTTTGGGGATGAATCCGATTCTGAGAATTCTTGCGACGACGGACGGCTCCGTCACGAAGATCATAGAGGCGCTGACCGGAGAGAGCGTCGAGATACGAACCCTCGCTCAAAGAGTTGTGAAAGCCGACGAAAGGATATCCAGACTTTTGAACGTCGCGAACGGGGAGCTCGTTAACTGGAGAGTTGTGGAGATCGTTTCCGGTGGAGTTACGTACGCTTTGGCGGTGTCCTTTCTCCCTCTTGCGAGGGCAAACGACGGGGTTAGGGAGGATTTGATGAAAGCAGACATGCCCATCGGAAAAATACTGAGGAAACACGAGCTCGAAGTTAGGAGAGAAATAAGGTGGGCGAAACTTAAGCGAATTCCCGGGCTCAGAAACAGGTTCGGCGAAGACACGTTCCTCGTTCGAAACTACGACATAGTTCATCGTGGCAGCGTTCTGTTCAACATAACCGAGTATTTCCCGGTTGAGAGAATCACGAGAAAGTTTTACGAATCGAAAGAGTTAAGTTAAGTGTTTTAGACTCTTTTTTCATGGATAAAGTTGAGGAAATCACTCAAAAAATTGCTGAAAGATTCGAAAGTCGCGGAATTAAGGTTAACAGAAGCGAGATTAAAAAGAGAGTCGACTTACTTCTTAACGAGTTCAAGGTTCCTGAAACGGAAATCATCAGAACGATCACGAATTACCTGATCAAGGAGCACGGGTTGTCCAGAGACATTCTCTTTGAGAGGGAGTCTCCACTGGTTAAAATCGAGGAAATAACGAAGCCCGGAATGTGGGTGAGTTTGAAAGTAAAGGTTGCGCAGCTATGGGATGCGACGTCTCCGAACGTCTCTCAGGTCGGATTGATCGGCGACGAGACCGGAATGATCAAGTTCGTCATATGGGCGAAGTCTGGCAAGGGGGAGGTTGAGGAAGGGAAATCCTACATATTCAAGAACGTGGTTACCGACTCTTTTCAGGGGAGAATGCAGGTGAACGTTAACAGGTATAGCCAGATCGTCGAGATCGACGAAGACGTCCCTCTCCCTCCCAAGGAAGTGAGTATAATTGGCGCCCTCGTCTCGATTCAGCAGGGGAGTGGCTTGATTCAGAGGTGTGCGTTGTGCGGCAGAGCGATGATAAGGGGTAGCTGTCCTGAGCACGGAAAGACCGAAAGCTACGACGACCTGAGAGTCAAAGGCGTGCTCGACGACGGGGAGAACGTTTACGAAATAATACTCAACAGCGAGAACATAGAGGAGCTTACGGGGATTAGCCTGGAGGACGCTAAGAAGATAGCTCAGGAAAAGCTCGATAGAAATGCCGTCTTGTCCGAATTGAAAGCGAAGCTGCTCGGCAGGTATTTCAAAGTCACGGGGACGAGGGGCGGTAGATACATCCTCGTAAAGGAGGTGGACTTTTACAAACCCGAGCTGGACGAATTCAAGTTGCTGGGTGAGGGGATATGATCAGGAAGAGAGAGGTTGCGAAGAGGCTTTTCGCGTTCGAATTAACGAGGTCTACGCACAGCATGAAAGTCGAAAACGTTCGCTACGTCCTGACACCTCTCGGGGAGAGAGTCAACAGAATTTTTTCCGTAGCCGTTCTTCTGGACAAGGAGGAGGTTCGACCGGACACGAACCTCTGGAGAATGAGACTGAGCGATCCTACCGGCGTCTTCTACGCTTACGCCGGAAAGTTTAACAGCGAAGCCGTGGAAAGCCTCCTCGATCTCGAACCGCCTGTCATCGTTGCGCTCGTCGGAAAGGTCAGGGTTTTCGAGGGTGCGACGAGAAAGCTCGTTTCCGTGGTTCCGGAAAACCTCGTGGAGGTTGAAAGCGTCGTCAGAGACTACTGGGTTCTCGAAACTGCGAGAGCGACGCTGGATCGGATAAGGGAGATGGAAAAGAAGGAAAGCGAAGACGTGAAACTCGCGTGGGAGATATACAACCCCAACCTTGAAGAATACAGGGGCGTCGTAAAGCAAGCGGTGTCTCTAATAAGAGAGGAGCTTGAAGAGATAGAGAAGGAGTTCGAAGAGGAGGAAGAGTTCGAGTTCGAAGAGGAAGAGTGGGATTTAACTGAGCTCTTGGAGGATTAACTCCGCACGATCGGGTAATTCCTGTCCTTCCACTTTTTGATTCCTCCCGCCATGTTGTACACCTTTTTGAATCCGAGCTCTTTAAAGACTATCATCGCCAAGCTCGACCTGACACCGCTCTCGCAGTAGACGAGGTACGTCTTGTTCCTGTCGAGCCTCGATATCCTTTCCTTGAAATCCGGGGAGTAGTAGTCTATGTTTATCGCTCCTTCTATGTGACCGCTCTTAAACTCCTCTGGCGTCCTTACGTCTATTATCACGAAGTTAGGGTTGTTTTTGTTCTCCTGAATTAGCCTGTAAGCTTCGTCTACGCTTACGCTTTTGTAAACTCCCTTCTCAGTTTGTAGGCAACCGGCGAAAAGTGTCAGGAGGATTAGCGTAATCAAGTGTATTCTCATAGGTCGCGGTAATCTTGTCTGCGATAAGTAATTTTGCTTTTAGTTTGTGGCAACAGGTTTATCAACGATGTTACGCTAAACAGAGATTGTGAGGTTAAAGATAGAGTTCGACGTTTTAAAAAATGTGATCGATGTGAACTACAACTATCACATTGCCAGTTTTATTTACAGGTGTATCTCGCGGGCAAATCCAGACCTCTCGCTCCAACTCCACAAACCGGGTGGCTTTAAGTTCTTCACGTTCAGCAGAATAAACGTCCCGAACAAAAATTTTGATATAATAGGCGATAGGCTCGTGATAAAGAGCGACAAGGTTAACCTCTACTTTTCTACCCCGAAAGTAGAGATTGCGGAAAGCTTCGTCGAAGGGCTGTTTAAAAAGCCGGAGGTGAAAATAGGTAGCGCGGAGTTTGTTGTGTCGAGCGTTGAGGTTCTGAAAGAGCACACGATTGGCGGCCGGGTCATGTCCAGGGACCGCTGGCCACCATTGCAAATTTTCAGGATGAGGGCTATGAC
>CAYXDX010000055.1:0-11235 GCA_964463865.1 uncultured archaeon | reverse complement strand
TTCAAGAGCAGCTGACGCTTACTTCATAGCGACAGCCAAGTTAACGAATTCAATTTTGATAACGAACGACAAGGTTATGGCAAACAACGCCAAGAAAGCTGGTGTTGAAGCCTATTATTTGATCGAAGAGTTCGATAAGGCGGTAGAACGGTTAAAGGAGATGAAATAATCTGATCCCGATTTGTTGTCGGCGATAATCTTGTTCTGGAGAATGCTCTAAACTTTCATTCTTAGACGAGTTCGAAATCATTTGAAAAGTTTAAAATTTTTGGAAGTAGAATTGTGGCAGCTGGAATAATTGTGACGGAGATTGCGTTATGTTGACGTGCGACGTCAAAATAGAGAAAATTAAGGAATGGAGGACGATAGCGTCCGTATTCTTCCCGATCTCTTTCTTCTTTGTGTTCTTTGCATAAGTTTTCAAAGACAAAACTTCTTGATACGACTCCCTATGTTACCACATGCCCCATGGGATTCGTAGCAGGATATTTTGTGACAGAAAAAGATAACGAAGTTCAGCGAATGGTTAACTCATGCCGAAGGTCAGTCGAACATGGGAATATTGTTTTTGTTTGGCTGGATACTTGGTTATTTTGTCGCGATTTCTGTTTCTTATATTTACGCCACTTTACACGAAATAGAATACGGACTCGACAACTGGCTTATCGGCTGGGTTTGCTGTTCGGTGCCACAACTTTCATGGGGTATTATGGAGGTTCCTGCTTTTACATCTACAAAGTATCTGGAAAGATCCTCGATTCGTTGTATTCACGATCGCGCTCATCTGGTCTTTAACTCTTTGGAAGACGGTTAAATGAGCCTCTGCAGTCACCTGACCAGAGATACTGAAGTTTGTCGTAAAGGCTTTAAGGAAAGTCGGAAAGTTTTCGATCCAGACATGGTGAGTCCTAAGCGGGGAAGATATCCCGAAATAGACTTCTTCAGAGGCGTCGCTCTCGTAATGATGCTGATTTCCAACTTCGTAACTGACCTTCAATACTTTGCAGGCTATTCAGAGTTCGAGCAATTTTGGAGAGCTTTCGCGCTATTAACGGCATCGATGTTCGTTTTTATTTCCGGCGTCTCTATATGGATCTCCCATTTCAGGTGGAAGGGATATGAAAAGTTCTTCAAGCGGTTCGCGAAATTGTTTGGTCTGGGTTTGATTATAACAGCTTTCACGAAAACTTTTCTTGAGGAGGGGACGATATACTTTGGAGTTCTGCACTTTCTCGGTGTTGCGAGCGTTCTGGTGATTCCATTCTTAAGGTTTGGAGTAAAAAACTTGATCCTCGCTCCGCTGTTTTTAGCTGGCAAAATATTGGTCGGAAATTTTCACTCGGACAACATCTTCTTGCTGCCACTCGGAGTAACGCCGGTTCCGTTTTTCACGTTCGACTTCTTCCCGATCTTTCCCTGGTTCGGCGTGTTCCTGCTTGGTGTTGGGACTGGAGCTTTAATTTATCCCGAAGGCGTCAGGAGGTTCGAAGTTTCATTTCCAAAAGAGCTTCGATGCTTTGCGTTCCTTGGCAGACACACTCTCAAAGTTTACCTCGTGCACCAGCCGATCTTTGGAGCAATCCTCCTGCTCTACCTCGAAGAACTTCCCGGGGTAAAGTTCCCCTAAGATGTTTTACGCGAAGTCGTTCGAGCGAGCTTTTGTTAAAATCACGACGGAATTTTCAGGCTACTTTTCCGTATGCAGCCCCTTGTCGAGCTCCTGTCATCGCTGCGATTCCAATAATTGCTATGTGAATCGCTCAAGCGAGTCGCCAAAGCCGGAGATGTGGTTGTCTGAGATACAGCGCTAATCAGCCTGCGGAAGATAGTAATAAATACTCCAAAACTGTATTTCGTCGGAAGCTCTGAACCCTGGAGGTGAAAGGATGAAGTGCGTTTGCGGAACGGATGGTTGGAAGGTTGAGAGAATAACAGTCGGAAGTCACGTAAATCCAGAGTACTGGCATTTGCTTGGCGACGACTTCTACTTCTGTCCGAATCCGGAATGCGATGTCGTGTATTTCAACGGAAGAGTTACGTTCACGGTTAAAGAAGTGAAGACAAAAGTGTTTTTTAAGGAAAAAGGTTCGCCAAGGCCGTTATGTTATTGCAAACAGGTCACCGAAGAAGACGTCGTTGAAGCGATAAAAAGAGGTGCAAGAAGCGTTAAGGAAGTTGAGGAGATGACGGGAATAGGAAACGGTGGGCATTGCCTCGTTACGAATCCGTCAGGTAGGTGCTGCAGGAGGTTTTACGTGGAATTTATAAACAGAACTCTCGAGACTCTGAAGTCGGAGGGGGATGTAAGGGTAGAAGTTGAAGAATCCTCGTCGGAAGAATGCTGCGCCCCCGATAGATTAAAATAAAATTACGTCGGGCAAGTCTCCATTCTTTCGAGGATGTATTCTTCCACCTTCTTGCTCGCCTTTCTGACGACCCAGTCGATGAACTTGTTCATGAACATTCTGCTTATGGCTGGCATCTTGTCGAGGTACTCTTTCGCCAGCGGTTTTAACCACCTTACGTTGTGTCTCCAGCACGCCAGAACGAGCTCCCAGTGGTATCGCCTCATTTTGTGGACGGAGAACCTTTCTCCCGCCATTTCGTTGGCTGGAACGAAGAACAGAGGAACTATCAGGCTCTTGTAGTCTTTCAGCTCTTCTATCAACTCCATCGTCGCTACTACGTCGTCTTCGGTCTCTTCCGGAAATCCCATTATGATCGTGGCGCATGGAACCCAGTTCGCGTCGCTGCAGATCTGGAAAGCCTGCGTGACGACGTCTCTCCACTCGTTCGGCGAGAAAGGTTTCGCTTTGCCCGGCATGTATTTTTCTATCAGCCTATGACTGCCCGTCTCTATACCCGTCTGCCCCGCCAACCACGGTTGCCTCTCGTTCGGTATTTCGAGGATCTCGGATATTCTTTCTACGACTTCTGGAGCCGAAGCTACTGACGAAAGTGCGAAGTGACTGATTCCGACGTTTTTCGCTATTCTGTGAACCTCTTCGAACAGCCTGAGCACTTCTTCGCGATTAACGTTGAACCCTCTGGCCTTGTACCTCAGCACGTCTTCGGCGTGCAGGGTAACTATGTCCTTCCCACCTTCGACGACGGCTTTGGCCTCGTAAAGAATGTCTTCGAGAGGTCGTGACCGCAGCCGTCTCATCGTCGGCACGCAGAACTTACAACCTCTGCCACAGCCCCTACTGATCTCGACTAAACCGCCGATCGTGGCTCCTCTAATTCTGGGAATCTCGTTTTCAGGAACGGCTTTCCCGTAAACGACTTCAGGAACTTTCTCTCCGTTGAGGATCTTTCGGAAAAGATCCGGGACGACCTTCTCTCCTTCGCCTACCACCACTACGTCGATTCCGAGTCTTTTTCTTGCTGCTTCGTTTTCGAGCTGCCACGCACCCGGTCCGCCGACCACGATTTTGACGTCGAATTTTCTCAGTCTCCTCAGGAGCTCTTCGAACTTCATTCGATTGTAAGAGGGGTTGTTGACGAATCCGGTCTCTCCCGAAAACGTCGTCGAAGCTGGGCCCAAGCCGAGGGGGTCGTTGGTCGTTATTCCGACGATCTTCGTCTCTTTCGTTATGTGCCTGTGTATCCTGTCTGGATTTACGATCTTTACGTCGTCTTCCGAAAATCCGCTTTCGAGCAACGCGGCTTCTATCTTTCTCGTCCCGTATGGAGCGAGCACGACCCTGCCGTCTTTTTCTGGAACTGGTGGACAGACGAGTTTGAAGAACAGCCTCTGAGGGATCAGGTTTGACGGTCCCGTGCTCATGAAACCGAGGAAAAGCGCTCCGTTGTAGTCGCTCATTAGGGTTCTCTCTGCCGTGAGAACTATCTTTGACATATCGTATTACAACATAAATGTGCGGAAGATTAATTTTTCTTCGTAAAAATTTATTGTGGAGGTCTTATCTGCGACCTGCACTCTACACACAGGCCGTGGTGGAAGTGACACGACTCGCAGATGTGTTTGCCGCACCTTCTACAAACTCTCGTAGCTACTCTCTTTTTACACACCTTGCAGATCATTTTTTCAGGTCGAACATTACCTGCTCGGCTACCTTTCTCCCGGAGAGCATCATTCCCCCGAATATCGGCCCCATTCTCGGTAGCCCGTATACAGCAGCTACCGCCATTCCTGCGACGTAGAGACCCTCGACGACTTTTCCGGTTTTTTCGACCACGAGCTTTTCCGAGAGTTCGCTGTAAGCGGACTTCTCTCCGGCAATGTAGATCTCGAGTTCCGGGATCTTTCTCGAAGCGACGCTCACGACCTCCGCGTCGTGACCAGTGGCGTCTATCACCGCCTTGCTTTCTATCATCAGCGGATCCACGTGCAGACCGGCGATCTGCACGGCACTCCACTGAACGAGTACGCCAGAGATTCTGAGCGGATCGGGTCTGTAGATAACGTCGTCGACTGTAACTCCGAGAATAACTCTTGCTCCACTCTCTATGGCTCCTGCAGACAATTTTGCGAGCATTTCCGCGGCATCTATAACGTAAAGACCACTCTCAACTTCTCTCGTTCGGATTCCGAACTCTTCTGCTATTTCCTTTGCCTCCTCTTCTATGACTATCTTGTGGAAGAGCATCCCGCCGCCGCCGATTCCTCCGCCGAAGCTCAGCCTCCTTTCGAATATCACGACGTCGAAGCCGAAGTCTGCCAAGTAGTGCGCCGCCGTAAGCCCTGCGGGTCCAGCTCCAACGACGACGATGTCAGTTTCCGCTATTTCCTCCCACTCCTTTGCAGCCTCTCTGACGATGATTTTCGTTATGTTCCTCTCGCTGAACGGCATGTCTAAGAGTTGGAACGGAAGTATAAAAGACTATTCGTAAGGAAGTAAACTCCGAAGATCGCGAACACCGTTGCCGAGAAAATTTTTAGGTATTTGTTCAGATTTGCAATCCTGGTAAGTCTGTTGGACGTCATCGATACGAACCCGAGCCACCCGAAGTCGGCGAATTCGTGAACGAGTATAAAGGTGAAAATTCCTGTGAGGCCGAACTCGTAGGACCTCGTTATCAGGGAAAACCCTACGGTGAGCCACCACATAATGAAGTATGGGTTTAAAGCCGTCAGGACGACTCCAGCGAGGGTTCCGGAAATCTTTCTCTCGCCGACCTCCGACTTTAACTCTTCATAAGCAAGATACAGGAGAAACAGCCCTCCCACGGCGGATATCGTAGCTTTGGCGAGTTCCGTCAGGTAAAATCCCGAAAAGTATAGGAGTATTATGAGCGGAATTTCGACTACTGCGTGCCCGACAGAAATTCTGAATCCGGAGAATGGATTTTTCGTTCCTTCGGAGAGTGTGGCGGCAAATAATGGTCCCGGAGAGAGAACGCCGCTCAGAGATATCGCGAAAACTATTGCTGCGAACGTCAGCAGATCCATGTTTTCGGGGAGCGGTAAAGATTTAAAGGCTTTATTAAACAACTAAATTCATGGACAGCCTATTCAAGCGGAAGCTCGACAAACTCGTCGGCGAGCTGAAGGACGAAGACCTTCCGATAAAGAGCGAGGAATTCAAGCTCGGCCTTCTGTATGGGTATTACTGGGCGTTTATAGAGCTTTTCTTCTCGAGAAAGCCGAACGACGAGGAAAAAGCAGATTTCGTGAAATACATCGAGAGCTTAAACGCTGGGGGTCGAGAATGACTTAAAATTTTTACAGCTCAACGTCAGAACTCTCGTCTTCTTCAACAATTATTTTGTCTGCCTCGTCATATTTCGTGGTCATGAGCCTTCTGATTCTTTCGGCCGTCTTTCTACCCACGTTTTTAACCTTCATAAGCTCTTCGACACTCGCAGTAGCTATTCTCTCTATCGTCTGGAACTCTTTAAGCAGATTCTTCGCTATTACCGGACCGATGTTTGACATTGCCGAGACGACGTATTCCATCTCTTCTCTTAGAGTCCTTTTCGTTTTTCCGGAGTGAAGGGCTATTGACCTTTCTCTGTATTCCTGCTCTCTTCTCGCGATGGTCAGAAGAACCTCGGCTGTGTCGTTTTCGTTGAGAGAGAACATCACCGGAACACCTATGTCGATAGCTATTGCTGCTAAAGCTCCTCTTATCGCGTTTGGGTTTATGTTTCTCTTGGTGTAAAGCCCGTTTCCTTCTATGATAAGAAGAGATCTCGGGTAAGCCTTTTTTAGCTTTATCAGGTTTGCGAAGAGGTTTCTTTCCTTGTTAACGAGGCTGTCCAGGAAGTCTTCGACGGTCTTCCTCTCGACGGCAACTCTGTCGCTCAATACGTAATCTCCGACTTCGAGGTTTTCGACTTTCACTTTCGCTCCGAGGTCGATCAACCTTTTCACGACGCCGCTCCTCATCTCTCTCGAGTCGACGTATATCGTGGGTGAAGCGATGTAGTCGAGCAGGGTAACTCTCTCCGAGCTTTGTTTCTCCTTTTCCTGCTCCAGCTCGTATTTTATCCTGTAAATCATGTCGTACATCATCTTCTCTTTTCTGAGGCTCGCGTAGTAGTATGCCTCGTCTCTCGTCCCCTTCGTTATCAGAACTACTATCCTTCCTTCTCTACCTCTACCCGTTCTTCCTTTTCTCTGTATCGCTCTTATTTCCGAGGGGACGGCTTCGTAAAAAACCACGAGGTCCGTTTCGGGAATGTCGAGACCCTCCTCGCCGACGCTCGTCGATATCAGAACTTTTACGTCGCCTCTTCTGAACATCTCGAGAACTCTTATCTGCTCTTTTTGAGACATCCCTCTGTCTTCATCTCTTTTTGCCTGGCCGATGAACTTCGAAACCGGATACTTTTTTGAGAGGACTTTGTGCAGTTTTTCTGCTGTGTCTCGGTAGTTCGTGAAAACGATAACCCTTGAGTCAGGATTTTTGGAGAACTGATCCTCCAGAACCTCAAGGAGTTTGTTGAGCTTCGGGTGTTCCTCTTTAACTTTCGCTATTCTCAAAATACCCTCTCTGAAAACAGGATCGTCGAGCAAATTCTTTGCCGCTTTGCTACCTCTACTTTTCCCCTCTCTGATAAGCCTCCTCAGGTATTTCTTCGCCGCTTCGACTCCCTGCGTCTCTATCAGCTCGATCGCGTGGTAAACTTTGAGTATCTCGGCGAGTATTGACGACGCCTCGTAGTAAACCTGGTCGCCTGTCTCCACCGCTTGAGACTGGACGAGCTCCTGAAGAGCGAGGAGCTCTTTTTTCGAGTTAAAATCGACGTCGAAACCGAGTCTTTCGAGTTTTTTCAGCCTCACCTCTATGACCTTCTCGAAGGAGTTTTTCGCCTTTTCGAGTTCTTCTGGCATGTCGACTTTTATCCACTCTATTTTCTTCTCGGCGATGTACTTTCTCACGTCCGGATCGTATTCCGTTCTGATCTCTATGTCCTCTATGAAAAGGTTCCTCACGACCTCTTTTACTCTTTCCGGGTCGCTTCCCGGAGAAGCCGTAATTCCGAGTATTAGCGGATCTCTACTCTCTTCAACGAACCTCTTGGCTATGAAAACGTACGAATAGTTTCCCACCGCTCTGTGCGCTTCGTCGAATACCGCGAGCGTAAAGTCCCGGAGCGACAGCTTTCCGGATATTATGTCGTTCTCTATTACCTGCGGAGTCGATACGACGACCTGAGCGTCTTTATACATCTTCTCTCTCTTTTCGGGAGGAATTTCTCCGGTGAAGGATACGATTTTATCTTCTTCTACGTTCAGCGTTCTCTTGAGAAACAATGCGTGCTGTTCGACTAAGGGTTTCGTCGGAGCGAGGAACAGGACTTTCCCTCCCTTGTTGTGAAGCCTCGAAGCTATGACGAGGAGAGCGACGACTGTTTTACCCAGACCGGTGGGAAGGACAACGAGAGTATTCTTTAAGAGCGCCGATGCTGCGAGCGAGAGCTGATAGCTCCTCCTCTCGACTGTCCTGGGTTTAACGAGTGGGTGCGATACGAATTCCATCAACTTCAGTTTTTCGAGGAAGTTATAAATTTAATCTTCGAGTTCCACGCCGTAGAGCTTCTCGATGTTGTCTTTGCATATCTTCATGACGAAATCCTCGTCGTATCCGTTTTTCAGCAGCTCTTTAATTTTTCTTGGAACTGTCTTTGGCCCTAAAACCGCTCCTGGCCTCTCTCTATCGTCTATGTAATCCGACTCGACGACGAACCTCTTCCCCTCTTCGGCAGCTTTCAGAACGTTATCGCCCATCGCAATTACCGACGGAAACAGCCCTATCTCCTCGAACTCTTTGACGAGCGGAGGGGAGAAGTGTTTTATTACCTTGTCTCTTTTTAGTCCGACCTTGTCCGCGAGTTTTCCGATCTCTTCCATTCCCTCTTTCGTGTAGCTTTCCGTGTGTATTTGAACCGGACAGCCGACGTCTTTTGCTACTGAAAAAGCGTGCTCCAGCACTTCGTTACTCGTCCTCCAGATGTAATCGCTGACGTCGTAGTGAGGCCTTCCCGACTTGATCGCCACCGCTTTACCTTCCTCGACGAACTTTCCGGCCAGTTCTAAGGCTTCCTTCATTATTTCGGCAGCTCTGTCGACCCCCCACTTCTTCGAAAGTATCGTTATCTCGGCTGGATGGACGGAGAGAACGGCGAAGCACTTGACCACTTCGTTCGCTTTCCTGACGAGTTTGATGTGTTCCTCGAATATTTGGGCGAAGTCTTTTCCGGAGGAAGGCAGTATCCCGTAGTGTGTGCTCAGGAGAGAAACGAGAAAAACGTGAGTCCCTCCGGAATTTTTGAACTGCTTGAGGGCTTTTATTCTCAGGTGGTTGTATAGGTGCATGTGGTTGTCCGTTATTACCATGCTCGGCAGAATTTTTTGGCTGTATTTAGCGTTATCTTTAAACCTTTCGAAAAGTCAAAAGAAGTGGGGACTGTCAAGAATAACCCTTAAAGAATAAAATCCAAAAATACAATCCATGCACTCCTCAATACAGCAACTAATCGAAGAGATCAAAGCTAAAAAGTCTTTCGGGGGAACAAGAAGAAAGTTGAGCTTAAGATTATCTCAGCTTTACTTTACTTCTACGGACTCTCTTTGAGGAAAACAAGCAGGTTTACCTCTTTGTTCGAGAAAATAAGCCACTAATCGATAGAATTAAAACAGTCTCAAAACCTCCGGAAAGGAAGATGAGGTTAATTGCGATAGACGAGACAAAACTGGAGTTAGAAGACAGGCACATCTTCGTGTGGAGTGGATACGAAAGAATGCTTGTTCGTCTGGGCAAGTGAAGGGAGAGGTTAATTCCACGCTTACGTTTTTCTTAAAGAGGGGCTTAGATTCTGTGAGAATAAGCCTGAAGTGGTTGTGGACAGAGGATTCTGGTATAAGTGGGCTTTGAAGAGGCTGCGATTGAGTTACAGGCACGAAACCTTCGGAGAGAGGGATGCTGTTGAGTGGTTCTTTTCTCTCTTAAAGAGCAGGACTAAAAGGTTCTTTAACAGGTTTTCCTTTAACAGTTCCTTTGATTCCGTTCAGAGCTGGCTGGAAAGTTTTGTTGGGTTGTATAATGTGGAGAGGTGGTTATCTTGACAGTGCCCAAAGAAGTGTGATGAGTAAAATAATTTACATGTGCATATTTCAAATATTGTTAGGTTTTAACTTAACAATTTCGGTAATTTTATTTTGTTTTGGGTCATTCTAATTGTTGGGTGATGAATATGTCGCAAGTAAATATCGGACCATATTGCGATGGAAGAGTAGCACAGACCTGTATCCAATACTGTGGGCTGTACGCTGGAATAGAGTTCCCAGAAGCAGGATATGAAGCTGGTGATTGGGTTCTCTACAATACCCTAGCATCTGGCAGAGTTGTTGAAGGAGAATCATATTGGTGTGAAGTGGGAATTTACCGAAATGGATATGGAGCAGAATTCTTGTTTACGCACTATGGATATCCTGGGAGGTCAGGAAGTGCAACTCAGCTTCACCAGTTAGATCGAACGAGACATATTGTGGAGACATCAGAAGGACCAATGGTGTTTCTGCTTCTTCATCGAACATCTGTTATAGAGAACTCTGGCATTTGGGCTGCCTACGTGTGGGACAGAGTTCTGGGTGCTTGGGTGGAGCTAAGAGAAGAATATATACCAGAACTAAATCAGGGCGATATAAGAGCACAATTCGAGTTTATCCCTCTGGAATCGGGAATATCGTGGCCAGGACTACCAAGAATTGATTGGGTTGAACTTCAGAGATGTTCTACAGACGGTTGGCTCTATTGGACGCCAACATCTGTTCCTAACTCAGAATTCGTAGTAACATCTGGCAATCCTTATGATTACAGGGTGATTAACCAGTATTACAGGTGGTACGCTGGTGGTAATAATCCCTCGGGCACGGATCCTAAAGGTAGTGATTACAGGGAGATAAATCATGGCAACCCAGTAGTCGTTGAAGCACCAGAAAAAATAAGGATTGTAAAAACGGAGCTGATTCCCAGCGCGATAGGTATGATACCAAGACCTATAACCTTCAAGGATAAAAAGGTGGAAATACTAAATCCTTTGAGATAACGATTGGTGATATTCATGAAAAATTTAAAATTTAATTTAGTATTAATTTTTTCTTTGGGGTTTATAGTAGGATTCGTTTTTGGTTCGGCAACCACTGGTGAGGAACATTTCGGTAGTGGTAAACATCCTTTAGTTAATTCAACTTTCTTAGTTGTAGAGTGGGTTAAACCTGCAGAAGGAGAAATTGTTAAAAAAGAGCACACTATTTTGGTTTCTGTGAAGCCTGCATGTCCAACTGAAATTAAAGCCAAGTTGAAAATAACACCCAATGTAACTATCGTCGAAAGGGCTCCGGCCTGGGTTCCAGGTAAAACTCTGGTCTATAGGTGGGACGTGGTAGCAAAACCTGGGAATTACACGGCGACGATTGAACTTGAAGCTGAGAGCTATGCGGATTCTCTCGAGTATAGCTGGAACTACAGTGTAAGATGAAAAAAAAAAACAGTCCTTGAAAAGTTGTTAGGTTGTAACCTTACGGATTCGTTAAATTTTTATTTAATTTAACAATTTCATAATTCCGAAAATAAATTTAAAGGCGAGGAACTTACAAGTTCAGCAAGTTCTAGTCGTCATAAGGCGATGAAAGTTGATAATTAATGTCGTCTTAACTCCATTGCTTGATGAAAATTCAGGGGGACCGAAAATGGAAAAAGAAGGCGAAGCGGACAGAGTTGTGATCGACAGAAAAACTCTTTTCGCTTTGGCATCGGAAAC
>CAYXDX010000054.1:0-11278 GCA_964463865.1 uncultured archaeon | reverse complement strand
GATCTTCCGTGAGAGTGTATCTTTCCTTGGCGTAAATTATTCTAACCTCGTCGGGGATCGTAGGCATTAAATCGGCGATTTTGACCGCTATCTCCTTTTTGTAAACCTGAGGAAGCTTCATCAACTCCTCGACGAGTTCCTTCGCTTTGTCTGCGGGTATCTTCGAAAAAGTCCTGAGATACTTCAAAGCCTTTCTCGTCTCGTATAAAAGCTCGGCTTTCTCCCTCCTTCTCTCGACTATCTCCTCAAGGATTTCCTTGGCTTCAGAAATTGTGATGTAATCGAAATCCAAAACCTCCTTAAACGGCATTCTTTGCCCCCTGAGGTTTCAAATGCTCCGGACGAGCGAAAATTATCTTCTTCTTACCCCCATCGGTTACTTCCACGAGATACGCTCTACCCCTTACTCCGACAACCCTACCAGTCCTCCCCTGGAACCTCGGGTGTGGCATTCCCTTGTGAACCGCCGGGTCTATGTCTATGTGAACGATCTGACCGATCTCGAACGTCTGGAGAGCTCTCCTTATCTTTATTCCCTTCTCCCTGACTTTCTTCCTCAGCTTCCTACCGGACTTGAACCTGAAACCATGAGATTTCCAACCCATCTCTACTCCCCCATCACTGCACTTTCTCTTTGTTGATAAATCTATCGTGCTCCTCGATCAGGAGTTTAACGTGCAGTTCTGCAGAGTCTAAGACTCTAATATTTAAATCTTTCTGGGAGATTGCAAGCGGTAGCTCCGTGCAACCGAGGATGACTCCGTCGACCTCGTCCTCGTATTTTTTGACGATTTCGATCAGCCGGGTTTTGCTTTTCGTTATTCCGAAAACGAGTTCGTCCATAATTATCCTGTGAACCTCGTCGACTTCTTCCGGAACGATCACCACTCCTCCGACTTTTTTAAACGCCCTCGGATAAAAGTCGCTCTCCATAGTCTTCTTCGTTCCGAGAAGCAAAAACTTCCCCCTCCCAGCCTCTTTCACGACCGCGTCGACTATGCTGACAAGATTCGCGTTAACGCTTTCCCTAAGCTCGTCGAAGATGAAGTGAGGAGTGTTCGAGGCTATGCCGATAACTTTCGCTCCCGCGCTTTCCAAAGTTTTCAGAGCTCTGAGCAGAACACCCTTCCTACCGTTCCAGTCAGCGTCGAGAAACTCTCTGAAGTTCAAGCTGTAGATCAGCAGCTCCGGGTAAACGTTCTTCTCATACTTCTTCCTCGAAATCTCGATGTACTTGCGGTAGTAATAAGCCGTCGACTCGGGACTAAGTCCGCCAACTATTCCGATCATAAGCGAAGTTAGACCGAAAGCTAAATACTTTATTCGACGGGTATTTAAAACGCGTGCAAAAGTGAGAAGCATGAAAATCGTGGTCTTCAGCAAAAAAGACGTTGCGAGTCAGAACATAAAGAACGTTCTCATCTCGATGCTTTCTCCGGACGAGAGAAGAGTCGGCGAATACACCGTATACAACTTCGGAAATTTCGTCGGTGTGGAGATAGAGGAGAGGTTGATTTACGCCGACGGCTTAGACGAAAAGCTCGAAAAGTTTCTCAACTTCGACGAAATTATCTTCGCTTCGAGACACAGCAGCCAGGATCAGAGAAAGATCCTCACCGCACACTTCACGGGGAATCTCGAAAGAGCTGATTTTGGTGGAAAGCCTTATAGCCTGGCGAAACCTTCTCCGAACACGCTCAAAAATTACTGTCTGAGCGTCAAAGACTCCGTGCCAGAAGGTTACGAGTTCTCACTCGAAGCCACGCACCACGGACCCTCGGAGATAAAAAAGAGGTCCGTTTTCGTCGAGATAGGTTCTACGGAGGAAGAGTGGAGGGACGAGGAGGCCGCAGAGGTCGTCGCGAAGGGAATACTCGACGCCATCGAAAGCGAAGATAGGTGGAAGGTCGCGATAAGCGTCGGAGGGACGCACTACGCTCCAAGACAGACGGAGATAGTCCTGAACACGAGCGTCACGTTCGGACACATCTTTCCGAAGTATACTTACGAATCGCTTACCCCCGAATTTTTGGTCAGGGCCTACGAGCTTAGCGAAGCCGAGTTTATCGTCATAGACGAGAAGTCGGTTAACTCGAAGGTTAAAAGCAAGATATTCGAAGCGGCGGAAATCCTGAAAACCGAAGTTCTGAAAAGCAAAGAAGTTAAAAGAAACTTCAGGCTTGAGTAAACTTTTAAAGTTCTAACGCTTTTCTTGTTGAGATGAGCTTCGAAGCGAGAAGACTTCCCACCGTGCTCACCGCAGAAGAGATCATAGACAAGGCATACAGGAGAGCCTCGAAGGTCGGCGGTAGAACGAGTAAAGAGAGAGCTCTGAACAAGCTCGCGACCGTTTCGAACGTTTTGAGAGACTACTTCAAAAAGGTAATAGAGTCCCACCCCTCCTACGACAACCTTCCTGAGTTTTACAGAGAAATGATCGACATCGTCATAGGCCTCAGGAGGATCAAAAAGAGTCTCGCAGCGATCTCGTGGGCAGACCGGATGACGCAGAAGATAATAACCAAAGGGGTGGCTCAGATAAAAGGAGGAAAGGATCCGAGAAAGGTCTTAAAAGAAGTCTACGGAAGAGTCGCGTCAATCGTCGAGCAGATAGACGACGAGCTGAGGTTCCTGAACGAGGCAAAGGAGAAACTCAAAGAGATTCCCTCGCTAAGCGACGACTTTACCGTCGTCTTAGCCGGTTATCCAAACGTCGGTAAGAGCAGCATAATAGCAGAAATTTCCACCGTAAAGCCAGAGGTTGCGAGCTATCCGTTCACGACGAAGAAAATACACGTCGGGTTTATAGAAGAGGACGGTCTGAGGATCCAGGTAATCGACACTCCCGGATTGCTCGACAGACCGATATCAAAGAGGAACGAGATAGAGAAGAGGGCCATAGCCGCTCTGAAATACCTCGCCGACTACATAATCTTCGTTATAGATCCGACAGAAACGTGCGGATACTCCGTCGAGAGTCAGCTCAACCTCCTGAGAGAGGTTAAAGAGACGTTCAAAAAACCCATCCTCGAAGTTTACAGCAAATCAGACTTACACGACCTCAAAGACAGGTTGCGCATATCCGTTGTTACGAAGGAAGGGTTAAAAGAGCTCGTTGAAATACTGAAAGAAGAAGCGACGAAATCAGGTAGCCAGAAATTGCGGCAGTATTGAGGTACGGCAACCCCGGAGCGGGTTTTTCGACTCTCTTCAGCAAATAAACCAAGGCTACGGAGCTGAAAGTTAAAATCATCAAAGCGTGGAGAAGTGTGGAGTAAAACAGGGCAGAGACGAAAAGCACGTTCGGAATTACCACGTCTCCGACGCCCATGTAGGACTTCTTTTCCCCCTCCGGAGCGACGAAAAGTAGCGGCAACTCGAGTTCGCTCAGAGATTCCGCGAGCTTTATCATGTGTCCGGTCTTGTGAACGGAAACGTAATCGTACACTGCGAGAATCGACAAGAGAGTAATCGCTGGCAGAGGTTCGAGGCTGATACCAAATATCGCTATCACGCCGGCAGAGACGAGGATTGCTACGATATCGACTACGACCCAGTTCCTCCAGTAAAAAAGCGCCAGCGTTAGAATTAAGGCGGGAAGAACCGAAAAAATGCCGAGAAAAGGCGCGAAGACGAAGTGTATGGTCGCAAATATCAGCGCGGAGAAGACGAACTTTACGAACTTCTTCGAGATTCGAATTAGCAGGAGCACGACAGCGGTAAACACGAGAATTGCTCCAAAATAGTAGATCGAGTTCGTTACGTCGCCCGGATTTTCGAACGCGAACATCCCTTCGCTGAAGAAAAACGTCGAGAGATAAGCCGCGAGTAGGGACGATGCGAGGTAAAATACTAAAAAGAGCATGTCAATACCTCAGGTATATCTTTTCGCCCTTCGCGAGTGCGAGCTTTATCCTCTTTCCGGCTTCTCTGTCCTTTCTAACCCTTATGACGCCTCTCCTTCCAACCTCTGCCGTCGCGACGTAGTCGTCTCCAGCGTATATGTCTACCGTCTTTCCCTCCAGCCCCTCGGCGTGAATGACGTAGTGTTTCCCTTTTTCTTCGACGAAGGTTTCGAGCACGTTCTTTCTCTCGACCTTGAGCGGTTCGACCTCAATCGAAATCCCGAGTTCTTCCTCAATTTTCTTGATTTTCCTGCCCTTCCTTCCGAGTAAGTGCGGAATTTCGTCTTCTGGGATTCTGACTATCACCTTCTTATCGCTTATCGGCTCGATTTCGTAGACTGATACTATGTCCTTAATCTTGTTCTCGACCGCGTTGACGACGAGCTTATTCGCGCCCTCTTCTTTGACGGGCATCACGACTACCTGTTCGCCGTAGGTGTAGATCTCGTATTCGACCTTCTTCGTCTCGAAGTCCATCACCTCTATGACCGGTCTCGCCAAGTCCGCTTCAACCATCCCGAACGGAACCTTTACGGTGAAGTTCAGCTCATACACCTTCGTTATCTTTCCGGCGTCTATGAAAATCACCGTGTCCACGACCTGCGGTATAACGCCGAGCTCGAGCCTGCCTATCATCCTCTGAATAGCGTCTATCGGCCTCGTCGCGTGAGTGACGCCTATCATTCCGACGCCCGCCAGGCGCATGTCGGCGAAAACCTGAAAGTCGGACGTTTTTCTGACCTCGTCGTAGATCGTGTAGTCCGGTCTCACCAAGAGCAAAACGTCTGCTGTAAGGCTCATGTCTCCTTCCAGCGGCGCGTATTGAGTTATTTCATCCCTGACCATCAGATCTCTCGGGCTCTCCATCGTTTTTACCATGTATCCATTCTCCATCAGGTAGTTGGCAACGCTCGCCGCGAACGTCGACTTGCCAGCTCCTGGAGGTCCAGCAATCAGTATACCGCGCTGTCTCTCAACTATTCTCTGCTTCAGCTCCTCGCTGATGCCGAAGTCTTCGAGCGTCGCCTTAGCAATAGGTCGCACGGCAGTAATTTCCATTCTGTCCGCAAACGGTCTCTCCGCTATTGCTATTCTCACGTCTCTGAGCTGAACCACCGTCGCACCTTCTCTCTCTATCTCTATGTTGCTTTCCCTGTCCTGGCTCGCCGCCTCTATTATCTCGTGGGCAATTTCCCTGAGTTCGTCAAGTGTCATCGGCTCGTCTCTTATCTTCACGAGCTTCAACGCGCCGATCTTACCTCTCTTCGCCAGAGGTGGACAGCCCTCTCTCAGGTGGACGCTCGCCGTATCTGGAGTGAAGAAAGTCATTATCTTCGTTTCCTCGGGTCTGATAACTCTTTTTTCGAGGTACATCGCCTTTATACCCTTGGCGAGAGCCACGTAGTACTGAACTCTGTCGCTCGTGACGAGCGTAGCACCTTCCTCTTCGGCAACCTTCCTTATCAGGTTGTCAATCTCACCGCCCCTCGCAAGCCTGACGTGTTCGAGAGTGGGTCTCTCTCCGAGAAAGAGGACGTCGAACCCGTACTTCTCCGAAAGTTCTCTTATCTTTTTAACTTCCTCCAGTCCCTGCAGTCCTGTTATCTTCCCGAAGTTAGCCTGAGCTTCCAGCTCAGCCAGAGCTGCCTCGGGAATTATTATCGTCCCCTTCAGCTCCCCCTTTTCGATCATCTGAGAAACTCTGCCGTCTATTATCACGCTCGTGTCGAGCACGTATTTCATTCAGATCTCCCCCAACTTGGTGAAAAAGCAGGAGTAGTTTCCGGTGTGGCAAGCGACACCTCTCTGCCTAACAAGGTAGAGCAAAGCGTCGGCGTCGCAGTCGACTTTAACTTCCACGACCTCCTGAACGTTACCCGACTCCTCTCCTTTTTTCCATATCCTGTTTCTGCTCCTGCTGAAGTAGTGAGCGTATCCCGTTTCGAGGGTAAGCTTAATCGCTTCTTCGTTCGCGTAGGCGAGCATCAAAACCTCTCTCGTGTCCACATCTTGGACTACCACGGGAATCAACCCTCTCTCGTCGAATTTAAGTTTCATCGCTAAGCATGAGTAAGTAAGGTTTATAAATTATGCTGAAGAGTTTTGTTAAAAATTTTCAAGGTGATCTAATGGAAAGATATTCGACGGGAATAATGAGTCTCGATTCGCAGCTTGGCGGCGGTTTTCCGGCTGGAAGTTTCATAGTCCTCATCGAAGATCCGGGAGCTGGAGCGAACTACTTCGTCTACCACTTCGTAATCGAAGGGTTGAGGAAGGGCGAGAAAGCGCTTTTCATAAGCACGGAAGAGACGGAAGAGGAGATCAGAAACAACGTCAAAGCGATATCCGGAATGAATCCGGACAATCTCGACATCCTCGACCTCATGTCGCCGAAAGTGTTCGGAATGGTCGGCGGAGGAGACGCGAAGTCTTTCCTCAGAGCGACTACGCAGGATCCGTACAAGAGGGTCACCGACGAGCTTTGGAAGAGTAACCACAACAGGATAGCGATACACAGCCTGACATATTTCGTGGAGAACTACAGCTGGGAAGAGGTCAAAGCGCTCGTCGACAAGATAACGATTCAAACGAGAAGGAACAAGAGCGTTTGCGTCGCGACGTTCACGAAAGGTATGTTCGAAAGCAGAATAGAGGCGGCGATAAAGCACTACGCCGACGGAGTGATTGAGCTGAGCATAAGAGAGGCCGAAACGGAAGTCCAGAGGAGGCTGAAAGTTCTCAAGATTAAAGCGACGATAGTTCCGAAGAGCATTTTGAGGTACGACATAACCGAGAAGGGCATTAGAATGGAGTCCGTGATGAGAGTGCTATGAAAATCGTAGAAGGAGAGGTATTCGTCGAAAACGTGAAGGACTTCATATCAAAGCTCCCGTGCGAAGCTACGTTCATAAACTCCGATTTCGTCCCCGACGTCTCTGTCGTCGAGTTTGCCGTAAAGAAGGCAAAAAAATCCTGGAAAGAGGGAAGAAACGTCGCGAAAAACTTGTCCACGGAAATACTTCTATACGTCGCCGCGACGAGGCAGATCAGGGACGCGCTGAAGATAGGTCTGAGGGAGGGGTTGAACAGAGTTGTAGTCGTAACCGACGAGGCGTGTCTCGAAGAGTTGAAGAGGCTCGGATTCGTGGAGAAGAAAGTTCTCGGAGAACTCGACAAGGAAAAAGTTAAAAGGTTGATGAAGCTCTACAACATAACCGAAGAAGAGTTGAAAGTAGTGGGAGTAGAAAAAATCCCGCTACTCGTTAGAGAGAGAATAGCTCTGTTCGATCTGGTGAAGTAGTATGAAGGTCCTAAACTTGAAGGAATCCCTGGAAGCGTTGCGTAAATACGACCTTCCGGTTGCAAAAACCGTCTTCGCGTCTTCAAGAGAAGAAGCTCTCGACGCCGCGAAAGAGGTCGGATTTCCTCTCGTCGTAAAGCCGAACGTATCAGAGCACAAAACCGAAATCGGAGTGTTCCTCCACGTAAAGAGCGAAAGCGAGTTGTTGGAAGCGTTCGAAAAGTTGAAGCCTTTCGGAGAGGTTGCGATTCAGGAAGAGCTGTCCGGCTTGGAAATATTCCTTGGCGCAAAAAGAGACGAATTTTTCGGAAGCTATGTCGCTCTTGGAACCGGAGGCGTCTTCGTCGAACTCTTCGAAGACGTTTCCTTCAGACTCGTTCCGCTGAAGGAGAGAGACGTGGAAGAGATGATAGAGGAGACGAAACTCTCGAAGTTCGTAGAGGGTTTCAGAGGGACGAAACTCGATAAGGGCGCTCTCGTAGACGTCGTAACCAAGTTTTCGGAGTTCGTGAGAAATGAAAAAGTTGTCGAAGCTGACGTGAATCCGCTGATAGCCAGCGAAAAAGGTGTTTTCGTCGTCGACGCGAGAGTTATCGTCTGATCATTTTTCCGTATTCCCTCAAAGCCGCGAGACTTTTAGCCGCGAGCTCCGGCGTGGGGTAGACTGGAACGCTGTTTTTCTCGAGTTGTTCCTTCACGTCGTCCCAGTATCCCGGTGGGTAGTTCAAGCAAACCGTCACGGGCTTCTCTCTGCTAACTTCTACGATTTCCTTAACCGGAACTTCAAGGAATTCTTCGGACCAAGAGTATATGTAGTTCACGACGAGCCCGTCGACGTTCTCGTCCGAGGCGGCTATTTTTATAACCTCTCCACAAACGTCTCTCTCGTTTGCGACGAAGCCAAGATCTATTGGGTTGTCCCTTATCGTATACGGCGGAAGCAGTTCGTATATTTTCTTCTTAGTTTCTTCTGAGAACTCCGCCAGTTTTAACCCCTGAGCTTCGCAGGTGTCGGAAGCAACCATACCAAGTCCGGCAACGAGAGAGATGACGGCGACGCGATCCCCGAGCATGGGCTTCTGCATCGCGAGGGCTTTTGCAAACGAAATTAGCTCTACGAGGCTCTCTGCGATTACGGAGCCGCTCTGCTTCAAAGCGGAAACGTATAGCTTGTAGTTCCCCGCCAACGAGCCGGTATGCGATCTCGATGCCTTGTCGGCCTTTTGAAACTTCCCGGACTTCATCGCGACGATCGGCTTTTCCCTGTAAATTTCCGAAATCTTCTCGCAGAGTTTTCTCGGACGCTCAATCCCCTCGATGTAAAGCGCGATGCTTTTGGTTTCGTCGTCGTCTTTCAGGTAGTCGAGAACGTCGTGAAAGTCTACGTTGAGCCTGTTGCCGAGTCCCACTATCTTGCTGAAGCCTATACCCTCTCTCATCGAATACGGAGCGATGAGGTGGCACACTCCACCGCTCTGGCTAACGAGGGCAATGTTTCCCTTCTTCAACTTGCTTAAAGCTGGCGTAAAGCTCGCGTTAAGGTTCGCGTGAAGATTTACCATTCCAAAAGTGTTAGGACCGATCACAACGGCTCCATAACTCTCTACAAGCTCTTTAAGTCTCTCGTGCAGCTCTTCCCCTCCCTCGATCTCCGCTTCTTTAAAGCCAGCGCTGATTATGACGAAAGCCCTCGTCCCCTTCTCGAGGAGAGCTTTCACGTTTTCGTAGATCGCGTCCCTCGGAACGGCAAGAATTGCCAAGTCTGGAGCCTCCGGGAGGGCTTCGACGTTCGGATACGCTTTCACTCCGAAGATCTCCGAATACTTCGGGTTCACCGGATACACCCTTCCGCTAAACTCGAGCAGACTTTTCAGAGCGTGACAGCCCATTTTTCTGGGGTTGTTCGTCGCTCCTATCAGGGCGACGCTCTTGGGATAGAACAGCTTCTTGAAGGCCTCTCTTTTCATCATTTAAATCGTTAAAATAACTAAAATAAAAAAGTTTGCGTTAAACGTTTTAAACATCGAGTGCAAAGCGATTCGAAAATGAGGATCGTTGCCGGAACGAAAAATCCCGCCAAGCTCGAAGGTGTAAAGAGAGCGTTCAAGAAGTTCTTCGGTGAAGTGGAGGTAGTCGGGAAGTCCGTGAATCCAGAAGTCCCTCCCCAACCATTCAACTCCGAAACCATCCTTGGAGCGATAAACAGAGCTAAAAAGTCTTACAGCGAAGAGTTCGACTTCTCAGTAGGCGTCGAAGCGGGGCTCTTTAAAGTAGAAAACAGTCTAACCGGTTACGTAGACTTTCAGGTCGCGTGCGTATATGACGGAGAAAGGTTTACCATCGGTTTCGGACCGGGATTCGAGTATCCGAAAAAGGTAGTTGAAGAGGTTCTGGGAGGAAGAGAGGTCGGAGAGGTCATGGACGAAATAACCGGAATAGAGAACCTCGGAGAAAAAATAGGTGCGATAGGTTTTCTAACGAAAGAAAAAGTGAAAAGGAGCGATTTGACAGAAATAGCCGTGACGATGGCTCTAATTCCGTGGCTGAATTCCGAGTTGTATGAGCTATAAGCTTCTGGCTCCTTTCGACCCCTGGAAGTCGAAGCTTTGCACGTGTCCAGATAAGCTGTCCTTCAACCCCTACACGGGCTGTAACCACCGCTGTCTGTATTGCTACTCCACTTACATCCCAAACTTCTTCAACGCCCGACCGAAAGAGAGGTTACTGATAAGACTCGAAAAAGAGCTGAGAAAGATAAAGCCCGGAACTCTGATATCGATGTCGAACAGCAGCGACCCTTATCCGAAAATAGAAGAGGAGCTCGAACTCACGAGGTCTTCGCTGAAAATGTTCAAAGACAGGGATCTGAGAGTTCTCGTGATTACGAAGAGCGATCTGGTAACGAGGGACCTCGACATTCTGAGAGAGATGAGGAGTGCTGTGGCAATAACGATAACGACCCTCGACGAGGCTTTAGCTGAAAAAATAGAGCCGAACGCTCCGAGTCCAAAAAGAAGGCTAAAAGCCCTGAAGAGAGTGAGCGAAGCAGGAGTCCCGGCAATACTGAGGCTCGATCCAGTGATTCCGCTTTTGAGCGAGAGCGTCGAGGAAGTGCTGGAAAAAGCCAGTTTCGTCGATCACGTCGTTTCTTCAACGCTGAAGCTGAGAGCTGACTCCTATTCGAGGCTCTCAAAAGCTTTTCCGGAGTTGAAAGACAAATTTAAAGAGCTTTACTTCAAGCGTGGAGAAAAGATCGGAGGGAGCTGGTATTTGAAAAGAGAGCTTAGATTGAAGCTCCTGTCGAGAGTTGCCAAGAAGTGCGAGGAGCTTGGATTGAGCTACGCTTTCTGCAGAGAAGGGTTCAGATTCAAAGCGAGGAGCTGCGACGGGTCTCACTTAATTCCAGGTTAAGAGTTTCTACCTGAAGCATAGTTAAGCCGAATAAAAATCAATACACCATTCTTTATTTCAAGAGTTTCACGGTGTTTGCGTCTACAACAAGCTTATCGCAATCCAAATCAGAAGTTTTGGATTTGAGAACATCAAGATCTTTTTTCCTCGATCTAATCTTCACTTCAGCACAGCAAACAACCTTGCCTCTAACTGTTATGACGACATCAACTTCCGGGGAGAGCATGATCTCTTCTTCTCCTCGATACTTCTCTGCCAGAGCGGTTCTAACGAAGTCCTCAAAGTACTTCGGCAGTTTCTCTGCATAAGCTTTCTCGAACGTTCTGCTGTCAATACTAAGTTCGGATATCCCGTATTTCGTGTCGAGGTAGTAGAAGAGGTCAATCACCGGCGAAGATATTTTGTATATCCACTTTTTCTTTCCAAACACCTTTATCCTCCTCACAAGACCCATTTCCAGCAGGTTAGAGAGGAACGACTTGATGTCGCTCGACGTTTTTCCGAGAAAACTTGCTATGTCCTTGGGAAAAACGTTTCCTACCGCCAGAGCTCTCAATATTCCCTCGTAAGTTTCCGTCAGTTCCCTATCCTCTTCAAGGAATACTTCCCCTATTAATCCTCTAACACTCGCCAACCCGGATTTCACGACTTCTTTTACATC
>CAYXDX010000053.1:0-11305 GCA_964463865.1 uncultured archaeon | reverse complement strand
CGTTTCCGAGGAGGAAGACCCTACTTCCGGGTTCGGCGAGGACGTCTTTGAGCATATTACATTGTTAGATCGATACTTTATATATTTTTCCTACTGTAAACACTGGTTTATAAACTAACTTGCTTTAGTAAAATTCATATAGTTAAAAGTCCAAAATTTGGAAAGATGAAGTTAGACGTGTTGCTCGTCGGCGTTGGGGGGCAGGGAATCCTCACTACTTCGAACATACTCGCAAGAGCTGCGTTGAGGTCAGGTGTTAACGTCGTTACTGCTGAGACTCACGGAATGGCACAGAGAGGAGGAAGCGTAGAGGTTCACGTAAGGTTCGGAGACGTTTACTCCCCGCTGATACCGTTCGGCGGAGCTGACTACGCCATTTCACTGGAGCCCGTAGAGGTCTTAAGGTATTCGCAGTATCTGAGCGAAGATACGACCGTAATACTGAACGACAGGCCGATTATACCGCCGTCCGTCTCGGCAGGACTCGGCAGGTATCCCGAGCTTGACGAGGTCGTTGACGTGCTGAAAGAGATCACGAACAACGTAAAGGTCGTTAGCGCGTCCAAGGTTGCAGAAGAAGTTGCCGGAACTGTCCAAGCTACCAACGTCGTCGTGATAGGCATGCTCGCCAGGATAGCAGAATTGCCGTTCAGTTATGAAGCCCTTGAGGAGACGATAAGGGAGTTTTTCCCGGAAAGGCTCGTAGAACCTAACCTGAAGGCTCTAAAAGCTGGTTACGAGTATTGGGGGTGATCTTTTGGAGGTTAGGAAGATCGCTGTTTTGGGAGCCGGAGCGATGGGACATGCGATAGCGGAGCTCGCTGCTGTGTCAGGCTTCGAAGTAACCTTGAGAGACATAAAGGAGGAAATTCTCAGCAACGCGATGGAGAGAATAAAGCAGAGCTTGGAGAAGGACTTCAAGAAGGGCAGGATTAAGGAAAATCCAGAAGACGTTTTGAAGAGAATCTCAACGACTCTTGACTTGAAAGAAGCTGTGAAAGATGCGGACTTGATAATAGAGGCGATTCCAGAGATAATGGACCTCAAAAAGCAGGTCTTTGCTGAATGCGAAGAATACTGCAGAGAGGATACGATCATAGCAACAAATACGTCTTCGCTGAGCATCACCGAGCTCTCCAAGGCTCTGAAGAAACCCGAGAGGTTCATCGGCTTGCACTTCTTCAACCCGCCGAAGGTGATGAGGTTAGTGGAGATCGTCTGGGGAGAGAAGACGAGCGAGGAGACCGTGAAGATCACTGAAGAAGTTTCGAAGAAGATGAACAGAGTCATCATCCACGTTAGAAAAGACGTGCCCGGTTTTGTGGTGAACAGAATTTTCGTGACGATGACAAACGAGGCTGCATGGGCGCTGGAGAAGGGAGAAGGTAGTGTAGAGGAAATAGACTCGGCAGTTAAATACAGAATGGGTCTGCCGATGGGTCTTTTCGAGCTCCACGACCTCCTTGGAGGAGGATGCATCGACGTAAGCTACCACGTCCTCGAATACTTCAGGCAAACCTTAGGCGAAAGCTATAGACCAGCTCCACCCTTCGAAAGGCTGTTCAAAGCCGGACACCTCGGAAAGAAGAGCGGAAAGGGATTCTACGACTGGAGCGAAGGAAAGACGAACGAAGTGCCTTTAAGAGCTGGAGCAAAATTTGACCTCCTAAGACTTATTGCTCCGGCAGTAAACGAGGCTGCCTGGCTGATTGAAAAAGGAGTTGCTACAGCTGAAGAAATAGACTTGGGAGTTATCCACGGGCTAAACTACCCGAGAGGTCTGCTGAGGATGGCTGACGACATAGGAATAGACAAAATCGTTCAGAAGCTTGAGGAACTCTACAAGGAATACGGTGAGGAGAGATACAAGGTAAACCCGGTTTTGCAGAAGATGATGGAAGAGGGTAAGCTCGGAAGAAAGACCGGAGAAGGTTTTTACAAGTATGGAAGAGGGCTTTACGAGTTCGTAAAAGTAGAGAGACCGAAAGAGAGTATAGCAGTTATAAAGCTGAACAGACCTCAAAGGGCAAACGCTCTAAACGAGACGTTTTTAAGAGAGATAGAGGATGCCTTGGACTGGCTCGAAGAAGATGAGAGTGTTAGATGCATCGTTATTACCGGCGAGGGTAGGAACTTCTGCGCCGGAGCCGACATAGCCGTTTTTGCAGAAGGAAAAGTCGAGAGGATGTTCGAGTTCAGCCAGCTCGGACAGAGAGTGTTCAGCAAGATAGAGAAGCTGTCGAAGCCTGTCATAGCAGCTATAAACGGTGCTGCGATGGGAGGGGGATTCGAACTTGCTTTAGCCTGCGACTTGAGAGTTGTGAGCAGCAGAGCGATTTTAGCATTGCCGGAGCTAAACCTCGGAATATTTCCTGGGTGGGGAGGAACGCAGAGACTCGCTTTAGCCGTTGGAGTTTCGAAGGCTAAGCAGCTCATATTCATGAGGGAAACGCTTGACGCTAAAACGGCTTACGAGCTTGGAATAGCTAATTACGTAGCCGATGAAAACGAGTTCTGGAAGAAGGTTATGGAAGTTGCCGAAAAAATTTCAGAAGGTCCTCCTTTAGCCTACAAGTTCGTGAAGAGGGTGATGTTCCACGGAATAAAGCCAGAGCTTGAAGCTTCACTCTTCATGGAGTCCGCTGCTGGAGGAGACATAGTTCTCTCAGATGACGTGGCTGAGGGAATTCAGGCGTTCTCCTACAGGAGGAAACCGAACTTCAAGGGGAGATGAGTATGAGGAACGTGGCTATAGTCGGAGTTGGAATAACGAGGTTCGGCGTAAGAGAGGCGAGCTGGAAAGATCTCGTGTTAGAAGCTGGGAAGGCTTTGTTCGACGACGTTCCGAATCTCGACAAGAAGGACATAGATTCCCTCTTCGTCGGAGCTGCCCAGCCGGAAAGGTGGATATTCCAGACTCACGTTGCTCCTCTTGTCGCTGAACTGCTCGGGATAGAAGTGAGGAGGGTAATAGCCAGAACGGAGTCGGCTTGTGCGAGCGGACAGCTCGCGATAAGATACGCCTGGCTTTCTATAGCCACAGGCCTGAGCGACGTAGCTTTAGTTGTTGGAGTAGAAAAAATGAACTCGAAGTTCCTCAACGTCAGCCAGTCGAGCATGATAAACGTCGGAAACAGAGAGTTCGACGGAGCAAACGGCTTCACCGCCCCTCCATTCTTTGCAATGGTCGCTCAGAGGCACATGCATTTGTACGGCACGACGGAAGAACAGCTGGCTATGGTGAGGGTGAAAAATCAGGAATACGGTTCGCAGAATCCATACGCTCAGTTCCAGAAGAAGGTGACGGTGGAGCAGGTGCTCAACTCAAGGATGGTCGCTCCTCCCCTAAAGCTCTTCGACTGCTCGGCCATAACGGATGGAGCCGTAGCCTTGCTCTTAACGAGCGAGGATAGAGCGAGGGAGTTCACCGACACGCCGGTCTGGATCCTCGGAGGAGTTCAGCATGTGGACGCTGCGCATACAACGAATCAGATGGGCGAACTGGCTGAGTGGGTGGCTTTGAGGAGAGCTGCCAAAGACCTCTACGACATGCTCAAAATAACTCCGGACGACATTGACATAGCCGAGGTTCACGACTGCTTCACGATAAGTGAGATAATCGAATACGAGGAGTTCGGCTTCTGCAAGAAGGGTGAGGGAGGGAAGTTCATAGAGGAAGGAGAGAGCTACATAGGTGGGAAAGTTGCCGTAAATCCCGGAGGAGGACTTTTAGCCAACGGTCATCCATTAGGAGCGACCGGAACGAGACAGGCGTGGGAGATAGTGATGCAGTTCAGAGGAGAAGTGCCGAAGGGTAGATACGTTGATGGTGCAGAGCTGGCTATAGCCCACAATTTGAGCGGAATGGCTCAGCTTCACCACATAATGGCTTACAGCGTGAACAAGCCGAGAGAGGTTAAGTTCGGGAGGTGATAGTGTGAAGAAGCCAAAGAGAAAGCTAACGCTTCCAGAAAAAATAGACCTCCCACCTCTCCTCGATTTATGGGAGCAGCAGGATCCGAGCGGTCCGGATGCTACTGGCATTTACGACTTCTACAGGAACCTGGCCGAGGGAGAGCTTACAACCACGAAGTGCAAGAGCTGTGGAAAGCTGATGTTTCCTCCGCAGATAGTCTGTCCGAACTGCTACTCCAACGAGATGGAATGGGTGAGGATTCCAGAAGAAGGTGAGCTCTACGCTTTCACCGAGCTAAAGCTCGGAGCTCCAATAATCGTCGAAAATTACGCTCCGTTCGTCATAGCGATAGCGAGGTTCGGAAATTATCCTGAAAACGGTGTGCAAATCAGCGGAATGATGTTCGACGTTAAGTACGAGGACTTAAAGATAGGGGACAAGGTTAGGTGGGAAATACTTGAAATAGAAGGACCGGGAGAGAAGAAGAGGTATTGGTACTACTTTGAGAAGATTGAATAGCGTCACTCAGGAAGCACATAAGAAACATTACTTTTCTTCAATCCTTTTTTCAGCATCTCCTCGTAAGCTTTCTTGACTCTCTCAAACTGCTTCGATTCAAAAAGGGTTATGCCCTCAGATAGCGCATCGAGAATCGTCGGACTTCCCCTCTTCAGCATTTCTAAGGTTTCATCGAGAGTGTACGGGTGTGGCTCGATGTTTATGCCTAAATCGAGTATTTCCAGCAACTTACCTATTCTGTCCAGATATTTTTCGTTGAATTCTGCGATTATCAGCAAGTCGTAATCACTCCAAGGCTTAAAGTCCCCTCTCGCTCTCGAACCAAAAAGAATTACGGCGTGAAGAGTGTAATGCTCTCTCAGTTTCTTCACAGCCTCTTTTAGCTTATCCATAGATAACTTTTCTTGCAAAACTCACCACCTCTTCAGCAGCACTTATCGCTCTTTTCGATGTTTCATCGTCATAAGCTTCGTGAGGAGTTCCAGAAGGGTGTGCATCTGGATATCGAGAGGGAATATAATGTCTATCCAACTCCCTCGCGTAAACCAAGAGTTTCTCAACCTTCTCTCCTCTCCTTTCGAAAAATCTTTCCAACAATTCTCGAATACTGTGTCCCCAGGGAGCTTCGTTCACGAAAAACAGCAAAGCCTTAGCCGCTTTTTCAGCCGCTTGATGAGCGTAGAAAGCTGCTGAATTGTATCTTTTTTTTTCGTGCAGAATCATAGCAGTTTCGAGATCCCACAGAGATTCTTCCAGCCACCTCTCAGCTTCTTTCTTCATTTCAATGTCTCATCGTCACACTTCGATATAACGTTTTTGAACAAACTCTTTGCAAAATCCCCGTTACCTCTCACCCTGCAATCAAGAAAAAAGAAAAGCTACTCAAGCTTGGCTCCGCAGTTCAGACAGAACTTCGAGAAGTCCGGCAGGAATTCCGCTCCACACTTCTCGCACTTCTTCATTAAAGGACCGTAGGGATACCTCGGATCCAAGCCTTTTCCTATTCTGTCTCTTATCTCCCTCATCCTCGCCTTTCTCTTCTGTTTGAACGCCCACAATCCTTCGCTCGGCTCGACTCCACCTATGTTGAGTGAGAACCACGCCTTTCCGTGCTCCCAGGTCAGCCTCCAGACTAAATCTCTCCACCAGTTCAAGTGAACTTTGAAGTACCACAGGCTTGAAGGAGAGAGGTCGAGCATCTTGTCTATCATCTCCTTAACCTTGTCGTCGAGCTTGTCCTGTGGAACGACGGCGTTGACGATCCCCCACTCGTAAGCTGTCTTCGCATCGATTTCGCTGCTCATCATGACTATTTCTGCAGCTCTCTTCAAACCTATGTGCAAAGGCAACCACTGAGACAGTCCGCCTATCGAGGTCATTCCAACCCTTGGCCCGGGAGAAATGAACCTCGCGTTTTCGCTCGCGACAGCTAAATCGCAAGCGCATACGAATTCGAAGCCTCCCCCAGCAGTAACTCCGTTGACTCTCGCTATGACTGGCTTCCCGCAGTGCATTATCATGTCGAAAACCCTACCGTAGATTTCTCCCCACTTCCAGAAGTCCGAAGGCTTCTTCGTGTATTCTTCGGCATATTCATGCACGTTACCGCCGGTGCAGAAGGCTTTGTCGCCAACGCCGGTCAAAACTATAAACTGGACGTCGTCGTTCCACATCGCCCTCTCGATGGCGTCGACCATCTCTTTCAGAGTTGTCAGTGTGTAGGAGTTGTATTCGTGGGGTCTGTTTATTGCAATCAGGGCCGTGTGCTCATACCAGTTTTCGTCGTAAATAATCTCTTTATAGTCGACCATGATAAAATGTTGAAATAACAGGATATAAAGTTTACGAATTAAAGTTGAAATTAACAAGTCACTTTACTTTGTAAAGTATCCACTACCTTCTGCTCGCTGCTATTAACGCGGCTCCGTAAGCTCCGACGATTTGAGGATTCTCTGGTAGATAAATCTTTACGTTTAACTCCTCCTCAAGAGCTTTCACGACTCCCAGGTTCTTCGCAACTCCCCCCGTCATCACGACCTTCTCTCTAACACCCACTTGCTTCACGATTCCGGCTATCCTCCTCGATATAGCTTTGCAAACGCCCGTAACGATGTCGCGAACGTCTTTTCCTTCCGAAAGGAGGGAGATTACCTCACTTTCAGCAAAAACCGTGCAAACACTCGTTATTTCGACGTAGCTTTCTGATTCAAAACATATGGCCGACAGCTCTTCAAGGGTTAGCCCGAGCGTGTCTGCCATGACCTCAAGAAACTTGCCCGTTCCGGCAGAACACTTGTCGTTCATGGCGAAGTTAACAACCCTTCCACTATCGTCGATGGCGATTGCTTTCGAATCCTGCCCGCCGACGTCGATCACCGTTCTGCAGTCCGGAAATATCTTCCTCGCTCCGACCGCATGACAGGTAATTTCGGTAACCTTTTCGTCCGCGAAGTCTTCAGCCGCGAGGTTCCTTCCGTATCCAGTGGCCACGATATACTCTAATTTTGGACGCCCCAGTTTTCTGAGGCACTCGTCGAGCGCTCTTTTTCCGGCTTCTCTGACGAATGCACCAGTCTTCACGAGGCTATATGCGAGGATCTCTCCGCTTTCGTCTACTACGCACGCTTTCGTCGTGTTCGAACCTATGTCGACTCCGGCGAACATGTTACCCCAGAGATTCTACGAACGCGTCTATTTTTGTCTTTGCCCTTTCCACCGGCATCATTCTCGGATCGCACTGCGGTGCTTCGAGTATCAGGCTCGGAATTCCGAGCTCCTCTTTGAGGACCTGCGCAAGCGGGTAAACTATCGCCGACGTTATTCTGCAGCCGGTGTTTTCCAGCAAAAGCGCCCCGTCGACGTCAGCTTTCTTGGCAGTTTTCACGACGCTTTCGAGGAACGAGTAGTCGGAGTTTGTGAAGTGCATGCTCCTTCGAACCATGCTCTCTAACGGCTTCGACGAGTCAAACCTGTGAACCGAAGCGTTTACGTATAGGTTCACCGGGAAGTTCACACCCTTCCTTTCGCAGTATTCGTAGAGCGAAAGGGAGTGCCAGGGCATTATTCCGAAAGTCAGCAGCCTGAACCTCTCGTCGGAAACACCTTCTCCTCTCTTCACTCTCTCCTTTATTATCTCGTAAGCCTTCTCGCAGAATTCGAGAGCGTAATCGCTGCCGAGAACGAAGAACGCTATGAAGACCAGATCTCCGATTTCCCTCTGACTTCCCGGAGTCGGCTTGGACATCATCAGCTTCAAAATTTCTATCAGCAGGTTTGACGTTTTTTCCGCTCTCCTGAAAACTTCTTTCTCCCTTTCCCTGTCAGGCTCACCCGCGATTTTTTCAAGGAATTCCATTAAACCCCGAAGTCTCTTCACCGTGTATTCGATGTAAAGCTCTTCAGCCCACTCGCACTCCTTACTAAGCTCGTCAACGCCTCTAAGAGAGTCTTTAGTCCAGTAAGGGTAGTTGACGACGTATTTGGGAACGTTGAAGAACTTCGCGAAAACTTCCGCCATCTCCGTGTGTCCCACGCAGAGGGCTCTCGTCCCCACGATGAAGTCCGGTTTCGGCATCAGCGGTTTCGTGGCTTTTTCCGGAGAGATTATGGATCCTACGGTCGTCTTGAAGTAGTCGCAGAGGAAGTGGGCGTATCCTGAAGATATGGCTTCGTCGATTAGGTAGACCGACGAACCTCTCGCGGCGCAGTAAGCTGAGTATTGCTCCGGAAATGCTGAAACGACGTCGAAAACGTATATCAACTCCGACGGATGGAAGGAGAAGAACCAGCCGACAGGTCTGCCTCTTTTCAGCAATTCCTCCTGCCTCGCAAGGTGCTTCTTGAACAGGCTCCTGTAAAGGTCTTTATATCCGAGGGGGTTCCACATAAAATCACCCGAAAGATTCCAAAAACGCCTCGACTCTCGTCCTATACTGCTCCACGCTTATAGGATACTCGTAATCGAGAACGAGAACCGGAACGTTCAGCTCTTTAACTATCCAGCTGCACTGATGTCCGCAGATTTCACAGCCCCTTTCCTTGAGGACAACCACCGCCTCCGCTTTACTGCTCTCTATTCTCTCCTCTATGAACTTCAACCGATCTTCTACAGCCATGAAGTCTCCGGAAAGCGTGCAGGAGCTTACGTTGAGATACCTCCTGGCGACGTCCTTCAAACTTTCGCCGCTGACCAGTCTGGAGTAATATGCAGAGGATGTGCACATGTCGTCCGAGACTATCGCGAGCCCCCACTCTTCGAGCTTTCTGAAGAAAGTCACACCGGTAAAGTCCGTTCCGGAAACGTGAACCCTCACCTTGTAATCATTCTCACCATCTCTTTTTCTCGCGCTCTCGAGAAAAGTCTTCAGCAACTCGTTGAAGTCCTCCTTCAGCATCTCCTGAGATGAGAGCATCATCGAGAGGAATTCGCTCCCCTTGACCTTCGGCGGGTCTTCAGCTCTGAGGTTATCAAGCTCAGCAGAAAGTAGCCTGAACTCGTTGTAAACTTCGATCGACTTCTTTAGGTTGTCTTCACTGTGCTTTGCTCCAAGGAACTCCGAAAGTTTTCCTGCGAACCTTTCGAGCTCTTTCACGAAAAAGTCGAGCGAAACTTCGTCTCTCGTAAACGGATACTGAACGATGTACGAGAACTTCGGTTTCGCGTAGAAGACGTAAGACGAGAAGAGGTGAATTTTCGTATCGTCCGTCGTCGACGAGACGACACCGTCAACGAAGTTGTGTTCGCCTCTCAAAGCGTCTTCCATGACGCCCCTCGAATACCCACACATCCAGCTCGGAAACTTTCCGTATATCTCCCTAAACCCGCTAAATCCTCCGAAAAGTCTGACGGGCACGGCGCCAAGCGAGTGAACGATTTCCTCCGGAACGGTGTTGCAGAGCGTTCCTATCACTACTTTACCCTCTCGCTTGTATTCTCGAATCTTCTCTCTGTTGACGAAAAATTTGTTGAAAACTTCGTAGGCGTCCATCTTACCCCTGCTGAGCTTTCTTTCTTTCCTCCTCTCTTAACACTCTCCTCAGAATCTTACCTACGGCGCTCTTCGGGAGTTCGTCCCTGAACTCCACTATTCTCGGGATCTTGTATGCTGCCAAGTGTTTTCTCGCGAACTCGATTATTTCTTCCTCCGTGACCTTGCCCTTGTATTCGGGCTTCAAGACTATGAAGGCTTTCGGAACCTCTCCTCTGTATGGGTCGGGAACTCCTATTACAGCGCACTCCAAAACGGCCGGATGCTTGTAAAGGACTTCCTCGACCTCAGACGGATAAACGTTGTATCCGCTGACGATTATCAGGTCCTTCTTCCTGTCCACTATGTATATGTAGCCGTCCTCGTCCATGTATCCCATGTCACCGGTGTAAAGCCATCCGTCTCTGATCAGCTCTTTGGTTCTCTCCGGATCGTTCCAATACTCTCTTATCACCTTCTTGCTTCTGAGGACGATTTCTCCGACGTGCTCCTTACCGAGCGGCAAATCTTTTCCGGTCTCGGGATCCACGATCTTTATTTCCACCCCAGGCACAGGCATTCCGGCGCTTCCAACTTTTATTATTCCGTGAACAGGGTTACTCGTTCCGATTATCGCCGCCTCAGTAAGACCCCACTGCTCTATGACCGTGGCGTCGGGCATGAGCTCCTTCACCTTTCTCAGGAGCTCTATCGGGACTGGCGCTGAGCCGACGCTGATCACTCTGACCGAGGAAAGATCGCGATTCCTCACATCAGGGTGGTTTACGATTGCCACGAGGTGGGTCGGAACGCAGTGAATCTGCGTGATCCTATACCTCTCGATAGCCCTCAAAAACTCTCCCGCCTCGAAGTAAGGGAAGAGCACGACCGTTCCGGCGTTGTAAAAGACGTTCATGTTGCTCGTCCATATTCCGTTTCCGTGGAACATCGGCATCAGACCGGAGAAAACGTCCTTGCCCTTCCTCACGTCGAGAACTATCGAGAATATCTGAGCGTCTATCATCAGGTTCCTGTGAGTGTAAACGGCTCCTTTCGGTCTCCCGGTAGTTCCGCCCGTATACGTGAGAGACGCTACATCCTCAAGCGAGACGTCGAACTTCGGCGCTTTGGGATTCTTCTTGAGCAGATCGGTGAAGAATATCACGTTTTCGTCGCTCCTTAGCTTTTCCTCGTCCTTGTAAGGCAGGAACCTCCTTGACGTCGGGGGCAGGTAATCCTTCAGGCTCGTGACGAAGATGTATTCGAGCGGAGTTTTGTCGAAAACGGCCTTAACCCTGTCGTAGAGAATGTCGAGAGTTACTATCGCTTTAGCTCCCGAGTGATTCAGCTGAAACTCGAGCTCCCTCTCGGTGTACATCACGTTCGTGTGCACCGCTATCATACCGTTGCTCAGCGCCGCGAAGTATCCAATGTTGAACTGCGGACAGTTCGGCATGAAAAACGAGATTCTGTCGCCCTTCTCGAGGTATTCCGAGAAACCGTTAGCTACCCTCAAGACCTGATCGAAAAACTCCGAATACGTCAGCGTGTGACCGTAGTAGATTATCGCGTCTTTGTCCGGATATTCCTTAGACACCTCGGCGAGCATTTCGGGAGGTGTTTTGTCTGGCTCCTCCACATCTTCAGGCCAGCCTACGAACTGATACCACTTCTTCCACACGCCCATGGTATCACCTTTTACATCTTCAAAAATTTGCCCGTTACTTTTTAAAATTTGTAAAGGTAACTTATAAGCTTTACGCAACTTTGTAAAAGACTACTGGCTCTTTGCGAGGAACTCTTTAACCTTGTGCCAGAGTCCTTCTGGCGAGAGTAAGGCAACCGCTATCAAAATCGCGTACAGAACCACCTCGTCGTTTATGGGAATCGACGCCGCCTGAGG
>CAYXDX010000052.1:0-11653 GCA_964463865.1 uncultured archaeon | reverse complement strand
CCATGAAGATCGCGAAGGCTTTTCCGGTCTCAGCGGCTATTTTAGTGGCCCGGTAAAAACCGTATTTCTTCGCTAAGAAGCTCCTCAAAATTCTTCCACCGTCGAGCGGAAAAGCAGGAATTAAATTGAACACCGCCAGAGCGACGTTAACCTGACCGAGTATTAGGAAGAGCGGCTTGATAATTTCATTCGATGCTAAGTAAATCGACAGGAATACTGCTCCAAGAACCAGGCTGGACAGGGGACCGGCGAAACTCACGAGCCCTTCCCTCTTCGGAAACCTGTCCATCACGGCCATTCCGCCGAACACGAACAGGATTATTTCTTTAACGCTACCGCCGTATCTTATCGCGACGAGCGAGTGCGAGAGCTCGTGGACGAAGACCGAGAAGAATATTCCGACGGCGGAGATGATCGAATACGCGAGCCTGTATGGATTTTCGAGTTTCGAAAAGGCGAAGGGAGAGACGTAAAAAGCGTAGCTGAAGACCGCGAGTATCAGAAAGAGGCTGTAATGAACTTTAACGTCTATCCCGAAGATTCTGAATATCCTCAGGGAGGCCATTGAAAATTCTAAATACATGTGAATTTAAGCTTAACTAAGGAGGTCGAGGCATGCTGCTCTTCGGACCTGCCGGCGTTCCGAATTCCTCGAAAGACAGGAGCACCGAGGGTGGCGTGAGGAGAGTCGCGGAACTGAAGCTCGACGCGATGGAAGTGGAGTTCGTGAGAGGGGTAAGGATGAGAGAAGAGAAGGCTAAAGCCGTTAGGGAGGTGGCCGAGGAGCTTGGCGTCAGGCTGAGCGCTCACGCCCCCTACTTCATAAACCTCAACGCGGACAGCGAGATAAAAGTCAGGAGGAGCATGCACAACATATACGAGACCGCAAAAATATCTAACGTGCTCGGAGCGGATAGCGTCGTCTTCCACCCGGGATACTACCTCAAGAGGACGAGGGAGGAAACTTTCGAGAGGATAAAGAACGCGATCGTGGAGATCAGGAGGAGGATCGAAGACGAAGGCTTCGACGTCATCTTAAGGCCGGAAACGAGCGGAAGCGTTTCTCAGTTCGGAGAGCTCGAAGAGATTATAAGGCTGTGCGAAGAAGCAGAAGTTCTTCCGTGCGTGGACTTCAGCCACATCCACGCGAGAACGCAGAAGTTCAACAGCTACGAGGAGTTCTGCGAAATTCTTGAAAAAGTGGAGAGCCTCGGAAAGGAAGCTCTGAAAAACTTCCACTGTCACGTAAGCGGGATAGAATACGACAGCAAGGGGGAAAAAAGACACGTAAATCTGAAGGAGTCCGACCTCAGATACGAAGACCTCATGAGAGCTCTGAAGGACTTTAAGGTTCGCGGCGTCGTAATTTGCGAGAGTCCGAACCTTGAGGAGGATGCCATGCTCCTCAAGAGTGTTTACTCGTCTCTTCGATAGCGAACCTTTCCACTACCTCGTTCAGTTTTTTAAACCAGTTTTCGAGCTCGTTTCTCAGCTTTTCTTTGAGCTCCTCTATCGGAATGGGTATGTAGAGGTATTTGTAGCCTCCGTGCTTGAGGATCCTGTATTCCCTCTTCACGAGCCCCTTCTCCATAAGGGACTGGAGAGACCTGTAAACCCCGCTTCTGTCCTTCCCCATTATCTCAGCGAGCTCGTCCACGCCGAGGTTGGGGTGCTGGTGTAATGCTAAGTAAACCTCTATCTCCGAAGGCGTAAGCTTCAGCACGCACTTTAAAATGTGCTGAAACGTTGGTTCGCCCTCAAACAGCTCCTCTATTTCTCTCTCCATTCTCATTACCTCTCTATCAACACCACGACGTTGTCGACCTCTATTACGTCCGCCTTCATTCCTCCGACGACCTTCTCGAGTTTGAACTCGAACCAGTCCGAACTCAACTTCACGACCTCTCCATCGACCTGTATTTCTATCTCTCCTCTCTCCATAAATTTAAGCTTTTCCTCGTCGCCGAGCGAGGAAACTTTCTGAACGATTTCCTTCGCCTTTTCCTTGAACTTCGGTCCGATGATGTTGAACTTCGGCCGAACCTCTTCTACCTTCGTCTCTATCTCGGGCAGCTTTTCGAGGAACTCCACTTCCGCGTTTATGGCTCCGCTTATGTCCCTCGTGTCGAACCTCTCCGGAGAGTATATCATGACCTTTTTCATCGGAGCGTTCAGAGCCATCTTTTTCTCGTGTTTGTACCTCCTAACCTCCTCCACGATCCTCTTTATCTTCTCGCCTTTCTTCTCAGCCTCGTCGTCTATGAACTTCTCTTCCACCTCCGGATACCTCTGCAGGTGAACGCTACCGTTCTTGAAAATAGCATTCCAGCACTCCTCGGCTAAGAACGGCGTAAACGGAGCGAGAAGCCTCGTTAGGGCGCTCATAACCTTGTATATCGTGAACTTCGCGGCAAGCTTTTCCTCTTCGCTTCCGGAGTACAGCCTGTTCTTGACGAGCTCGACGTAGTTGTCCGCAAATTCGTACCAAGTAAACCCTCTGATGAGCTTCAGAGCTTCGCTGAAGTTGTATTCGCTCATCGCCCTGTCGACGTCTCTCACGAGCCTGTTTAACTTCGAGAGTATCCACCTGTCCGCATCTCTCAGATACTTTTCGTGCTCCTCGTCGAACTCGTAGTCTTCGAGGTGCATCGCGGAGAACCTCGTCAGGCTCCAGAACTTCTGCTGGAACCTTGACGCTGCGACGACCTCTTTCCACGAGAACGCAACGTCGCTACCGACGACGCCGCCGACGGCCGCCCACTGCCTCAAGGCGTCGGCGCCGAACTTTTCTATGACCTCTTCCGGCTGGACGATGTTACCGAGGCTCTTGCTCATCTTTCTCCCGTCTTCCCCGAGAACCATTCCGTTTATGACTATCTCGTGCCACGGAATGTCTCCGACGAGCGCCAGACTTCTGAGTATCGTGTAGAACGCCCAGGTTCTGATTATGTCGTGACCCTGCGGTCTCAAGTGAGTTGGATACTCCTTCAGTTCGTCGGGCCACCCGACTATGGCGAGGGGCGTTATGCTCGAATCCATCCACGTGTCGAGGACATCGTCTTCTCCGACGAACTCGTTCGACCCGCACTTCGGACAGGACTCTTTCGGAGAATCTTTCGTCGGATCTACTGGAAGCCACTCCTCTTTGGCGACTATCGTTTCACCACACTTCTTGCAGTACCAGACGGGGATCGGCGTTGCGAAAACTCTCTGTCTGCTTATCACCCAGTCCCACTCCATCCCCTCTACCCAGTCCTCGAGCCTGAGGAACATGTGCTCGGGAACCCACTTTATCTTCCTCGCAGCCTCCAGGATCTTCTCCTTTTCGACCTTCACGAACCACTGCACTTCCGGAACTATTTCCACCGGCGTCTTACACCTCCAGCAGACTCCGACCTTGTGCTCCACCTCTTCCTGCTTCAAAACCCTCCCTTCCTTCTTCAGATCCTCTATTATCCTCTCCCTCGCCTCGCTGATCGTCAGGCCAGCGTACTTGCCAGCTTTCTCGTTGAGCCTCCCGTCCCTCGTTAAGACGTCTCTCAGCTCGAGGTTGTGCTTCTTCCACCACCTCACGTCCTGCCTGTCACCGAACGTGCAGATCATCACCATTCCGGTTCCGTATTCCGGATCGACTTCCTCGTCCGCGATGATTCTAACTTCCTGACCAGTTATCGGAACCTTTACGACCCTTCCGACCATGTCCTTATACCTCTCGTCCTCCGGATGGACGGCAATGGCGACGCACGCGGGGATCAGTTCCGGCCTCGTCGTTGCTATGACGACCCCTTCATCGAACTTAATGTAGTTCAGCTTCGTTTTGCCCTCTTTATACTCTATTTCGGCGAGGGCTATCGTGGTCTCGCACCTCGGACAGTGAATAACGGGGTGATAGCCTCTGTAGATCAGACCCTTCTTGTACATCCTGACGAAGCTCACCTGCGTCTTTCTGTAGTATTCCGGATACATCGTCACGTATTCCTTGCTCCAGTCTATGCTCAGGCCGAGCCTTCTCATCGTCTCCTTCATCTTCTTTATGTTCTCTTCGGTGAACTTCACGCAGAGCTCTCTGAACTTCTCCCTCGGGACGTCGTTCTTCTTTATTCCGTAGAGCTCCTCAACCTTGACCTCCGTTGGAAGGCCGTGGCAGTCCCAACCCTGAGGGAACATGACCTCGTAACCCTTCATCCTCTTGTATCTCGCTATGAAGTCGATGTAGCACCAGTTCAGCGCGTTGCCGATGTGGAACGATCCGGTCGGATACGGGGGAGGAGTGTCTATTATGAAGTGCGGCTTATCGGAGTTCCAGTCAAAGTAATACATCTCGTCCTTCCATTCCTTCAGCCACTTTTCTTCGACGACCTTCGCGTTGTACTCTTTCTCCATAACCTCACCTCACGTAGTTTCTCAGCTTTCCGATCCCTTCAATCTCGACTTCAACCACGTCGCCGCTCTTCAGACTTCCGACGCCGGGAGGCGTTCCGGTCGCTATCACGTCGTGCTTTTTGAGCGTCATCAGTGAGGATATATATTCGACTAAAGTGAAGACGTCGAATATCAGGTTTTTGGTGCTGGAGTCCTGCACGACCTTTCCGTTTAGAAAAGTCCTGATCCTCAGGTTGGTCGGGTCGAGCTCGACAACGTAGGGGCCTATCGGCGAGAACGTGTCGAAAGACTTCGTAACGTCCCACTGCCACCCAGACTGCTGCAGGTCTCTCGCCGTCACGTCGTTGAAGCACGTGTAACCGAGAATGTAATCTTCCGCGTCCTCCCTCGAGACGTCTTTGCACTTCCTTCTCATGACTATCGCCAGCTCGCCTTCGTAGTCCACTCTCTGAGACCTCTTCGGAAGGAGGATGTAATCTCCGTCACCGATCACACTCGAAGGAGACTTCAGAAACAGGGCCGGCTCTTTCGGAACTTCCATTCCGAGCTCCTTCGCGTGGTCTTCGTAATTTAAAGCGACTCCCACGATTTTCTCCGGTTTGACCGGGGGGAGGAACTTTACGGCTTCTCTGTAAAACTCGACGCCGTCGAAGATTATCTTATCACCTTCGATCTCGAATTCGCCCTCAAAAATTTCTCCGGCGTAGACGAACCTTCCGTAAGCCATCGGTAAAAAGGGAAAGTCTCGAAAATATATTTCTTTCCACTTAGCTGGGAGAGTTGCCAGCATTCATGTTCTAAAATTGTTACAGCAATATAAAAATGAGTAGGAACAATTTCAGATTATTTCCTTCTTCTCCTTCTCCAGTATGGTTTAACGTAGACTCTCTTTCCGTTGATCTTGCGGTAGTGACCTCTAACGAGAACCTTATCGCCTACGTAAACGGAAACTACCTTAACATCCTTAAATTCTGGAAATTCGTCAATAGATTTGAATTCTGCTTTACCGGCTTCTATTAGTTCTCTAAGTTCTCTTTCCAGTTTTTCTATCTCTTCTTCCGTATAGCGAGGTAATTTCATCATCATTACCTTTTCCTCTTTCTATATATTCTTTTCTCGGATTTTGTTGCATCTCTTGCGGTTATTACGTAGTAAGAATTCTTCTCTCCTTCAACTTTCTCCAAAACGATAAAGAGGATTCTCCCGTAAGCTGAAGCAACCATTACATATCTGCCCCTATGCTTCCAGATAACCTTTCTTTTATCCTTTACAGCTTCTTCGACTTCTTTCACGCTCACACCGTGTTTTGCAATATGATTAACATTCCAGTCATCCCAGATTAAGAAGATTTCTTTAACCATAATGCTTCGTCCTCCTGATTACTTCGCTCGCTCTAATGATTTTCAGCTCGTTCGTGAAGTGATCGTATTCGAGGACGTCGTAGCGTTGGAGCTCCTTGTTCAGCTTTTCAAATTCGGAATGCAGCTGTGTTTTTCAATAGCTACTGTTCTGTATCGGCCTTCTGTTTTCGCTCACTGACGATGTTTGCAAGATTCTCAAGGCTATGAAAAGAGAGACCCTCCGCTTTCAGCGGCCTACTTGAGGAGTAGTCGAGGATCGTCGGTGAGAGAACCTTCTTTTTAAGTCGTTGCTGCGGTGGAATAAGGTGTATAAAAATGGGCTCGCCCGGATTCGAACCGGGGATCACCGCCTCGTAAGGGCGGCGTCATAACCGCTAGACCACGAGCCCTCAAAGGATTTAGGGGGTTCGTTGAATTTAAGGTTATCGCTCAAAAAACGTTAAAAACTTGCGCGAAGAAAGTGTGCCGATGCCCCTAAAGAGGGAGAAGAGCCTCGAAAAGAAAATAGCGAGAGAAAGAATAGAGTTTCTTCTCGAAAAAGCCCACGAAGTGAAGGGCAAAGACTACGAACTCGCGAGGAGGTACGTCGAGCTTGCTGTAAAAATCGCGAAAAAGTACAGAATTAGACTCGGGAAGAGGAAAACGATGTTCTGCAAGAAGTGTTTGTATCCGTACAGGGGCGATAGATTCAGAGTTAGGGTTCACAAGTCGAGGGTCATAATTACCTGTCTTAACTGCGGATACGAGAGGAGGGTTCCCGTTAAGCCGAAAAGAAGTTAGACGCTTCTGAGGTTCATTTTGCTGTAGAGAATCCTCACTTCCTCTATTTCCCTAAACTCCCTGACTTTTTCCGCGATCTCATCTATGCTCCTTCTTTCGAACGCGTGAACCATGAAGTAGAGGGGATACCTCCAGCTCTCCGGACACTCTCGCTGAACGAGGTGCGTGATCTGCGGGAACTCTTTCAGGAGCTTCTCTGCAACCTTCTCCGGCTCTTCGGTTTTTATCAGGTTCATACCGTTCTCTCTGAAACCGGCTTTTTCTCCGTTCAGAACCGCGTAGAAGTCCCTCACGACCCTTTTCTCTATAAGTTCCTTCAGCAAGTCCACGAGTTCGCTCTCGGAGTATCCGTACTTCTCGGAAAACTTCTTGAACGGTCTCTCGACAACCTCGAAGTTCTTCTCCATGTCCTTCAGCATTTCCGGATCCAACCCGAGCTCGTCCACGAACGGAACGCTTTCGTCCTCTTCAACCCTGCTACTCCACGAAATTCCTTTATACAGATCGTACTTGACGTCCATCTTGTAGACCCTCTTGCTCGGTAGGACTACGTAATCTTCTACTCCGCACTCTTCCATCAGCTCTCTCACTTTTTCGACCAGCTCCTCTTTGTTCCTCGCCTTGATCGTGAACCAGACGTTGAACCTCTCGTCTTCTCTCAAGAAGTTGTGCTTCACTCCTTTCGTCTCGTTTATCTTCTTAGCGACGTCGAAAATTCTGCCCTCATCCACCTTTGCTCCCACGAGAGCGGCCACACTCTCACTCTTGAAGGCTTTGTAGTTCAGCTGCGGCCCCACCCTTATCACGAGTCCGCTCGCCAAGTATTCGCTTAGCTCCTCTTTGACGTATTCGAAGCTCACGCCGAGCTTTTCTGCGAGGTCGACGAAGGGGTCCTCTGTCAGTGGGAGTTCATATTGGGCGCTCATCAACAGGTCGACGTCAAAACTGAATTCTCGTCTTGCTATCATCCACGACCCTCTCCCCTTTCAGATATTCTTCCAGAAACTTAAGAGCGTATTCCTTAGCCTCCTCCACCCTGCCGGATTTGACGAGGTCCAAAAATTTCTCGTCGGAGCTGACCGCGAAGTACATCTTCATTCTAACGTTCACCGGAACCTCTTCGCTCTTCATGTGCTTCTTGAAAAAGTCCATGACCCTGAGCAGGTTTATGACTTCCTCGTCCTTCTCGAGCATTTCTTGGAACTTGTCCCTCACGATCCTCGCGACTATTCCGCTCCTGCCTTCGGTGGTTACCGCGAACCTCACGCCCTCGAACCCCCCTTCGAAGGGGACGACGACTTCCGTCCTTTCGGCGTCGTTGGCGTAGTTTCTGAGAAAACTGTGTTTCTTCGCGAGCTCGTCTACGAGGTCGTTCACCCTCGTGTCTCCGACGGCTACGACCACCATGAACGCGTCTTTGACAGCGCTTTCAAGCGCGCTCTTGTCGAACGCGTCCGCCTTCACGAGTTCGACTTTACCCTCCTCGCCCAACCTCCTCAGCTCTTCCGAGAACTCGAGGCTCAGGACGGTGACTTTTGCTCCGTAGCTCAGGAACTTTTTTGCCCGACTCGTTCCGACTCCTCCTCCGCCGATTATAACGATTTTTTTCCCGGAAAGGTCGATGTAGAGGGGAATTCTCATTGAACTCTGAATTCGAGAGGAGAGTTTAAAAAACTACCTATTCGCCGAGCAGATACTCGAGAGCCTCCTCGTGCGAAGCATTCTCGTGAACGATCATGGCTATCGCCCTCGTCATTTTTCTCGGATTCCTCGCCTGAAAGATGTTCCTCCCTATCGCGACGCCTCTCGCTCCGGCGTCCATTGCCATTTCCACCATTCTCAGTAGCTCTTTGGGAGAGTTCGTCTTCTCGCCTCCTGCGACGACTACCGGAACCGGACAGCCCTTCGTGACCTTCCTGAAGCTCTCCACACTTCCGGTAAAGTTTGTCTTCACGATATCCGCTCCGAGCTCCGCTCCGACCCTCGCGGCCAGGCTGACGGCTTTTTCGTCGAACTGGTTTATCCCGTTTCCCCTCGGATACATCATCGCGAGCAGCGGCATTCCCCACTCCGCGCACTCTCTTGCCACGTTCCCGAGCTTTTCCAGCTGCCTCGCTTCCGTCTCGCTCCCGACGTTCACGTGGACGCTAACGGCATCAGCACCGAGCTTTATAGCCTCCTCTACTGTTGCGACGAGCACCTTGTCGTTTGGATCCGGAGAGAGCTTCGTCGAAGCGCTGAGGTGCAGTATCAACCCTATGTCCTTCCCGTAACCTCTGTGCCCAATCGGAACGATGCCCTTGTGAACCACGACCGCATTTGCTCCGCCCTCGGCCACCTCGTTGATCGTTTTGGCAACGTCTACTAATCCCTCTATCGGCCCGAGCGACACTCCGTGGTCCATCGGAACGATAAGCGTGTTTCCGTCGTCCCTGTTTATTATCCTCTCCAGTCTTATCCTCTTTCCGATCACACTCCCTATCATCGCACCACCTTGCTACATTGTCACTATGTGTCAATGTAGCATAGAGTATAAAAAGTTTGCGCAATGCAAAAGTAACGTCTAACCTAAATTGGGAATGACGTTTAGCCCGACAGCAACAGCCTGTTTCCTCAGCTTTTCGTCGAAGGTTGCGAGGTTTAATCCTCTTTCTAAAGCGAAGGAGAGAATAACTTTGTCGTTATATCTCGAAAGACTGAGATTTTCCTTGACTATTAAACTCAGCGCGGAAGTTATTGTCCCTTCAATTTCAGCGATCAGCGTGGCCTTGTGATGCTGAAGGTACTCTTCAACCTTGTAAAGCACATCTTTCGGAGAAATTTTTAGAGACTTTAGAACCCACACGTATTCGTGGATGACTATTATGGGTAGAACCCACTGTCCAAGAGAGTCGAGCAGCTCTTTTGCCTCGGAATGGTATATGCTATCCTCTAACGTATGTAGATTAAAACATTCGCATCTATGACAGCCTTCATAAGCTTTCCTCTATTCCTTCTTTGATGAGGTTTTCTATTTCTTCGGGTGTAAGTTTTCTTCCAGATTTCAGAGTCCTTCTTTGCTCGACAACTTTTCTTAGAACTATCTCTCCTCTCTCTTCATCGTAACTAACATCCAGAACATCTCCGAGCCTCAAGTTCAGCTTTCTTCTGATCTCGGCGGGAATAGTTATCTGATAGTTTCTTGTCACTTTCACTTTCATAGATGATTGTGAAATTAGTAGTATATAATAATTTTACTACTATTATATTGAATCGTCCAATGAGGATTCGCAGATTATTTCGTCCATGACCACACCGTCTCTTATCTTAATCCAGCAGCTCACAAACTTCTTACACTCGGGACAGACGGTGTGAATTTCTATTTCGCCCTCTATCACCTTAACTCTCTTGTATGCATCCGAAATTTCCACGACGTCTCCTACTTTGAAGCTTTCGAGCGCGTTGAACAGCGACTTCGTCTGCCAGCCGTGGTTGTCCTCTCTGTATCCGCAGTGCGGACACACGAAGGGCGCGTATACCCAGTCGAAGAGACCCATGATTTCGACACATCGCAGCGTAAATTAATATTTTTACTAAAACTTTCTGGAGCCCGAGTGGAAACTTTCTTTCTTGCACGTGGGAAAGTTGTTTTTATTGTTCAAACAGGCGCGTCTTCGTCTCCCGGTGCGATTGCGTTTTCGAATTTCTCGGTTAGCATACCAAAGATTTCGAGTTTCTTTTCTCGATTTTCGAACTCCTTGGAAATTATCGCCACATCTATATCGCTTAAACCTACGGAATACTCTCCCTTGACAACAGAAGCGAAGAGAAGTATCTTTGCATCGGAAACTGCACTTTTGACGAACCTTTTTATCTCTTCAAGATACTCGTCGAGCTTTTCGAAGCACTTTCTCCTTTCTTCGTACGCATCCCTTAAGAATTCCATAGCAGTTCCCTCAACTTTTCGTAAACTTTTAAAGCTCCAGGCACCTCTTCTTTTCTGAAGTCTTCCGGCAGGTATCTGGAAGTTATGCACGCATATTCGAGGTTTCTCAAAACGCTCCAGTTTTCGTTTATAAAGTCTCTAAGCTCCTCACTTCTCTGTACAATTTCGAACCTGACTTTGACCCTTACTTCTTTCAAAACGAGGTTTACGAAATCTTTTGACGATTTTCCGTATAGCATTTCCTTTTTGCTTTCGAGTTCGTCCAAAGAGTACTTCGGAGAATACAGCTCCAAAATCGGCAAAAACAGAAGTCACCTAACCTTTCCGTCTTTAAGCAAACATGCAATTATTTTATTTGTATCAACCACTAACTTCATCTTCCCACTTCTTAAGAATTCCTTTCTTCACTTTTTCATCCAGCTCCATCACGTCTTCTTCGGTCAGTTCCGAATCTTTCGCTAAAACATCTAAAGCGTAAACTTTCAACAGATATTCTGTTAGTTTCTGTTTAACAACTTCCTCAGATAACTTCCTAAGAAGTTCATCCTTTTCAATGAGAACCGCAAGCTTTTCTGGAACTTCAATTTGGATAACCTTAGTCATAATCTTTAGTGGTTTGGAGATTATAAATATCTTCTCTTCAAGTCTTCTCTAACATCATTTAAACTCCTTCCTTTCAATAAATCTTCAACAGATTTAGTGTCTAAGGCTAAATATTTCCCGAATTTCAGTCCATAAACTATCATATCTTTGTCATTTGTCCAGATTGGTGTATTCAGCTTTAAAGCTAAGGCTATGAAAGGCCAATCATCGATGTCAAATTTTTCAGCTAACTCTTTGGCTGATTCGACGATTTCAGCATCCTCTTCAGTAATTTTCGCCATATTCAATTTAAGCTTAACTTTAGACATTATGAAATCGTAAGAATCTTTTGAGACTTTCTTCAGTATTCTATGTTTATGCTCATCGATTTCTTCGAGAGTATAGTAAGGAGCATACAACTCCAAAAATTCGGAGAAAAACAACCATCGCACTCTTCCGTCCTTGAGAAGACACGCTATTATTTTATTAGTATCAACGACCAATTTCATTTTCAATCCTCTGGCGAATGGATTTCTTTATATCCTTTTCAAGTTCGATTATGTCTTCTTCAGTTAACTCCGATTCTTCGGTTAGTTTATCCATCGTTAACATCGTTAACAAA
>CAYXDX010000051.1:0-11688 GCA_964463865.1 uncultured archaeon | reverse complement strand
GGAGGTTCCGGAGTTGAGCGAAGGTGTGGATATGACATCGGAAACAATGGAGTACCTCATGCAGAGATTGAGGCAGTTGGAAGAAGAGTATGAAAGATTGAAGGAGCTTTACAGAAGGCTCGAAGACGAGAAAAGATTTGTGGAATCAGAAAGGATTAGATACGAGAGAGAAGTTAGAAGGTTGAGAAGCGAGATAGAAAGGTTGAGATCTCCCCCGCTGCTCGTGGGGGTAGTCTCGGACGTCCTTGAAGACGGAAGAGTTATTGTTAAAAGCTCTACGGGTCCCAAGTTCGTCGTTCACGCTACTACCTACATCAACCCGGCAGACCTCAAGCCGGGAGTTAGGGTTGCTCTCAATCAGCAGACCTTGGCTATTGTGAGCGTCCTTCCTCAGTCTAAGGATCCGATGGTTTACGCTTTCGAGGTTGAGGAAAAGCCGAACGTGAGGTATTCGGATATTGGTGGACTTGACAAGCAGATAGAAGAGCTTAGAGAGGCTATAGAGCTGCCACTCCTGAAGCCACATTTATTCGAGGAGATCGGTATCGAGCCGCCTAAGGGAGTGTTGCTTTACGGACCCCCTGGAACCGGGAAAACTTTGCTCGCGAAAGCGGTGGCAACAGAAACGAACGCAACCTTCATCAGGATCGTCGGAAGCGAACTTGTTCAGAAATACATAGGAGAGGGAGCGAGACTCGTGAGGGAGGTCTTCCAGCTCGCCAGAGAGAAAGCTCCGAGCATAATATTCATAGACGAAATAGACGCGATAGCTGCGAGGAGAACGAGCAGCGACACAAGTGGTGACAGAGAAGTGCAGAGAACGTTGATGCAGTTGCTCGCTGAGATGGACGGCTTTAATCCGAGAGGCGACGTGAAGATCATAGGTGCAACGAACAGAATCGACATACTCGATCCGGCAATACTGAGGCCCGGCAGGTTCGACAGGATAATAGAAGTTCCGCTGCCGAACGAGGAGGGAAGAAAGCAGATATTCATGATACACACGAGGAACATGAAGCTCGCTGACGATGTGGACTTCAAGAAACTTGCAGAACTCACTGAAGGTGCGAGCGGCGCTGACATAAAGGCGATAGTTACTGAGGCAGGCATGTATGCAATAAAGAACGAGAGGACGAAGGTGACGATGGAGGACTTCCTCAAGGCGATTGAGAAAGTGATGAAGAAAGGCGTTAAGCCGCTGAATCTCGAAGTGAAGGGAGTGATGTTCGTCTGAACTCCGGAACCTCCACTTTTTAAAGAAGTTTTATCACCGCGTTTATTATAGCGAGTGTAACGAAGTAGTCTTCGCCGATCGGGTCGCATATTATTATTTTCTTTCCTTCGAACTCACCTTCTCTCTGTCCTAACTCGAAGTTGAAGAATGCCGGGAGGTCTTCGGAAAAGTGGATGCCCTTCGACATGAGCACCGGGACGACGTATATCGTTTCACTCTTCATCCTTCTGACAGCCTCATCTGGTGTTGGCTTTCTGTTTCTTGCCACGTAAGATATCTCAACTTCGTCGAAGATACCGGTTCTGCTAATTCTTTCTTTGTGAATCTCCATGACTTTTCCGTAGTGGGACTTTTCGCTGCCGTGACCGACGATGAGAAGTCCTCTCATGAGCGGAAATTTGCTTCGATGTTAAAGACTTTTCGCAAACCTCTTATTTCAACGTTCGATAGCACATACCATGATCTACGACTTCGGAGACGTGAAGTTGGTGGATTTGCCGCAAAAGATGGAGGGTTTCCGGAAGTTCATATCTTCTTGGGTTTTGCAGGACGGAGATAGAGCTCTTCTCGTCGATGTCGGTCCGGCTTCGACGGTTGAATACCTGAACGATCAACTGGAGAAGCTCGGCGTCAGGAAAGTCGAATACGTTCTGATAACGCACATCCACATTGATCACGCCGGAGGTCTCGGAGACTTCCTGAGGTTACATCCGGAGGCAAAAGTAGTCGTCAGCGAGAAGGGTAGGAAGCACCTCGTAAATCCGGAAAAACTCTGGGAGGGTAGCTTGAAGGTTCTTGGTAAAATAGCTGAGCACTACGGAGTAATAAAGCCAGTCAGAGAAGAGGCGTTCGTGAGAAAAGTTGACTTTTCTGGATACGACGTCGAAATACTGGAAACTCCCGGACACGCGCCACACCACCTGTCTTTCCTTGTCGACGATTACCTGTTTCTTGGAGAAGCTTGCGGAGTTTACCAGAGCATTAACGGGGACTACTATCTGAGACCTGCCACGCCGCCAAGGTTCTTCCTTGACGTCTACCTCGAGTCAATCGACAAGTTGAAGGAGCTCGGAAACAGAAAGGCGATGTTCGGACACTTTGGTATGCACGAAAGCAGCCTCGAAGTGATTAAAGAAGCGGAGAGGCAGATAAACCTGTGGGTCGAGGTGATCGAAAGCATGAGAGGGGAGAGCGAAGAGAAGATTAAGGAAACGCTCCTTTCGAAAGACGGGAGGTTTTCGAAATATAACGCGCTCGAAGATGGCATAAAGAAGAGAGAAGACGTATTCATCAGGAACGCGATAGACGGCATACTCGGATACATCTCCGAAAAGAAATGATTTTTTAACCAATCTTTCGAACGCTCTTTATGAGCGTCGTTAAACAGCTTTCGGTGTTCTTAGAGAACAAACCCGGGAGACTTGCGGCTGTAACCGAAAAGCTTTACGAGGCGGGGATAAACATTCAGGCTCTCACAATTGCCGAGGCAGGGGACTTCGGGATAATAAGGATGATCGTAGACGACGTCGAAAGAGCTTACGACATTTTGAAGAAAGCCGGGTTCGTCGTGTCGCTGACGGATGTTCTCGTCGTCGAGCTTGAAGACGAACCCGGAAGTTTGTATAAGATAGCGAAAGCCCTCGGAGACAACAACATAAACATAGAGTACGTTTACGCTTTCACGCACCGCAAGGGGAAAGCCCTCAAAATCATGAAAGTCGACGATCTGGAAAGGGCGCTGAAGGTTCTCGAAAGTATAAAATCATAAAGTTTTAAAATTTCCGAAATCTATCTTTTTTCGGTGGTGAAAATGGTTAGCGTAAACGAGTTAGCTCTGGAGATCGTAGAAGAAATGCTCGACTACGAGGAGGAGTTGAGGATAGAATCCAAAAAGCTCGACAACGGTGCGGTGGTGATAGACTGCGGTGTAAACGTCGACGGGAGTATAGAAGCAGGAAAACTTTACACGCTCGTGTGCATGGGTGGTTTGGCTGAGGTAAGCATCGGCGTCGAGGAGATAGAGGATATACCGTTTATGTTCATATACGAATACACCGATCACCCGGCGATAGCGTGTCTCGGAAGCCAGAAGGCCGGCTGGGCGATAAAGGTCGACAAATATTTTGCGATGGGCAGCGGTCCGGCGAGGGCTCTCGCTCTGAAGCCGAAGAAGACTTACGAGCAGATCGAATACGAAGACGATGCTGACTACGCGGTTATAGCTTTAGAGTCGAACAAGCTCCCCGACGAGAAGGTGATGGAGTACATCGCAAACGAGTGCGGCGTCAAGCCTGAGGACGTTTACGCGCTCGTAGCTCCAACAGCGAGCATAGTCGGAAGCGTGCAGATATCAGGTAGAATCGTTGAGACGGCGATATACAAGATGGCGGAAATCGGATACGATCCGAAGAAGATCGTCAGCGGAGCCGGAAGGTGCCCAATCGCTCCAGTCCTCGAAGACGACCTCAAGGCCATGGGTGCGACAAACGACAGCATGATGTATTATGGTAGCGTGTTCTTAACGATCAAAGAGTACGACGAGATTCTGAAGAACGTCCCGAGTGACACGAGCAGAGACTACGGAAAACCGTTCTACGAGATATTCAAAGAAGCTAACTACGACTTCTACAAGATAGACCCCAACTTGTTCGCGCCGGCACTGGTCGCCTTCAACGACCTATCTACCGGAAAGACGTTCGTCCACGGAAAGCTGAATGCGGAAGTGCTCTTAAAGAGTTACCAGGTCGTGAGATGATGAACATATCAAAAACATTTTTTAAAAGTCTCGACGGCAAAATAGTTCCCGCTTTTAAGCTTGAGGGTGGCGGAGAAGGAGCATTTCTCCTCGTTCACGGTTACTCCTCTTCTAAGGTCGAGATGGTCGGCATAGCTTACGAGCTCGCCGAAGCGGGATACGACTGTTTCTGCATCGACTTAAGGGGACACGGAGAAAACGAAAGCGAACTTGACGAGAAAGTAATAATGGACGTCGAAGGAGTCCTGGAATCTTTAAGAGAGGACTACGAGAAAGTCTACGCCGTCGGACACAGTCTCGGTGGTTTGCTCGCGCTTAAAAGTTCCGCAGACTTCGTTTATGCGATATCGCCACCGATCATGAAAAAGGTTGCCGACGTCGTGAAGTTCATGCTCATTCTGAATTCGTGCAAAGTTAGAGAGGCTAAAGAAGGAGTGCTGTTCGAAATTCTCGAAAAATACAACCCTCCAGAAAGGAGGAGGGACGCGATCGTATTCTACGGCAGTGGCGAGTCCGAGCCGTTTAAAGTAGCTTTAAAAGAGTGGGCAAGGGATAGAGACGTTGAACTCGTCGAAATTGACGAGATGCAGGCAGAAATGCCCGCGTTAGAGGTGGATCCCGTAGCTTTGAAGAACTACTTGCCGAGGTTCGTTAGCCACCAGACAGTCGTTAAATCAAAAAAGTTGGTTGAAAAAATTAGATCTTGACGATCTTTCCTTCGCCACCGACGTTGACGTCGCCAATCCAACCGTCTTCGACCTTCTTGAACGTCGGAAGTAAGTCGAAGCTTCCGCCAATTTTTATCGTTCCACCTTTCATGTCTCCGCCGACGAACCCGCAGTCTCCGTGAATGATTATCGTTCCGTTTTTCATCTCTGTTCCTACGAAATCTCCAGCGTTACCCTTTATCTCGATCTCTCCTCCGGTCATTTTCTCTCCAATGTAGTTTCCTGCGTTGCCCTCTATGACTATCTTACCACCCTTCATACCCTCGAGGTCGCCGTAATACGCGCAGCCAATCAGGTTCTTGGCGTTCCCCTTCACTATTATTTCCCCGCCGCTCATCTCCGCTCCGAGCCAGTCGTCGGCGTCGCCCTCTATCACGATTTTCCCTCCGGACATGAACGCGCCACAATGCGCACCGACGCTTCCCTTGATTATTATCTCTCCGTCAGTCATGCCTTTGCCTATCCACTTAACTCTCGAGAAGTCACCTTCGAGGATTAGCTTCTTTTCGTCTCCTTCTTTTTTCACTTCGAAGAGGTCTCCGAGTTTTACTTTCAACTTTCCGAGCCAGACTTCGAAGTTCTTTACTTCTTCTTCGCTTTTTTCAGCTAAGTCAGGCGTAATCTCTGCTTCGACCGTAACTTCGAACTCTCTTTTCGGTTTTATCGTGAGCATTCTACCTCACCTCCAACCTCACGGCGTTTCTGATCCAGCTTTCCTCCACTCCGAAGTTCGTCCTCTCTATGCTGTAGTAGTTCGCGAACATCTCGTCGAGATCTTTTTCAATGGCTTCCATGTCGGCTTTAGACCTCGCGTCTACCCAGTAAGTCCTGCCCCACGTCTGCTCGACGACTTCTCCGTCTTTTACGACTATTTCTCCGCCCTTAATCGTGTAAACCGCTCGCCTGAACTCTCTGTTTATAACCTCGTAATCCACCGACGGATCGATTTCGTTCGGGTTTATGTTGTATATAGATATGTCCGCATCTGCTCCGACTCCGAGGTGTCCTTTGTTTTCGAGCCCGAGAATCTTAGCCGGCAAACTCCTGCTCATGTGTATGACCTCGTAGAGCGTTTTCTCAGTGTCTATCGCTGGCAAGCTGGAGGCTTTCTGAACGTATGGGCTGACTCTTTCGAGCTCTTTCTCTCTCATCTTCTTGCTCATCAACATCGCCATTATGTATGGATACTCCGTGAACGGTCCTCCGTTCGGCCAGTCCGTGGATATGACGACTTTGTCACTGTCTATGAGCAGACCGAGTTCGAGGCCAATTGCCCACTGGAGCGCGTGAACAGGGTTTTTCGGAAGGTACACGAGCGGAACTATACCAGCTCCGCCCTCGATCTCGGAGTCTTTGTTCGCCCACTTGACGCCGATTAACTTGTGGAGGGTGAACTGGAATGGCGCATCGCCCGTCATCGCAGTGGCGTGGCCGAATATCGGCTGACCCATGTCGATTGTTATGTTGTCGGACTTGTTTACGAACTTCGCGATCTCTTCGGCACCGCTCTTGACGTCTCTCCAGCTACTTCCAGCGTAAGCGTTAAACTGGACGTGAGTCACGTGGAGAACCGGTCTTTTTTCGTTCTTCATTCCAGAGACGAGCTTCATCGTCTCTATCGTCGTCTCGTAGTTTCCGGGAACTCCGAGGTTGTTGCAGTGGATGTGAACGGAGTGGGGCAAGTTCAAATCTTCGTTCACCTTAACGACTTCGGTTATTATCTCTCTTGGCGTCACCCCGTAAATCGGAACTTCGTCGTCGAGACTTCTCACGTTGCTGCCGTACATCCACTTCTCTACTCCTCCGGGGTTCACGATCTTGACGCCGTAACCTTTCGTTCGCTCTATCGCCCAGGCGATAAACGCTTTCAGCTTCTCTCTATCTTTTTCGGAGACGAACTTGAAGACGAAGTGCCAGTTTCCGAAAACGGGTAGAGCAGCTTTATCGAGAATCGGGATAGCGTCGAGCTCTTCGTGAGTGTGAAGACCGCCTATAGGTGGCGAAGCCGCCTCGATAGCTGTGGTGTATCCCATTCTCGCGTATTCGTACCCTATCGCGGGAGAAGTTAGGAGGACTCTTCCGACCGCAGCTCTCAGCTTTTTGCTCGTAGTCTGTCTGACAACTCTCATCTCTTCCGGTCTCATCGACCTGCCAGTGTTTATCTTGCTTCCAGCTATGTGGGAGTGCATCTCTACTCCGCCAGCCACGACGAGCTTACCGCTCGCGTCGATGACTTTGCACTCGCTCTTGTTAACTTCGCTCTCCTCGACGATTTTACCGTCTTTAACGAAGATGTCCATCTTTTCTCCGTTTATACCGTTTTTCGGGTCAATAACGATACCGTTTTTAATCCAAAGCATAAACACCACCTTTACAACCTCTTCTCGATTTCCTCGAGCATTTTTTCGAGGATCTGCTCGTCGCTCCAGTATTCCGTCTCCACGACCTTTTTGACTCTCAGCGGAATGCCATCCATTCTGTACGCGGTTCCCTCGGCTTCGAGACCGGCTATGGCCGAGGGGATAACGATGTTGGCTAATAGCGTCGTGAGGTTCGGGTGCGGGTCTATCTGTATTACTGGAATTCTTTTCAGGTGCTCCACCGCTCTCCTCGGAAAGTGTGCCGCGGGATCGCTTGCAACTATTAACGCAGCGTCGCAGTCCCTTCTTATTAAAGCCTCAACGGCTGTAAACTCAGCTGGAGAGAACCTCGGATACCCGCGGCTGAAGTCTATCGCGTACTGGTATCCAACCTCCCAAGCTGGAACTTCTCCGGCTCCTACGACGTTGTAGTGTCCCCTCATCGGCCAGATTACCCACCTGGTTTTTCTGTTAAGTAGTTGAACGAGTTTGATCGCGCACTCTATGTTCCTGTCTCTCCCCCTCGACTGCGTCAGTCCTAACCCGTAAAGGATTGCTCCGTATTTGGCGTTCATCATTATGTCCGCGAGTTCGTAAAGTTTCTCCGTCGGAACTCCTCCAACCTCCGTTGCCTCGATTTTCTCTCCCTTGACTATTGCCCTCAAGGCTGACAGAACCGCGTAGTCGTATCCGGGTTTTACCTGAACGAACATGTCGGCGAGTTTTGCCGTTTTCGTCTCGCGAACGTCGACGACTATCACCTTTCTGTCCCTTCTGTCTTTTATGAGCAGACCCTTCGCCATTACGCTGTATCTCGTCGGGTGCCTCGGATGAGCTTCCATCGGATTAGCTCCCCAGAATATTACGACGTCCGCTCTGTTCTTTATCGAGCCGAGGGTCCCTCCGGGAAGACCTTCTTCTATCATCGCGAGCGTTCCAGGAGCATGACAGACGCTCGCGCACTGGTCGTAAATGCCTCCAACTTTCTCCGCTATAAGAACGCCGAGCCTTATGGCTTCGTTAACTGTTGACGCCCAACCGTAGAGCAAAGGTCTCTTAGCCTCGACGAGTATTTCTGCCGCTCTCTCTATTGCTTCCTCGTAACCTACTTCTTTACCGTCGATCATTGGGGCTTTTATTCTGTCTTTCTTCGAGAACTTCGCCCTTCCGAGGGCGCAAAGTCTTTTGACGTTTCCGTTTTCGTATACACCGTCGTCGCAAACGCTACCACAAAACGTGCAGATAACGTTCTCCATTTACTCCACCCCTAACAGCTCTTTGACGGACTTAACGTTCTCGTCCGTCTTTTCAACTACGCCCTTTACTCCCTTAAAGAGCGGCATTCCGGTTCCGTCGGTGTCGTCGCTGGTTATCTGATTCGCGTAAGGACCCATCGGAATGAACACGACTCCTTTCGGAACGTTACCAACTTTTGCGAACACCACGACCTCTCCGAATTCCGTTTTTATTTTGACCCTGTCTCCCTCTTTGAGTCCGAGATCTTTGAAGTCTTCCTCGTTTAATTCGCAGAAGTTCACAGCTTTAAAGTATTCCTCGGTTAGCTTTTCGTCAACGGTCTTTCCCTGATCAATCGTTCTACCGGTTATTATTTCGACTTCTATCGGCATAACAGACCACCATCTCCCGAGAGTCTTATTTAGGAATATTTAACGATTGCTATTTTTGATTTCCATGCCGAACGGCTCTCAGATCTCCGGAAAAAGGACATGCTCCCCTTTTTATATAATTTTCTAATCGACAGTAGGCTAAGCTTCGATAACAGATTTTCGGTCGTCCGTTTTTTGTAATTTGAAGAAATTCGTCGTCTGTTAAACGCTTGTCGCTTACTTTAGAACTTTTCCGGTTTTTAAGAACCACAGGTACAGGTCAAGCTCGCCCGGAGTCATCTTGAGAGTTTCCGCGAGCTTTTTAACTTCGCTCTCTATTTCGAGGTATCGCTTTCTCGTCAGGGTTCTCGGAGCTTCTATTATGTTATTCTCTTCAAGAACCCTCAGGACATGCCTGTCGAGTATCGCGAACTCGAAGTATCCGACGTTCCTCAGGAAGTGGCTCGCCTCTTTGTAGCCTATTCCTTTGACGTTTTCGACGAGCCACTCTCTTGCCGCGAACGGCTCCATCGAAGTTACTACGTCTTTTATGTTCCTGAACTTCCTCGCTTCGACTATGTATTCAGCTCTCTTCGAGTAAAATCTGTGGCCGAGCGACCTCAATGCATTTTTTAGGTCTTCGAGACTTAAATTTAAAAATCCGGACTCTCCGAGCTCTTGCTGTATCTTTATTCCGAGCTCTGCCGAGCTGTTGGCCGTAAGGATGCAAAAGCAAAGTTCGGAAAACCACCTTTCGTTGCCACTCTCGTGAATTTGCCTGAATTCGTCCAGTCTTTTTTCGACGATTACGGAAATCTCTTTCTTCAGCTCTTTAATTCTAAAAATAAGAGAGTCTATCCGAGAACCTCCAAAACTTCCGCTTTAATTTTACCCTTCCCACCAGTCGGCTCGGCCAGAGTTCTGCCACAGATCAGACACTTCACCACTGTCGAGGGGTGATCGAAAATAACCTGCTCGTTCTCGCAGTCTGGACACCTGACCTTGATGAACTTGCTTCTCGTCTCCATCCCATCACCCCACGAGTTCGAACCTTTTCACTCTCCACGTGGGGCGATGTTCGGCCTTACCACACTCCGTGCATCTCCACCTTATGTTTACTCTCTTCGTTGGTTTCTCTCCTCCCGGGACTTTGCTGAACTTACCCAAGTTTCCGACCTTTCCTCTCCTCTTTTTCTGCCTGTTGATCCACTTCAGAGCGCTCTGCTTACCCTTTCCAACCTTCTCAACTTCGTGGATCGTGTGCTTGTTGCAGTATTTACAGTAAGTCCTAACCTTCTTTGGGTACTTCATCTTTTCACCTCTATTTTTTCGGCAACGCCGCTTTTTATCAACCCGTTAGCGTTAAGTTTGGGGATTAATACCACATCCTCCCTTCTCAATTTATATGTTTTTCCGTCAACACCCTCGAATTCGGGAATGTCCTGCTTGATTCTGAGAAGAACGTAATCGCCCTCTTCGATACTCTCCTCTTTTTCGACTCTTTTCTCGAGCAGCAGCTCTCTGAACTTGAGTATGAGCTCTTTTAGTTTTTCGAGGAAGTCTTTTTCGACCTGTATCAGGTTCTCCTTTCCCTCAATTCCGCTTTCGGTGTTGCAAACCTCCGCCCAGGCCAGTCTTATTATTTTTCCCGTCCTCGCCTCGAAAATTTTCTTTTGAATCTTTTTCAGCGTTCTTATTTCGTCCTCTATTCTCGTCGCGTCTTCGTCGCTCGCTTTCTTCATTCTTTCTTCTAACTCGGCGATTCTCTCTTTTAACCTCTCGTAGAAGTCGTCGTCTATCTTTTCTATTGCCGTTCTGCTTCTTTCTGCCAGAATCATCAGTTCGTCGATGTTCATGCTACCAACCATATATTGCTAAGCCCCTACATATTAAGTATATCGCCAGATACTCCGGCACCTCTGCTCTACCTTTTTTGAGCTTGAACTCTTCTCCCTTTAGCGATAACTTCACGTTTCCTTTCAACCTCACCTTGACCTTGGAATCTCCGAATGCAACCGCGTCTCTCGTTGGTTTGAACTCTTCTATTTCGTCTCGACTCAACTTACAGACTTTCATGCCGGTCTTTCCGTGCAGAGAGCCGGGAGCTCTTATCAGTCTCTTGACGTCCGCCGTAACCGGCGGATCTACGTGAATTTTCAGTTTTTCGACGCAGTTTTTAAACAACCTCGTCAAACTGCCTTCCAGCGACCGCGGAAAGTCCGAGAAGTCGAGTTTTCTCACTCTGTTTAATACCTCGTCGAGGGACGCGGAGAGGACTTTCAACCTCTTTTCTGTTATTCTCGGGAAAACTTCTCTGACCCGATTTTCGACGAAAGCCTTTCTTATTTCTTCAGCCAGCATTTCTGCCACTCTGAGGCTTTGCTTCGACTCTGGCAACCTTCTTGAGAAGTTAAACTCCGTTAGGTTCAGGTAATCGACGATCTCTCTTCTTTCGCTCGAATCGAGTTGTAAAAAATCCTCGTCGTGGACGTGGAGGTGGTAGCCTCTGCTTCCGGAGAACACTATTTCCATGTCCCTGCACCCGAAGTCCTCTTCGAGAATGTCGTGCAACCTTATGATCAGATTTTTGGCCTCTCTAAGGCTACCGTTCGGTATGTGGTCGGCGTCTATGTCGAATATCAGATCTGCGCCGAGCCAACCCTTCTTTTCCATGCTTTCCGCGTCCGGGAACTGGTAATACGCGGACGAGTAGTAAACGTGAAGAGGAGTGTTATTTATTACGTGACTCTTGAGCTCGATAAAGCTATCAAACGCTATGTGCCTCTTCATAACGAAGTCTGGCAAAGCCTCTACCTCTACGAAGGCCCACTCCCTCTTTTTCAATTCTCTTGGCTCATCCAAGTCGTTTTTCGAGTAATATTCCCTGAACTTCGTTTTTATAAACTCCTTCGTCAGCGAATCCACGTTCTGTTTTCTTATCTCTGGAGTTTCCGAGAAAGTTGCAAATCCTTCGTTCAGCCAAATGTCCTGCCAAGTTTTACAA
>CAYXDX010000050.1:0-11994 GCA_964463865.1 uncultured archaeon | reverse complement strand
CAGTGACCGTGGGTCGTGTATTCGCAGAGGCAAACGTCGGTGATCAAAACGGCGTCATCGTATTCGCGTTTAACAGCTCTCAGAGTTTTCTGAATAACCCCTTCATCGTCAAAAGCCGAAGAACCTATCTCGTCCTTGTGAGAGGGAATGCCGAAGAATATGAACGCTTTAATCCCCAGCTCCATAGCTTTTCCAACTTCGTCCGGAACTCCGCTTACAGGCAAGCGATAATACCCCGGCATCGAGGGTATCTCCTTCGGAGAAGAGATGTTCTCGTCGACGAAAATCGGCATTATTAGGTCTTCGACCGACAGCTTAGTCTCCCTGAACAACGGTCTCAGCTTGTCTTTCCTCAGTCTCCTCATTCTCAGCTTTGGAAACTCCAACCTCTCCACCTCCAAAGAGGTATTCAACAACCTCGATAACCTCTGGCCTGCCGTTTATCGCAGCTTCTTTTAACCTTACCGTAGGAAGTCTGAGGTATTTCTTAATGAACGAGTTCAAAAAGTCCTCGATAAGAGGTAAAACGGACTCGTCCACGCCGTATTTAGCTTTCAGCTTGCTGTAGAATTCGAGAATCTCTTCTTTCTTTACTTCCTCGCACCTCGAATACATCAGCCTGAGAGCGTTCCTCGACCTCAACTCTTTCAACTTTTCCTTCAAGTTTTTGAGTTCCTCTTCTACGATCCTCTCGGCTTTTTCAGCCTCCTTTAACCTTTTCCTCAGGTTCTCTTCGCTTATCTCTCTCAGGTCGTCTATGGAAAACAGCCTGACGCCGTTCAGCTCTCCGACGCTCTTTTCGACGTTTCTCGGAAGAGCTATGTCCACCAAAATCAGTTCGTCCTTCCTGACCTCGAGAACCCTCTCAACCATCTCCCTCGTTATAATAGGCTTCTGAGAAGCGGTAGCGGTGAAAACAACGTCTACTTCAACCATGTATTTCTCAAGCTTTTCGAACGGAATTGCAATTCCACCGATTTTTTCGGCGAGCTGTTTACCCCTCTGAAAAGTCCTGTTCGCTATGTATATACTGCCGAGCTCTTTGTGAGCCAAGGACCTCGCCACGAGTTCGCCCATTTTTCCCGCACCAACTACGAGTGCCTTTTTACCCTTCAAAGTCTTCAAAACCCTTTCCGCAAGCTCCACGGCGGCACTGCCTATTGAGACTGCTCCTCTATTTATCTTGGTCTCCCTCCTAACCCTCTTTCCCACCTGTATCGCTTTGCTAAAAACGAGGTCAAGAATTTCTCCAATTCCGCCGTACTGCTTCCCGAGGTTATAAAAGTCCTTAACCTGCCCGAGGATTTGATCTTCTCCGACCATCATCGACTCGAGGCCAGAAGCGACTCTGAGAATGTGTTCGAGGCACTTGTCGTCCTTGTGTATCTCGATTATCCTCTCAGGAACTCCCATCTCTTTAGCGAAATCCCTCAGCATTCTTTCGGTATCGCTTCCGACGACGTAGACTTCGACTCTGTTACAGGTTAGGAGGATCGCGCACTCCCTGACCGTGGGATACTTTAAAACTCTCTCAATCAACTGCCTGTAATCACCATGCCAGGCTTTTTGAATTTGATCTATTGAGGCTTTTTTGTGAGAGATTACAAGGCTCGCTACCTCCATTTTTTACACCTGAAGATAACAACGACTTCAATGAATTTAATATTTGCTGAGTGAAAATTAATTTCAGAAAAATAACGTCAGGTCTTGGCTCCAACTATACTCTTCGGGCTTCTCTTTATTCTCCTCCTCTTCTTACCGTCCGAAGTGTATTTCTGATTTGGACCCGGCTTCTTGTAGTATTGATACTTCGACGGGACGAGTCTCGTTTGCCCCTTCCTACCCCTTATCTTGATCCACTGAGTCGTTCCTGTCTTACCCATAAAACGAGCTTTGGGATGCAGTTTAAAAACGTTTTGTTCGGTGAAATAAGAGCGAGTTGAAGAAAAAATGAAAGTGATCACGTTCAGACTATGTAGAGTTCGCAGTTGAGAATTTGAAAGTTGTCGTTGCCCTTATAGATTATCCTGAGAATGACGTCATATTTTCCGTATTTCGCAAAGACTATCCTTTCGTTCTTCAGAGCCTTTATGTCCACTTCGTTTACTATCTCCATTTCCCCTTTTCCCTGCTTCTTCTGAATGTAGTCGTCTAAAATTTGATTCAGCAGAAATCTGTCGGTTATCCTCTTCCCCTCTTCCGTCAGTCTCCTGAAAATTTCGTTAACCGCCTCGTCAACCTCGCTAACCTTACGCTCGAATTCCTCTTTCGCTCTTTCAAGCTCTGCTTTGAGCTTTTCAAATTCCTGCTCCAAGGTTACGACCTCAAGTTCGTTTATCATTACAATGATTGTAAAGATCTCATGTAGTTAAAACTTTTTCGCACCCTTAACTTTTTTGACGACCCTCACGTATTCAATGGCCGTCCAAGGATAGTTGCCCGTCTCGTCCTTTTCCATGGACTTCACCATGTCCCATATCGTTAAAAGGGCAACGGTAACACCTGTAAGAGCTTCCATTTCCACGCCGGTTTTTGCCACTGCTTTTACCTCGCACGTGACTTTAATCCCGTTCTCCTCAAACTCGAAGTCGAATTTTACCGAAGTCACCGGAATGTTGTGACACATCGGAATTAACTCCCACGTCCTTTTCACGGCCAAAGTTCCGGCAACAATCGACGTCGCGAGGACGTTACCCTTCTCGACCTCCCCCTTTTTTACCGCTTCCACCGTCTCTTTTCTCAGCTTTATGAATCCCTCAGCCACGGATATTCTTTGAGATTCCACCTTTTCGCTCACGTCCACCATCCTGACCTTGCCGTCTTCCACGTGCGTAAACATAACCTGCTCTTCGTCGAAAAGTAATTAAGAATTTTGAAGCGAAAAACTTTAACTTAACACATCGAAAAACTCAACGTAATGAAAGCGGTAATAATGGCCGGCGGATACGCAACGAGGCTATGGCCGATAACGAAAACGAAAGCGAAACCGCTGTTACCGGTCGGAAGAAAGAGAATAATAGATTACATCTACGAGAAGCTTAGCGGATTCGACATGGAGATATACGTTTCCACGAACCTCAGATTCAGCGAAGACTTCAGAGAGTGGGCGAAAGACAAGGACGTCGAGATAGTCGTGGAGAATACGACGAAAGAGGAGGAAAAACTCGGAGCTGTGAGAGCACTGTCGGAGGTCGTCAAAAGCTTCGACGATGACGTTCTCGTAGTCGCCGGAGACAACATATTCTCGTTTTCTCTCGAAAACTTCGTCAAAAAATTCGAAGAGTTGCGATCTCCACTCATAGCACTGTATGACGTTAGAGATAAGGAGCTCGCGAAAAGGTACGGAGTAGCTGTGATGGACGGAGAAAAAATAGTGGAGTTCTACGAAAAACCGGAAAAACCAATCACGACGCTCGTTGGAATAGGCATATACGCGCTACCAGAGAAGACTGTGAAAAAACTTCCGGACTACGTAAAAGATGAAAGAAAGGACAATCTCGGAGACTTCATATCATGGCTCGTGAGCAGAGAAGACGTCTACGGATTCGTTTTTAACGACAGCTGGTTCGACGTTGGTAACCCGGACTCCTACATAGAAGCTTTTAAGAGCTATACTGAAAACTACATTTCCGACAGTGTGCACATCGACGAGACGAGCAAGATCATAGAGCCGGTCGTGATAGAAGATAACGTTGAAATCAGAGAAAGAAGCATAGTTGGTCCGTTCGCATACGTGGGTAAAAACAGCCTGATAGAGAATTCCGACATCAGCGAATCCGTCGTTTTCGACAACGTCGTTTTAAGGAAGGTCAAGCTGTGGAGGAGCATCGTAGACGAGAACTGCGAGATAAGAAACCTCGAACTCAGCAGTTCGATTATAGGAGGTCACGCCAAGATACAGAGAGGAGAATGAGGGTAGGCATACTTGACGGATACGTCGACGAGCCGTCCTGCCTTGGAGTTCCACCCTACATTTCTCCTTATCCGAGATATATAGCCGGAATGCTCAAAGATCTCGGCTACAACTACGTTTACAAGACGATCGACGAGTTCAGAAAGAATCCGAAGGTTTTCGAAAAAGTCGATCTCGTGATAGTTATCGCCGGAATTGCCGTTCCTGGGAAGTATCTCGGCGGTAAGCCGCTTTCGGCAGAAGAGCTAAAACGGATCCTTCCCGGGAAGAAGAAGATTCTCGTAGGACCTATAGTCCTCGAAAAAACAGACTTCGAAGGATACGAAGTTCTGCCGTTTCCGTTTGAGCATGCACTTTACGAAAGACTTGGCGGGAAAGTGGAAGATTACAGCAGAAACTTCGTGAACAGATTCGCGGTTTTAGGAGCGGAAATCGTAAAACAGCACAGCGACTACCCGCACGTGATCTGCGAGATAGAGACTTACAAGGGCTGCTACTGGGGAAAGTGTAGCTTCTGCATAGAAAGAATACACAGGGTCTCCATGAGAGATCCGGAGTGGGTAGTAAGAGAGATCGAGGCTCTTTACAATCAGGGAGTCAGGCACTTCAGACTCGGAAACCAGACGGACTTCTTTACTTACCTCGGAGATTTTTCGAAGGATGTTCCGAAACCCAATCCTGAAGCCCTGAAGAACTTTCACAGGGAAATTTGGAGAAGGTGTCCGAAAATCAAAACGCTCCACCTCGACAACGTGAATCCGAAGACGATAGCGACGTATCCGGAAGAGAGCAGAGAGATTATAAAAACGATAATTTGTTACCAGACTCCAGGAAACGTGGCTGCGTTTGGATTGGAAAGTGCCGACGAGAGAGTCATAGAGAAGAACAACCTGTTAGCCACGCCAGAAGAGGTTATGTTTGCGATAGAGCTAATCAACCGCTACGGAAAATACCCAGGACACAACGGGCTTCCATACTTTCTGCCGGGGATAAACTTCGTGATAGGACTAAAGGGCGAGACTAAAAAGACTTTCGAAGAAAATTACGAGTTTTTAAGGCAGGTCATGGACAAAGGCTTGCTTTTGAGGAGGATAAACATCCGTCAGGTGAAAGTGTTTCCGAACACGCCGATGGCCGAAATCGGCTACAAAAACGTCAGAAGACACAAAAGATACTTCAAAATCTTCAAAGAAAAAGTCAGGAACGAGATCGACAACAAAATGCTTCAAAAAGTCGTTCCGAAAGGCAGGCTGCTCAGAGACTTGAGATGCGAGCTGAAAAAGGGCAAGGTAACATTTGCGAGACAACTCGCCACTTATCCGTTGCTCGTCGGACTCGTCGGTGAGTTCGAAAGAAACACCATCGTCGATGCAAGAGTCGTGGACTACGGCATGCGATCGATAACGGCGATTCCAATTCTCGACGTAAACGAGGCTAAACTGTATCAGCTCGAAAGCATTCCTGGAATAGGCAAATCCACCGCCGCAACGATAGTCTCGCGAAGGCCTTTCAAAAGTCTCGAAGACCTCAAAGCTTTAATAGGAGAAGAGAAGTTCAGGATACTGCTGCCGTTCATAACCCCGATGATGACTACTCCCGCTGCTGAAAATGATGACAAGTCGCCAAGCTGAGGGGCAAACTTTTAAATTTTTAAAACGACCCCAATTTCTTCAGCTATGGAATGGTTCGTCGAAGATTACGACGGCTCAGCACTGAGGATCGCCGTGAAGAGAAAGCTCATCGACCTGAGGAGCAATTTTCAAAAGATTGAAATTTACGAGACCGTTAGTTTCGGTAAAATGCTCGTCCTTGACGGAAAAGTTCAGCTAACGGAGAAAGACGAAGCGTTTTACCACGAAATGCTCGTTCACGTTCCTATGTTTTCTCACGAAAATCCGAGAAAAGTTCTGATAATCGGCGGCGGAGACGGAGGGAGTTTGAGGGAAACGTTAAAGCACGAGCCGGACGAGGTCGTGATGGTGGAGCTTGATGAGACCGTGGTTGAGCTTAGCAAAAAGTTCCTGAAGATTGATCGAGGAGCTTTCGACGATCCGAGGGTTACGATTCTATACGAAGACGGTTACGAGTTTTTAAAAAGCTCAAAAGAAAATTTCGACGTAATAATAGTGGACGGAACGGACCCAAACGCTTTCAGCCTGAGAATATCTACCGTGGATTTCTACAAAACATGTAAAAAGCGCTGCGACGTGTTCGCTACGCAATCTCAGTCCCCGTTCGCTCAGGAGGAGTATTTCAAGCAGGTTATCTCCGACATAAAAAAGGCGTTTGAAGATTTCGCGGTTTACTTGGGATTCGTCCCGACGTATCCTCTCGGCATGTGGAGTTACACGATAGCAAAAGAGTTCGAGCTGAACGTACAAACCTTGAAGAAGAGGTTCGAAGATAGAAAAGTCGAAACAAGATACTACACGCCAGAAGTTCACGTGGCGAGTTTTTCCTTACCGAAGTGGGTTCAGAACATAATTTCGAGCGTCTAAAGTTTTCTTCCGAAAACAAGGTAGCCAGTGTGAAATATATCCGTGTATGGACGCGTTCCCACCCTCTTGAATTCGAGGTTGACCTTAACGAGTTCAAAAGCTTCGAGCTCTTTGAATCCTACCTCCCTCATCTTCTCGAACACGGCTTTGGTCTGCTCGATGTAAGGATTGTAAACGACGCAGTATCCGGCTTCCCTCAAAATCTCCCAAGCCTTCGGAATGAACTCCACGTCGTCCTTCATGTCAAGGAAAACGAGGTCGAACTCCTTTTTAAATCCGTCCGCTACGAAAATCGCGTCGCCGAGTATTTGGTGAACGTTCCTCAACCTCGCTTTTCTGAAGTTCTCCCTCGCTATTTTCGCGAAGTCTTCTCTTTTCTCCACCGTGACCACTTCGCCGTATTTGTTGAAAAACGCGAGGTACGCTGCCACCACTCCGCTACCGGTTCCGGCGTCGAAGATCAAGGAGTCAGGAGAGAGTCCTGTATACGCTATTACCGCCCCTATGTCCTTTGGCATAACCGGTGTGGGACCTTTTCTGAAAAGTTCGAAGAACTTAGAAGCGTTGAAAGGTGCGATGCTGAACTCGTAACCGAGGTGAGTTTTTATGGAATCTCCGTATTTTTTGTTCTTCAACTCTTCAAGCTTTATGATGCCTTTGTGGGTGTGTAACTCCCCCTCAAATTTTTCGACGAGGAAAGCGTTTCGTCCTCTTATCAAAACTACCGGTGGCTTCATTCTCCCTGAAGCTTAAGTAAAGCTTCGGCAATATCGCCCTTTGCTTCTTCAAGAGCTTTTCTCGCCTCCTCTTCGCTCACTCCCGCCTGCTCCATTACGAGCTTAACGTCCTCTTCGCTTATCGAGATTCTCTCGACAACTTCGTAGTTACCGGTAACCTGAAAAGTCTCGATCCCTCTCGCCGAGATCTTGTTTACGGTCGGATTCTTGAAGATTAACTCCTCGTCCTTCGTTCTTATTATTACCTCCTCGGCCTCGATCGTCTCCATTTCAATGCCCATCTGTTTCATCATCTTTTTCATCTGGCTCGGGTTTATGGGAAACATCACTTCAAAACTCCTTAAAGCTTTATAAAAACTTTGTCTTAGGTTTTCGATGAAAAAAGCAGTGCTGATAGTGGGACTCGGCCAGCACTCCGGAAAAACGTCGGTAGCGATAGAGTTAATTAGAGAAGCCAAACGACTGAACATCGACGTCGGCGTATCTAAACCGCTGTCGACTCTGAACGCTTTCTACAGCAATCTCGCTTTCGAAGAAGTTCTAAGGCTCGGAAAACTCGTAAGCTACGACGTCCTCAAGATGAGAGAGGTCGCAGAGAGCAAAGATCGTATCGAACTCGAGAATCCGGTAGCCTCACTGCTCGCACCCCAAGATCCGGAAAAAATCGGCTGGAACATGCTAAACTACGAATCGCTCGTTTTTCAAACGCTATATATTCGAGTTTCTACGCCGGATGAAACGAGGCTGTTCGTCGTGGAGCCAGAAGACAGGTTCGTAGACAGCGTATACGAGAAGGCAAAAAAGATTAAAGAGAGTTACGACGTCGTCGAGAGGATAAGCCCGGAGCACGTGGAAGACGTTCTGATTGAAGGAAGAAGGAAGTCGAACATTGGTTTGAAAGAAATTACCAAAACGCACGAGCTGACGGTGATAGAGTCGTCGAGCAACCTCGCATTCCCCAACGAATTCTCGTTAAATGCCGAGAGCGTCATCGTGGTTTCTCCGGGAAAATACTTCCTGTGCGACGGAGATAGATACAGAAAGACTGTCGAAGTTTTAAACAATTTAAACCCCTTTACGAGAACTGAAGACGTAGTAGAACTGCTGAAACCGGAGAAAAGCTACGCGAATATAAAAAATTTAATAAAAGATTGTTTACTGAACCATTGAAGCGGCGAGCTTAATGTCTTCAGCCGTGACCGTCTTTCTTCCGGCGTGCTTAGCAATTTCGACGGCTTTCTTCGAGATTTTGAGGGCGTAGTCTTCGAGAGCTTCCACCATCTTTTTGACTGCTTCCTCACTTACCCTCTCAGCTCCGGCCTTCCTAATCAATCTGTCAACCGGTGCAAGTGGCAACTCAGCCATATTCTAACACCTCCTTCCCCAATTCTCGAAATAAATTGGTATAGGTAAAATATATAGTTTTCGGTGTTAGAATAAGCTAAGGTCTCAAAATTGGCGATGGACTTCTCAAAATTATTGAGTTTTCGCGAGTGATAGTTTCGAGACTTCAATAAAAATATGGGAAAAAATTCAGCCCGCAATCTCCAAAAGGTCGTTCTCGGCCCCGCAGTCGCAACAAACGACGTATACTCTCCCTTTCCCCTTGTTCTTTATTTCAATTCCGTTTTCGTCTTCTTTGAAGTCTATAAACCAGACGACATCCTTGAAACTCTTGCCACAGTTCTTACACTTGAGTTCCGGGTGTTCTCGGACGAACTTTATTAAATCGATCGTCGTCATGTTCTCGAACTTCATGTTCATCCATGTTGTTTCTCTGGATAAAAGCGTAACTTTCTCAAAACGGCATCTCTCATAACTTCTATTGGCGGATAAAAACCGTTCCAGATTTTAAACGATTCGTAAGCCTGATTTACGAGCATTTCGTATCCGTAAATTACGACCTTTCCGAGTTCTTTAGCTTTTTTGATCAGTAGAGTTTCGGCCGGATTGTAAACCATGTCGAAAACGACCGAACACTTTCTAATGACGGTCTCTCCAACGGGCAACCTGTTTTCCATCCCGACCATGCCGAGAGGTGTCGCGTTAATTATGACGTCAAATTTATACTTTTCCAGCTCGTTCGTCTTAACAAAGCTGCATCCAGCTTCCTTCGACAGTTTTATCCCCCTTTCCTCAGTTCTGTTGGTTACGAACACGTCAGCACCCCTTTCCACGAGCGAAAAAACTGCAGCTCTTGCGGCCCCCCCAGCACCTACGACGAGGTAGGACGAGTTGAAATCGACACCGTTGTCTTCGAGGGATTTTAACACTCCAAAAGCGTCGGTGTTGTAACCTTCAAGCGTTTCGAGTTTAACCGTGTTCACAGCTCCTATTCTCTCCGCTATCCCGACAGCTTTAACGTATTCGAGAACTTTCTCCTTAAACGGAATGGTAACGTTCAGCCCGACGATTCCGAGAGCTTTAGCACCAAAGATCGCGTTTTCAAGCTCTTCTGGTTTAACTTCGAATTTCAGGTAAACAGCGTCAATTCCGAGTTTGCTAAACACGGCGTTAAACATATCGGGAGACAGAGAGTGCTTTACGGGATATCCGATAACTCCAAAAACTCTCACTTCAGCTCCCTCACTTTTTTAGACATCCTTTCCAAGCGCTTTTCCACTTTAAAAAACCTCACGGGATATTTCGACTTGACTATAGCGACTTCCTCTCCAGGCTCTACAACGACGGACTTCTGGCCGTCTGCCACGACGACCGCTTCTCTCAGAAACACTCTGACGAGTATTTTTCTTTCGCCACTCAAAACCCACGGTCTCCATCCGAGCCTGAACGGAGAGACCGGCGTGACGATTATGGAGTCAAGATAAGGGTCGACTATGGGTCCGCCAGAGGACAGGTTGTAAGCCGTGGAGCCGAGTGGCGTCGAAAATATCATTCCGTCCGATCGCATTTCTTCTATGAAATCGCCGTCAACAAAGACTTCGAACTTCAGCAGCCTCGAAGGGGTGTGAGTTAATATGCTTACCTCGTTGAGCGCTCTTAAAACGCTACCCTTCACGCGCGCCTCAATTCTCATAAACTCTTCAATTTCGATCTCTCCGTCCAAAGCCCTACCGAGCTCACCTTCAAACTCATGGGCTTCGGCATGAGAAAATATGCCCACCTTTCCAGTGTTGACGACGAAGACGGGAGGAGTGTTCTTTAACTCCTGGATAGTCTTCAGAACTGTTCCGTCTCCCCCCACCACGACGATCATGTCGAAGTTTTCCAGCTCTGGTGAAGGTGTCGGAAAAGTCGTAACGTCCACTCTTTTCCTCAAGAAGTTTTCGACTTTATCTGCCACTTTCAAGGATTCGGACTTGTATACCAGAGCTACCCTCATAGCACGCTCAGAATCTTCTCGTGAAGTTTGCCGTTGGCAACAACGAGTCTGAATCTCTCCTGCATGTCCACCCTCTTATCTTCTATCGGGTTTCCCTCAGGGTCCGTTACCTTCGCTCCGGAATTTTTGGCGATGAATACAGCTGCCGCGATGTCGAAGCTCCTGAGGTAACCCCTTCCACCTCTTACATCTATGAAAGCGTCGATGGATCCTTCGGCAACGTAACAAATTTCGAGCGACGAGCAACCGTATATTCGGACTCTTTTGAAGGGATACTCTCTTCTCGGATAGTATACGACAGCGTCGCATCTGACGTCATCTTTTTCGGAAACCCTTATGGTTTCTCCGTTTTTGAACGATTTTCCGTTAAGAGAATAATATTCGTCCCCGGTGGCGAGGTTCATGACGTAGCCGAAAAACGCGTCCTTGATTTTGTCCCCTTTCAAAAAACAAAGTGAAATCGAAAAAATAGGAATACCTCTCGTCGCGTTAAAAGTTCCGTCGATCGGGTCGAGAGCCACAGTTACGTCTCCGCTGCCGATAACTCCAGATTCCTCCGTGACGACTTTCACGTCCGCTTCGGAAAGTATGTCAATAGCTATTTTTTCGGCCACGCTGTCTATTTTTTTGGTCGGAGTCCCGTCTTTTCCAATACCCACGGTGATTCCGGCTTCTTTTTTGCCACTTATCTTCAGAACTTCTTTTCTAACTTCCCCGGCGATCTTCCTCGATAGTTCGAGCGCTTCGGATGGCTTCATATCAAGTTGTATCTCTTTATATTCTCCTCAGCGATCCTCTTTAGCTCTTCTATGATCTTCTGACCCTCCGGGTGCTTGAACAGGTGTCTGAACCTCCTCTGGGCCTTGAGATACTCCTCGACTGGTTTCCTCTCTTTAATTTTCATCACTCTGACGAGTTTTCCGTTTTCGAACTCCACGAGCGGGAATAAACCCGTCTCTACCGCAAGTCTCGCAACTTCTATCGTCTGCTTTCCGTCGATGCCCCAACCGGTGACGCACGGAGAGTGAACGTGGATGTATTTCGCTCCTTCGAACTCCACAGCTCTTTTGACCTTCCTTTTCAGATCGTTAGGGTAGCCGATGGATGCCGATGCAACGTACGGTATTCCGTGAGCGACTGCGATGCTTATCATGTCTTTCTTCCTTCCCACCTTCCCCGGAGCTCTCTTGCCAACCGGAGTCGTCGTCGTTCTCGCACCGGGAGGTGTTAAACCGCTCTGCTGGTTACCGGTGTTCTGGTAAGCCTCGTTGTCGTAGCAGATGTAAAGGATGTCGTGGTTTCTGTCGAAGGTTCCAGATAGCAGTCCGAAACCTATGTCAGCCGTCGCACCGTCTCCAGCGAATACCACAACGTGACCCTCGTGCTTTCTGTTCAGGACTCTAAGAGCTACCTCTATTCCGGCAGCCACAGAAGCGGCGTTTTCAAACAGCGAGTGTATGTACGGCACGCCCCAAACGGTTCTGCCGCCCCCCCCCCCCCCCC
>CAYXDX010000049.1:0-12062 GCA_964463865.1 uncultured archaeon | reverse complement strand
CTAAGGCTTTCCCCGAAAATCTCGCCAAGTTTTTCGTCATTGGCGCTTACATCGGAATAATAGGCTCTTTCATTGGAATATTTGCAGTTTGGCTAATTTTAGCGGTAATCATGCACGGCTTGTCAGCTTTCTTCGACGGCAGAGGCTCCTTCAGGAGAACTTTTGAATTCGTCGGTTACGGATTCTTTCCCTCTTTAGTCGGCTCTTTGATAACTGTTCCGATGTCAGCTTACTGTATTTCGAATGCAGAAGTCCCTAAAATCAGCTTGGCTCAACTGCAAAATCCGGACGTTGTTAAAGAGATAATGCTTACTTTGATTCCCAGGGATTTAGTCTACTCGAATCTGGTAATAAACCTCGCCGTAACGGTTTGGTCTTTAGCGATCTGGAGCTTTGCAGTGAAGCACGCGAGGGAAATCGAGTTCGGCAAAGCTTTCGTCTGCGCTTCGATTCCGACTATATTATTCGGAGCATATCAGGTGTGGAACATTTTAAAAATCCTGTGAGCGTTGGTGAGCTTATGATCAGAAAGTGCCTCGCAGCGATACTGCTGTTGACGTTGATTCACGTCGCGTCAGCGCAGGTCACCGTTAAAGAATTGAAAACTGACCTCAACAGGATTTTCGTCGGAGACTCTGTGGACTGCTACCTCGTCATAGAAAACAAGAACTCCTACCCGGAAAAAGTTACGAGCGTAGTTTTTTACGGACCCGTAACTCCGAAGATAGTCACGGACGTCGGAACGATTCCGCCAGGCTCGACTTACGAGCTGCCGTTCACGTTCAAAGCTGACGCTCCGGGAAAACACACCGTAGAGGTCAAGATTTCCACACCAAACGGATCCACCACATACTACTTCGCGTTCGTTGTTGAAAGTCAGCTTCCAGATCTAATCCTCGAGAACTCAACGATATACCTTCACGAGAAGAACTACCTTCGCGTCGTCGTCGATTCCGATTTCAACGTGTACATAGAGCCGCTGTTCAACGCTTCGCCAAAAGTTGCGTTCGGCAAGGAGGCGACGTTCGAATACTATCCGAGCGAGAAAGAGGACATAGCGTTCAAGGTCTACTTCTACAACGGGAGGAACTACCACGAATACGTCAAGAGGTTCGACGTCGAGTGGAGAGAAAGTAGAGGTGTCTACTTCGACGTCAGAGTGCCGGAAAAAGTCCTTCTGTTCGAAGCCGTTCCAATCGAAATTCTGGTTTCGAACCTCAAAAACGAGCCGATATACAACCTCAAGCTCGTCGCTGTCGGTAAAAACGTAAGCTACCCCGTGCTGATGCCCGGAGAGATGAAAAACTTCACGATGTTCGTTACTGCCTCACGACCCGGAAAAAGCGTGGTTACCGTTTACTTCGAATACGAGGACGAAAAAGTCGTTCGCAAAACGAAAACAATCGAGATCGAAGTGTTGAACGAGTCCGTCATCGACGTCTGCAGTTACGAGTTCGAAGAGGGTTCGATCAGAGGGGAGATCTGCAACAAAGGTCTGAGCGATGTGACGAGCGTCATCGTAACGTTCGACGACAAAAAGACTTTCGTCGGTAAGGTGTCCTCGGGAGACTTCGAAGTCTTCGAAATTCCGGTAGGCAACGAAACTGCAGGAAAGTTGAAGATTCGATGGAGGAACATGGCCGGAGACGTTCTCGAGGTCGAAAAACCAGTGAAAAGGCCAGAGATTCAGATAAAAGCTAAGAGCAGTTCGGGAGCACTCGTCGTCGCGTCGATACTCGTCGCGGCGGTTATAATTGCCATAGCGGTGCTGTCGTTAAGGAGAAGATGAAGGCCGTCATTCTCAGAGACGTTACCAAAGTCTACTCGACGAAGTTCTATCAGGTCGTCGCACTGAGAAACGTCACCCTCGAAATCGAAGAGGGCGAATTCATAGCCATAATGGGACCGAGCGGGAGCGGAAAGTCCACGCTACTAAACCTCATAGGCTGTCTGGACAAACCCACGAGCGGAGAAGTAATAGTGAAAGGTAGAAACACGTCTGACCTGTCGGACAGGGAGCTTACGAACCTGAGGAGAGACGAGATCGGCTTCGTATTCCAGCACTACAACCTTATACCCACGCTGACCGTAGAGGAAAACATAGAGCTTCCGATGATATTTAAGGGTCTGGGCAAGGCTGAAAGGGAAAAGAGAGCCAAAGAACTCATGGAAAAACTCGGAATTCTTGAGCTCGCGGAGAGAAGACCGAACGAGCTGAGCGGCGGTCAGCAGCAAAAGGTGGCGATCGCAAGGGCGATGGCCAACAATCCCTCCATCTTACTCTGCGACGAGCCCACAGGCAACTTGGACACCAAGAGCGGCGAAATGGTCATGGAAACGCTTAAGGAGATGAACGAAGAAGGCGTTACCGTCGTCCTCGTGACCCACGACGAGTCGCTGAAAAGGTTCGCGGATAGAGTCGTCAGGCTTAGAGACGGGATGATCGTGCATGTATCTCCAGATGGCACTTAGGAACCTCGGCAGAGCGAAAGTCAGGAGTGTTCTCGCAGTCGTAGGAATAATTATCGGAGTGACTGCAATAGCTGCGATAGGAATTTTCGGGGAGAGTCTGAAAAAATCCGTTCTCGAAAACTTCGAAGATCTCGCGAACGAGGTAATCGTTTCTCCTTCGACTCAGCACGGATTTTCGAGCATCGACGAAAAGACGCTTCTGAAAATAAGAAGATCCCCCTACGCAGCGGAGGTTCTGCCGGTTAGGTCGAGCTTCGCAGAGGTCGTGGCTAAGAAGAAGACGATAGCAAGAATCTACGGACTGGACGAGAAGAGCGTTCTGGAGCTTTTCAAAGCCGAGTCGGGGAAAGTTAACCTTAACGGCAGGTGCGTCGTCGGTAAAAGGCTCGCCGAAACTCTAAACCTGAGAGTCGGAAGCAGCATAACCGTTAAAGGAAAAACTTTCAAGGTTTCCGCGATTCTAGAAGAGGAGGGGGCGAGGTTCGACATAAACCCCAACTACGCGGTCATAATATCCCCGAAGGACTTCGAAGACGTCTTCGGCGACGGATACAGGCTCGTCATAGTCAAGGTGAAAAACCTAGAGGACGTTGAAAAGTTCAAAGACTACGTCGAGAAGAGCATAAACTACAAGGAGAGAAGAGTAGAAGTTTTCGAAATGAAAACGATCTTGGAGAGAATCGAAAAGGTGTTTTCGCAGGTTAACACGTTCCTAATGGCCATAGCTGCCATTTCGTTACTCGTTGCCGGAGTTAGCATCCTGAACATAATGCTGATGTCAACGATCGAGAGGACGAAAGAGATAGGGATTCTGCGAGCGATAGGGGCTCAGAGGTCGGACGTCGTGAGAATATTCCTTTTCGAAGCCGCAATTCTGGGGGTCTCCGGCAGCGTCATAGGTGCTACTATGAGCTTCGTCGCCGGATACATGATAACTGCGCTGATCCTCGGCAAAGCCGGATACGTATTTTCGCTATCCTCTATAGGATACGCTCTGCTCGGAATGGTCTTCGGCATAATCACAGCGATAGTAAGCGGACTTTACCCAGCTTACAGAGCGAGCAGACTCGATCCGATAGTTGCCCTCAGGTTCGAATGAAGAGCGCGTCGCTCACCACGACTTTCTCCGACGGTTCGTTCACGACTTCAACTTCTATTACCTTTCCGAAGCTTTTCCAAACTCTTTTCAGGTCGCCAAACTCGTCGCCCAGAGCAACGTAAGAGGGTCCGTTTCCGGACAGTCCAGCAGCAAAGCCGAGCTCGTATGCGACCGCTACGGGTTCGAAGGGGACTTTCAAAGCCGAACAATAAGCGTAAGAGTTGACGAACATGGCCTCCCTAATGTTTCCAGCCATAGCGAGTTTGAACGCTCTTTCGACTTCTTCGCTCCTCTTTTTTATTTCCGATAAATCCACGGCGCCTCTTTCCCAATCTGGCAGGAGAATTAACGCCTTTCCCCTAAACTTTTCTCTCCTGAACAGCTTCATTTTTCCGTTATCGCTGAACACCACTCCTCCAAGCAGCGAAGCCGACGCGTCGTCGAAAGCGCCGGTGTAACTCGTTCCACACTCCAAACTGATTCTCGCGTTAGCCCTTAAAACTGTGAACGCGTCTATCTCTTTTCCGATGAGCTTCAGCGCTGCGCATATCAAAGCGTTCGCAAAAGCGCTGCTGCTACCGAGACCGCTCCTCTCCGGAATTTCGCTCGTAACTTTTACTCCAGCATCTACGCCGAAGCTTCGCAGCACTTTTCTCGCCACGCACTCGGCACGGGGGTCTTCAAGTTCCAGGTCTCTTCCTTCAATCAGCCTAACCTTCGTGGTCAGACTCAGTCCAAAAGCCACGCCTTTCATTGTGGCGAGAGCGTTCACGATCGTTCCGGCAGCGTAAGACTTCGCCTCAACCATCGACTACCTCCCTCGCTACCTCCGGATCGAACTTCCTTCCAGAATACTCCACGTAATCTTTATCCCAGAAGAAGACGTCCGGAGATATCAATTCAGGTAGTCGCGGACAGAAGATCGGTTTCAAATACGACTTCAGCGCCACGACGTAAGTGCCCGAGTATACGTTGTGCTCGTAACCGGCAAACTTTTTCAGCGTTTCTCTCGCAAATTCGAGATACTTTTCCTCCTTGGTTATGTGATACAGGTGCAGCGACGAGAGGACTTTCAGTGCGAGCGGCGACGAAGTTCTCGAATCGAAAATCTTCCAAGAATCGCTGGAGATCGAGAAGAGTTCCTCCGCGAGCTCCAACCCCCATCCGTTTACGTAGTAGTTCGTTACCAGACAGAATATCGCGTAAGAGTAGTCTTCGGGCTTCGCCTCGATTTCAGCGTACCTATACAGAACATCTCCGAACCTTTTCCTTATCAGCCTCTTCAACACTCTCTCTACCTCGACGTCTTCACGAAAGACGGCGTTATAATACAGAAGGGACGTTAGAGCGTGGAAGTTGAACGACGTTATTTCTCTCATGTCCTTCTTTGTTTTGGCTACCGCCTTACTCTTCACGGAACTCTTCAGCTCTTCAAGTTCACTTTCGCTAATTCCGAGCTCTTCCTTTACCGTGTCTTCCGAAACGGCGATCCTCGGAAAGGTATTTCTGTCGTTTACTCCGTAATACAGCTCAACGAACCTCTTTTCCAGCTCGTCGAGATTCACGAACGAGAGGTTTTCGACTAAAACCGAGTTTCCGAAGAGTTCTCTTCTTGTGCTGAGGAGAAAGTTCGCAGTCTCTCTCGCAGTTTCTCTCAACTTCTTTAAACCGAGTTTTCTGCAGGCGAGCGATAAGAAAATCAGCATTTCAGCGTTTTCCACGACCGTCTTAACTCCATTCGGATAATCCCAGCTTCTTTCGTAACAGAACCTGTAAAACCCTCCGAAAACGTGATCCCTTATCGATCCGTCTGCGATTTCGAAAGCTACGATTTCAGCTTCGCGATACCTCCTCAAAATCAGGAGAGCCAGGTGCGTCATGGGGAAGAGGTGCTTGACGTCGAAGCCGAATCCTCCGTAAGTGTAGTCGAAAGCGTCGAGAATCCTGTCTACAGCATCTTTCAGCAGCTCCAGTCCGACGCTTCCGCTCTTTCCCTCTTTTCTCTTATCAACCGCCCTCAGCACACTCTCCCCGTCTCTTACGACCTTCTCCTCGCTGTTACTCAGCAAGGACTTTGCCACGCTCACAGCTTTGGCGAAACTTTCCCTGTCGATTGACGTGAAAGCGTAAACGGGAGTGTCTCCGTAGAAGAGGACGTTAGTCGGCAGTCCGTAGATTCCAAGAGTTGCCGCTACCTCTTCAATTTCCTCCGCAAAATCAGGAAAAAGATCTCTGTCAACTTCCAGCACCCTTACGGGTAGATCGTCGCTCCAAAAAGCCCTCCTCAAGTCATAACACGGAGTGCACCAGCTTGCTGTTACGCTCACGAGAAAAAGCTCCCTCTTATTTTTAAGCTCTTCAAACACGTTTTCGATCATGATCTGCTCACGATCCTGTAAAGAGTGTCCCTCTCCGCGGGAATTCGTCCCGCGTTTATTATCAGCCTCTCTATCTCCTCCCTAGGCAGGAACTCTCCCGAGGTCGCTCCAGCGAGCTTCGAAATGTTTTCCTCCATCAAGGTTCCACCGAGGTCGTTCGCGCCAAAGTTGAGCGACGCCTGTGCGAGCTTCACTCCGAGCTTCACCCAAGAAGCCTGTATGTTCGGGATCAGAGGGTGCAGAATTATTCTCGAAACAGCTATCATCAAGAGGTCCTCGAAACCAGAGGACTGCCTCGCGAACTTTCCGAGTTCGTTGTTCTTGTTCATGAACGGAAGGGGTATGAACTCCGTAAATCCGCCGGTTTCCTCCTGAATATCTCTTATTATCATCAGGTGCCTTATCCTGTGTTCCCAGCTCTCTATGTGCCCGTACATTATCGTGGCGGTCGTCGGTATTCCGACGTAGTGAGCTGCTTTAATGACATCGACCCACTCATCGACGGTCAGTTTTTCCGGACATATTATCCTCCTTATGTCGTCGTCAAGAATTTCAGCAGCCGTTCCTGGCATGGAGTTCAAGCCAGCTTTCTTCAACTCCCTTAACACGTCTTCCACGTCGCACCCGCTATTTCTTGCCGCGTGATAAATTTCCATAGGCGAGAACGCGTGAATGTGTATATCCCTCGAAACGCTTCTAACAGCCTTAATTATCGACTTGTAAAACTCCACATCAGCTTTCGGGTATAAACCACCCTGAATGCAAACTTCGGTGCACCCGTATTCTACCGCTTCCGCCACCTTTCTCTTTATGTCCTCAAGGGAAAGAATGAACCTCCTCCTGTTTTTATACGAGCAGAACTTACACGAGTTTACGCAGATGTCCGTGAAGTTTATGTTCCTGTTGACGACGTAAGTAACGACGTCTCCTACAGCTTCCTCCCTCAATTTGTCTGCAAGTTCGAACGTTTTGAACGGTTCCTTGAGAAGCTGAAAATATTCACTCAGCATCTGTAACCCTCCTCGTCCGAATAAGCTTCAACCAGCGGTGCGATCCTTTCACTGTACCACCCGTCCACCACGAACTTCGGGTATATCGGCAACCTCTCCCGCAGCAAATACGGAGAGAGGGTTCTCCTCAACTCGCTCACACTCGGCCACGGGTGTTCGGGATTTATGTAGTCCGGAGTTACCTCTGATATTCCGCCCAAGTCATTAGCTCCGACCTTCACGAACGGTCTCGGATCCCTCACGAGGTTCGGCGGGATCTGTATCGCAACGTCCTTAGGGATTATCTCTCTCGCCATTTTCACGGTTTCAAGCATCTCGGATAAAGAGGGCGGTTTAAAGTTTTCCATTTTAGTCCCCCTCTTGGGCGAGAAGTTTTGAACAATCACTTCCTGAATGTGTCCGTAGTTGTCGTGTATGTCCGCGATGACCTCGAGCGAATACATGCGATCTTCCTTCTTTTCTCCTATTCCGACGAGAATTCCGGTGGTAAAAGGAATCTCCAGTTTTCCTGCCCTTTTTATGAAGTTTATCCTCACTTCCGGCTTCTTACCCGGACTCTCACTGTGACATTCGAGCTCCACAGCCTGTTCGAGCATCAAACCCATGCTCGCGTTTACGTCCTTCAACTTCTTCAAAAACTCGTCGTCGACGACTCCGGCGTTCGTGTGAGGTAGGAATCCATTTCTAATTGCGAAAACGCAAACCTCGTAAACGTAGTCGGCAAACGTTTTGAATCCCATAGCTTTCAGCTGAGCCTTAACTTTTTCGCTGACTTCCGGCATCTCACCGAAAGTTAGAAGAGCTTCAACGGAGTTTTCAGCCTTAGACAGAATTCGCTCGATATCCTCGAAACTCATCACTCCGCTATCGTCTCTCCTGAATCCACAGTAATAACACCTGTTCCTGCAAGCTCTGGTTAGAGGCAAGAAAACATTTCTGCTGAACGTGATTACCACAGAAAAAAAGATGCAAAATTATACTTTAAGGTTTTGCTCAGTCGAACAGCTCAAGAGTAATGTGACTTTTCATCAACTTCTCTATTTCCCTGAGAGCTTCGAGTCTGTAGTCGTCGAGAATTGCCTCTTTTATCGGATCAACCGGAACGTCAAGCTTTATTTCCCTCGTCCTACCGTATCTCCCCTTGGAAATGACGATAGAGTTTATAATGCCGAGCATGTCGAGTTCAGAAATCAGGTCGCTCACCCTTCTCTGCGTCAGGACGTCGAGACCGATCTTTTTGCACAGAATCTTGTAAACCGTGTACACCTCCCCGGTGGTCATCTTCCTCTTTCCGCTCTCGTGCAGCAGGATTATGCCGTATAGAAGAACTTTGCTCTGGCTTGGAAGGGTTTTCACCGCTTCGACGACGTGGTCAGTCTCTATCCTTTTTATGGCTTTTTTCACGTGCTCTCTCGTAACTTTCTCAGCTTCTTCAGCTTCCGCTATTTCTCCGCTCACCCTCAATAGGTCAAGCGCTTTTCTTGCGTCCCCGTGTTCCTGTGCCGCCAGCGCGGCGCAATACGGTATGACATCGTCTTCGAGCACACCTTCGTAAAACGCGAGTTCGGCTCTCTGAGCGAGTATGTCCTGCAGCTGCTCCGCGTTATACGGCGGGAACACGATTTCCTCTTCGCTGAGAGAACTCAAAACCCTCGGGTCGAGGTAGTTTTTGAACTTCAGGTCGTTGGAAATCCCTATCAGGCTCACTCTCGCCCTCGTCAACTCCGAATTTATCCTCGACAGGTTGTATAAGACCTCGTCGCCTTTTCTGACGAGCTTGTCTATCTCGTCGAGGATTATTATGACCGTCTGGTCTCTCGAGTCTATAGCCCGCTTAACCTCCTCGTAAACCTGATCGGTTGGCCAACCGGTCATCGGAACATTTCTCCCAAGAGCTTTAGCGAGAGAGGCGAGGACTCTGTATTGAGTGTCTATTATTTCGCAGTTGAGGTAGTGTATTACGCAGTGAGCTTCGAACTTTTTGCTCGCTTCCTCGAGCTGCTTACCTATGAACTTCACCGTCGCGGTTTTCCCAGTTCCCGTTTTCCCGTATATGAGGATGTTCGACGGAGTTTCTCCCTGAAGTGCCGGTAAAAGTAAGGACGCGAGCGTCTCTATTTGCTCTTTTCTGTGCGGAAGATAGTCAGGAGTGTAAGAGTGTCTTAAAACGTCCCTATTCTTAAAAATCCTGTTTTTTCTTAGCATCTTTTCAAAAATGTTCTCGTTCATGAGCATCACCCGTCGGTAAGATAGAATTGACACAAAGAATTTATGAGCTTTGCTATTATTGGCGATTTTTGAAATTTAAACTAATATTATAAGTCATTCCCGCAAAGTTTTTATTTTAAAAATGATTTATCCATTTTTATTATATAAGAATTATTAATATCATATCAGATATTAAAATCATATGTCCACAATCACGAACGCTCGAAGCTTGTCTCCAGCCTTCTCCACTTTAAATCTGTGCATCGTTATCGCTTTTGGTTCAAGTTTAACGGCTTCGGGCGTTATTTTACCTCCGACAAGCTTAGCTTCGAGCTCCTTTTCGCCACGAACGTCGACTTCAACTTCTTTAGCAGCGAAGTGCTCGGCATCGAAAAGGAACAGTATCTCGTTTAGCCACGAGAACAGCAGGTGCTCCAAGTCCTCCTCCTGAATCTTAAGCTTCCTTTCCTCCGACCCCTCGACCAAACTCCGATCGCAGAACGCATCGTAAAAAGCGTTAGCGGCATCGACGAACAGCTCTTCCACGCTATCGGCTTCGATTTCGAACGCTATGTCTGCAGTGTGATCCACAAATCTGTACATGTGATAATCTCTCAGTCAAGATTAATAAATCCACCCGAACATTCACGGAACATGATAAGGAAGATAAAAGCCAAGGGTTGCAATGTCTACTTGATAAAAGACAAAAAGACATATATCATAGACACCGGACTCCCCGGAAGCACAGAGAAGATTTTAAGCTACGTAAAGTCCTGCGATGGGGTAATTCTTACGCACTCACACTTCGACCACATGGGTTGTGCATACGAGCTCTCAGCAAGGCTCGGTTGCAAAGTTTACGCTCATCCAGACGAGTTCGCGTTCATAAAAGGCGAGAGAGAGTTCGAATTTAAAGGGATTCTCGGCTTCTTCGCGAAAACCTATGAAAAGGTAAAGAGACCGAAGTATTTAGACGAAGTTTACAGCGTGGACGAGCTCGAAATCGATTTCGTTCACGCTCCTGGTCACACTCCCGGAAGTATAGTTATCCTGGTAGAAGGAAAAGCGATCTGCGGAGACCTCGTGAGAGGGAGAACTTTCTTCAGCAGGAAAGTTTCTTTCTCGTCCAACAGTTTCAACTGGAGCGCGGACGAGTATAGAAAAAGCCTGAAAAAAGTTCTCAAGTTCGAATTCTCGGAGTTACTGCCTGGACACGGAGAAAACGTGAGTAGAGAGGAGTTCGAAAAGCTATTACAGAAGCTCCAGACGTCGTAACACTCGTGTGCCCCGAGGGTAACTCCGTCTTTCATCGAAAGCTATGCTCTCTCAGACGGCTGACCGTTCGGGGCGTTGTCCCATGCCCGGGTTGCCCCAGGATCATCGGAAGCCAGGGCTCCCTCACCAGGGGACCTATCGGCATGGTGTCGCCCCAGCCTTGCAGGGAGCTTCATCGAAAGCCGCGCTTACTCCACACCCTCCCCGACTGGGGCATATATAGTTGCTCAGGCGAGTAAATAAAAGTTACCTTGCAGTTAGCGGATTAGTAAACCGGCTACGCTAAAAAAGAAAAAATTAGATCTCGAACGAGATGTTGTCAAGTATCGACAGCTCGTTCTCGATGTTTTCGGTCTCGTTTATCAGCTCTTCTATACTACCGACTTCCTTTATACTCTCTTCTATCGTCTTGGTGATTTCCTCTTTAGGTTTAGGGGTTTCGACCGGTGTCGTTTGCGTCTTTTCAGTTTTCTTAACCTCGCTGACGCATCCTGCCAGTGCTATTGCGAGAACTATCAGTATGAGCGCCAGTCTCTTCATTCTTCACCACCCCTCCTCATCTCTTTCAACCCTCTGACGTATTCTCTGAACACCTCCTTGAGCTCCTTCATCGCTTCCTTGAGGTCCTTGAACGCTTCGTTGAGAGCTTTCCTACCCTCGTGCATTTCTTCTTTTGCCGTCTCCTTGTCCTCGGTCAGCAGCGCGTTTTCAAAGTGTTCTTTAGCTTCGTTGATTTTCTCCTCCGATTTGTTTAGAGCTTCGAGGTAATCCTTGTAAGCTTCTTCGAGCTTTGTCGTGTCGAATCCTTTCTCATTCAGCATCTGTATCTTCTCCTCTATCACCGCAGCCCTGTCTTTCGCCTTCTCGATGACCAACGTCAATTTTGCAGCCGCAATCTCTCCTGCGATCGCGTAGATTGACGATTTGACGCCGACCCACTCAGCTCTCCACTCCATTACGACGTCTCTCAGCTCCTGAAGGCTCGTCGTAGCGTTTATCTTGTCCTTCCACTCGTTCAGGTAAGCAATCCTGTCTTCGATTACGGCCACGATTCTCGCAGTGTCGTTCTCCGTGAGGTTCATCTCTACCACTCTCGTCTCCAACTCCTGAAGCTGCGCTATCGCGACATCTATGCCGGTGAGTATGTGCATCTTGGCCATGTTGAACATTTCACTCTCGTTCAGCATACCCGTTCTCTTCATTTCAAGGAACTTCTTTCTAAACTCCTTGTATCTCTCGTATGCGTGCTCCCTCTTCTCTTCCGCCTCCTTTACTCTCTCTCTTATGTGTTCTCTCCACTCTTTGACCCTCTCGATTCTTTCCTTGTGCCTCTCTTTCATCTCCTCCCACATTTCTCTGTGCCTTTCCCTTGCTTTCTCTCTCATCTCCTCAGCCTTTTCTATGTTGGCAGATTCGTTAACGTGCTCTTTCATCTGTTCCCACATCTCTTCCTGCATTTTTTCGCTCGCGTTCTTCGACTCTTCTGCTTTTTCCAACCCGTGCTCGTAAGACATCATTTTGTCTTCCTCTGACATCATCGACATCATTTGTTCAGCGGCTACTGGAACCAACAGTATCAGCAACGCGGCAAGTATGCCGACCACCACCCTCATACTGCAT
>CAYXDX010000048.1:0-12314 GCA_964463865.1 uncultured archaeon | reverse complement strand
ACGACCTCGCTCAGTATTACCTCGCCAAGGCTGGAGTTCTCGCGGTGAGGAGAGTTAAGAAGAGCGACATCGAGAAGATCGCCAAGGCCTGCGGAGCGAAGATACTCACCGACCTGAGAGACCTCAAGCCAGAAGACCTCGGAGAGGCTGAGCTCGTCGAGGAGAGGAAGGTCGGAGACGAAAAGATGGTGTTCATAACCGGTTGCAAGAACCCGAAGGCCGTCACGATACTCATAAGAGGTGGAACCGAGCACGTGGTCGAGGAAATCGCGAGAGGTGTGGAGGACGCGGTCAAAGTTGTAGCAGCGGCACTCGAAGACGGAAAGGTAGTAGCTGGCGGCGGAGCTCCGGAGATCGAGCTGAGCCTCAGGATAAAGGAGTGGGCTCCGAGCCTCGGAGGCAGAGAGCAGTTAGCAGCTGAGTCCTTTGCCACAGCTCTCGAGATAATACCGAAGACTCTCGCGGAGAACGCTGGACTCGACCCGATCGACATACTCGTCGAGCTGAAGTCCGCTCACGAGCAGGGCAACGTTTACGCCGGAATCGACGTCTACAACGGAAAGGTAATCGACATGAAGGAAGCTGGGGTTCTTGAGCCGCTGAGAGTCAAGAAGCAGGCTATCAAGTCCGCTACTGAAGTGGCAGTGATGATTCTGAGAATCGACGACGTCATAGCTGCGAAGGCGCTCGAGAAGGAGAAGGAGAAGGGCGAAGGAGAGAGCGGAGAAACTGGAACTGAATTCTGACCAAAATCCTTAACTTCTTTTACATTTTCCTCTTTCTGTGGAGCTGTTAAGTCGGGCAAGAAGCATTGCGGAAAAAATCAAGGAAGAAGACGAATTCCTCGTCGTAACACACATCGACGCCGACGGAATAACGTCTGGAGCTATCGCTTACGAATCTCTCGTTAGAATTGGTAAGGACGTTAAAATTCTGTTTTTGAAGCAGCTTGACGAGAACTCGATTGAGGAAATTGCCGACGAGAACAGGTTCGTCTGGTTTACGGATCTCGGGAGTGGATACCTTTCGAGCATACTCAGGAAGAAAATAGAGTTCGTCGTCACGGATCACCACGTCCCCGAGATGTCCTACAAGTGGCAGTTAAACCCTCACGACTTCGGCTACGACGGTAGCTACGAGTTGAGCGGCTCGACGACGACGTATCTGGTCTCTAAGTTTCTCGGCCTGAACTACGACCTCTCGGCGCTGGCAATCGTGGGAGCTGTTGGAGACCTTCAAGATTCGAGAGACGCTATGCTCGTCGGATTGAACAGAAAAGTTCTTGAAGAAGCCGTTAGTTGCGGTTACGTTCGCGTCGTCAAAGACTTAAGGTTTTTCGGCAAGCAGACGAGACCTGTTTACAAGATGCTCGAATACACGTTCGACCCGTATTTGCCGGGAATCAGCGGAAAGGAGAGTGGAGCGATCGAATTTCTGGCGTCTCTTGGAGTTCGACTGAAGGACGGAGATTGGCTTAGGTGGATAGATCTGAGCAGGGAAGAAAAAAGGAGAGTCGTTTCCGGAATAGTTCGGGTGTGTATCGAGGCCGGGCATCCGTATCAGGTAATAAAGAAGATCGTTGGAGAGACCTACGTGCTACCCAAGGAAGAAGAGGGGACCGAATTGAGAGACGCGATGGAATTTTCAACGCTTCTTAACGCTACCGCGAGATACGGATTCGAAACGGTCGGTTTAAACGTGTGCCTCGGCGATAGAGGAGAGAATCTGAGGAAGGCGAGAAACTTACTGCAGAATCACAGGAGGACTCTCTCTGAGAGCATAAAATTCGTGGAAGAGGTGGGGATAGTGGAGCTTGAAAACGTTCAGTTCTTCCACGCCAAGAACGTGATTCCTGAAACTATCGTCGGTATAGTGGCAGGTATGAGCTACTCAATAGCGTCGAAGAACAAGCCGATCGTGGCATTCGCGTTCAGCGACGAGGGTGTAAAGGTGTCTGCGAGAGCGACGAAATCTCTCGTAGAGAGAGGAGTCCACCTGGCTTCTGCTATAAAGGAAGCTGCAGAGGCCGTTGGCGGGAGCGGAGGCGGTCACAGCATTGCGGCCGGAGCCGTAATTCCGAGAGGCAAAGAGGACGAATTCATCCATTTGCTTGACAAAATAATAGGTTTGCAACTGAAAAGCTAAATTTCGAAAAAATTATTTAGTTTTCTGGTTTTTAAACTAAAAGGTGGTCGACATGGTCGAAAAAAAGGAGAGGGATAGAGCGCACCACGAGAAGCTTTTTAAAGCGTCTATGAGCCCCGTCAGGCGAAAAATAGTCGCTGCCATAGGAATTCACGGAAAGACGAGGGATGAGCTTAAGAAAGAGCTAAATCTGGACGACTTTCAGCTCAAGTTCAACCTCGACTGGTTGATAAGAGAAGGTTTCGTCGTTGAAGAAGACGGGAAGCTCAAACTGACCGACGACGGTATCGAGTTGCTCGAGGCCGGTTGATGAGGGAAATTTTACACTCTCTTTTTAAGGATAAGGACTACATCGACGAGAACTCCGCCCGGGAGATACTTGGTGAGAAATACGGACGAATTCTTGATGAACTCCTGAAAACCGGCCTAATCAGGATGGATCGAGACGTGAACTGCTGGGAATACGATCCGAGGGTATACTACTTTTTGACGGAAAAAGGCAAGTCTCTCATGAACGACGATAAAAGCTCAAGGTAAAACTTCGCGAATTCACCACCTCCTACTATGGCGTTTACTTCGCCTCCGTGTTTAACGAAAAGCACAACTTTGTCGTCGGCGACTATTATCGAATGAACTACCGAACCGCCCCTCTCCCTCTTTCTGACGAACTTTTCGCACTCAATCGAATCGATAATCTTCTCGAGTTTTTCGTCCATGTTTAACGAGGCAACTATTACGCGTTTTGAGTCTCGCAGAACGGTTTCGATTATGTCGAACACGACGTCTCCTCTGTATACCGACACGACTTCTTCTTTCCTCGCTTTTTCTATTTCAGTCAGCTTTTCTATTACCTTCATCTTTTCTTCGAGCTTCTTCGCGAACATCTTCACGAGCTGCTCAGCGCTCAGCGCTCTAACCTTCAGCGGCTTACCCTGGCAGATGACGAACCCCTTCTTTTCGAGACTCTTCACGACTTCGTAAACAGAAGTCCTCGGAATTCCGCTTTTTTCAGCTATTTCGCTTGCCGTAAGCTCACCTTCGGAAACTAAAGTTAGTAACACCTTTATTTCGTAGTCTGAAAGCTTGAAGTCCCTGAGCACTTCTATCAGCTTGTTCACAATTAACGATTCCCGGAAAAGTTTAAATACCTTTTGTAGTAGTGGCTACGACAGGTGGTTGGTATGAAGAAAGTCATGCTGATGCTGGCGTTAATTCTTGCCATAGTCTCGCCAGTGGCAGCTCTGGACTACGAGGACAAGCCATACTTCGTCGCTTACATCTCTGGGAGCAATTACATTGACGCCGGAAAGGACAACACGGTAGTAATTGTTCTGCAAAACAACGCGAGATTGTGGAAACAGATATACGACAGCTACGAGGAGTATCAGTTCTTCTCGGAAAATCCTGAAATGCTGATCACGGCTTACAACGTGACTGTCAGTTTCGAAAGCGATACGCTAAAGATCAAGACGCCAGAGATGAAGTTTTCGGCTTTACCACCGTTTAAGCCTCTGCAAATCCCGGTAGTCGTCGACACGAGGGGCGTTAAATACGGGGAGCACTACATAACTGTTAAAATAAAGTACGAGGTCGTAGACGAGCTTATACTCGACATGACGACGCCAGAGGTAAAGTTCCTTCCGTATCAGGAGTCTACGACGATTAATAGCAGTGGCGCTGTGACGAAAACGATCGTGAACGAGTCGCAGGTGATAACGTATCCCGAGTATCAGAAGCTGAAGTTCGAGGAGAAAACTCAGGAGATTAAACTGAAAGTCGTCGTAGAGAGACCGGAAGTCTCGCTGAAAGTCGTTAACGTAACCTCCGACATAACTGCCGGGGGTAAAGGCAAGATCGTTTTGACGATAACCAACGACGGATACGCAAAGGCCGAAAACCTCTTCGTGACGCTGACGACTCCTCCAGGGTTCGTGGTTTCTGGTCTGAAGGAAGTCGACGTCAAGAAATACACCAGTGCTCTCCAGAAGTTGTTGGGTTCGCAGTTTATTCCAATAAGCGTTCCGGAAATAGAGCTACCTCCAGAACTGCAGACCATATTAACGAAGTCGGCGGTTTTCGTAGGAGATCTGGCGCCCGGGCAAAACGTGACGATCACTTTCTCGGTGGAGGCGAACACGGACGAAGGCGGCGTGTATCCTTTCCAGATAAGAGGCATTTACACGTCCGACGATGAGGTAAAGCAGACGAATGCAGTAACATTCGGCGTCGAAGTCAGGGACAAGCCGAAAATAGTCGTCGAGAAGGTAATTTCCAACGTTTACGCTGGAAGCAAAGGCGACGTTGTAATCAAAATCAAGTCCGATCGTCCGCTAAAGTCGTTAAAGGCAAAACTTGAGGTGAAGCCGCCTTTAACGGCTCTTTCCGAGGAGTATTTCGCCGGCGACGTCAGTGAGGCGGAGCTGAAGTTCAAAGTAAAAGCTTCGACCGACGCAGAAAACACTGTATATCCGGCGAAGCTGACGCTGTTCTACGACTTGGGAGGTAAGGAAGCTTCGGACAGCGTTGACGTTGGAATTGAGGTCAAGGAGAAGGTCAGGTTCGAGGTCATCGGCAAGGGCGTCCTTGAGGCAGGAAAGGAAGGATACGTTACGGTAAAGGTGAAGAACCTGGGCGCCTACGAGATCAGAGAAGCTACTGCGAGAATCACGGTCGTGGATCCGTTCTCGACGACCGACGACACCTCCTATATAGGCGACCTCAAGCCGGGAGAGGCGAAGAACGTAACCTTCAAACTGAAGGTCGACGGGGATGCGACTCCGAAAACCTACGCCCTGAACCTTGAAGTGAAATACAAGGACCTGAACGACGAGTGGGTGATAAGCGAGCCAGTAAAACTGCCGATCGAAGTGAAAGCTTCGAAGAGAATTCCGGGGTTCGAGCTGAGTCTGGCGCTGCTCAGCATGTTTGTTCTGCTGTGGAGAAGAAAATGAGGGCCGAGAAGATAGTGAAGAACAGACACCTTATAATTCTTTTTACCGTTCTGCTGTTCCTCTTCTTCGCATACAACGCAAAAAACGTCAAGATGAATCAGGGATACGAGACTTACTTCAGCGAAGATCACAAGGAGTTCCAGCAATACAAACTGTATTCCAAGGACTTTGGAGGAACCGTCGCGTCGGTGTTCGTGTTCGTCAAGGGTGACAACGTTTTAAACTACGAGACGTTCGAACTGCTCCTCAAAATAGGTGACGAGCTGAAGAAAGTCGACGGAATAGGCGAGGTAAAATCTCCAGCTCACGCCATTGTAAACAGGCTCGGATACCTGCCGACGGACGAGAAGCTCCTCGAACAGCTCACCTATCGCCTCGCTCCCCAATATGTTCCTAAGAAATCTCTGGCGATACTTGAGGCTGAGGTGGTAGCGGATCCAGACAGATACGATCAGATAGCTCAGGAAGTCGAAAAAAGGCTGTCAGAGATAAACTTGCCTCCCGGAGTGGTCATCGAAGCGACGGGAAATCCAATGGTGAGGTATCAGGTCAATCAGAGTATCGGGAGCAGCCTGGCGATGATGGGAATCGCTGCAGTAATACTGATGGTGGTAACCCTTTCCATAGTCTTCAGAGGGGTCGTCGAGCACAAGAGGTTCCTCTTACTCCCGCTCCTCATTTCTCTGATAACAGTCACTTACGCTTACGGAGTAATGCCGATTCTCGGAATTCCGTTGACGGAAGTAACTAATGCCTTTCTGCCGGTTCTGATAGGCTTAAGTATAGAATACGCGGCGCAGTTCATGGGAAGATACGAGGAAGAGAGGAGTAAGGGTTTAAGCCCTATAGAGGCGTCGATCGTAGCGATTAAGGGAGTTGGAACGGCTTTATCCTTGGCGCTGATAACGACGGTGATCGGCTTCTTGTCGATGCTGTTTTCCGGAGTGCCCGCGCTTGGCTGGTTCGGATTGATATCTGCAGTCGGTCTCGTTTTCGCCTACGTTTTAAGCCTGACGTTCTTGCCCGCTTTCCTCGTGTTCACGGACAGAAAGGAAAGGAAGAGGAGAGAGGCTGGAGTTTCCGAGAAAGCGTTAGACGTAGCTGCTTTGTTCGTCTCGAGGAACTACAAACTCGTGCTACTTGTGGCTTTGATAGTTGCCTCTCTGAGCTACTACGGATACGAGAAGGTTCCGCTCGAGACGAACTTCTATAAATACATACCGCAGGACCTTCCGGCGATAAGGAAGATGAAGGAACTCGAAAACGTCTTCGGCAGCCAGGACAAGCTGATAGTGGTCATAGGCGTCGATTCGATAGACGCTGAATCTATAAAACGAGTCGAAGATCTTGCGAAATACATCTCGAAGTCGGAGAGCGCCATAACGGATTACAGCTCTCTCGGAAAGCTCATAGAGTCGAGGTTCGGTAAAATCGGCGACACTGACTACGAGTTAAGGAAACAACTCGACGTGCTCGGAGAGTTCAAGGACAGGTATTTGTCGGGGAACACGCTCGCCGTATACTTCACGGTATCCCAGATGGACTGGCTGGAGTTCAAGTCTCTCTACGAGAGGGTGAAGAGAGAGATAGGCTTCTTCGGGTCGTTCGACTACTACCTCACCGGAGATGTCGTTCTGAAGATGTTCGTCGCCGACCTGATCGTCAACGGGCAGAACAGAATGACGATCGCGAGCTACGTGCTCGTAACTCTGCTCCTGCTTTTCGTTTACAGGAGCTTGAAGAACGCGGTCGTTCCGCTAATACCGATTTCCCTCGTAATTCTTACGACCGGCGGACTCATGTTCGTCTTCGGATTCTCAAGGACTCTGGTGACCGCGAGCATGAATTCGATGATCATAGGGCTCGGAATTGACTTCTCCATTCACGTGATGGAGCGTTACCTCGAGGAGAGGAGGAGAGGTCTGAGTCCGGAAGAGGCGGTCGAGGTAACCATTACAAGAATAGGAAAGCCAATTTTGACGTCTGGCCTTACGATGGCCGGCGGTTTCGCGGCTATGCTCGTGTCTCCGTTCCCGATCATGAGAGACTTCGGAGTGATAAGCGTTTTCGCGATCGTAATGAGCCTCGTGGCAGCGCTAACAGTAGTTCCAGCGTTCCTGGTGTTCATCGACAGCAGAAAAAACAGAAAAAGTTAGAGGTAGATGTATGTGGCGTCTATTATTCCATCCAGCTTTACCATTTTCTTCAAGATTTCTTCCGTCGGAGGATCGTCTACAAGGAGTAGCATCAGCTGAACGCCACCGGGTTTGTCTCCGTATCTGCCCACAATCATTCCGGCAATGTTTATGTTGTACTGTCCGAAGAGCGTTCCTACTCTGCCTATCACTCCTGGCTTGTCCTCGTGTAGGGAAATCACGTAGTGACCTTTTGGAACGAAGTCGACCTTGTATTTGTCTATCCTTATAATTCTGTAATCGTCTCTTCCGAAGCTCGTTCCCGCGAGGCTTATGCTTTTGTCACCCTTAACCTCTATCTCGATCAAACTCTCGTAGCTATCCGTGACCTCTATCTTGGATTCTTCGATTTTTATCCCGCGCTGTTTAGCTATCGGCATCGACGAGACGAGGTTAATGTTCGATCCGAGTATGTTCTCGAGGAGACCTTTGAGCAAAGCTCTCGTAACGTAAGCCGTGTCCATTTCGGCTATTTTTCCTCTGTAAGTTATTTTGACTTCCTTGAAGTTTCCGCCGAGTCTCGCGGAGGCGATTTTACCCATTTTCTCGGCGAGCGTTATATACGGCATGAGGTATTCGAAGACTTCCGGCTTTAGGCTCGGCAGGTTGACCGCATTTATAACTGGGAGACCCTTGTAGAGGTTTATGATGTCCCTCGCTATGATCAGTCCAACGCTTTTTTGAGCCTCTTTAGTCGAGGCTCCGATGTGCGGAGTCGTTATCACGTTATCGAGTTTGAACAGCGGATGGTTGAAGTCTGGAGGCTCTTTCTCGTAAACGTCAAGAGCGGCTGCGTAAACTTTTCCAGATTTTATCGCCTCGTAAAGAGCGTCTTCGTCGATTATTCCACCCCTCGCGCAGTTAACGATAATGACGCCTTTTTTCATTTTCTCGAACTCTTCTTTTCCTATCATTTTTTCCGTTTCTTTTGTCTTCGGAACGTGAACAGTTATAACGTCCGAGTTCTCTATCAGGTAGTCGAAATCGACGAGTTCGACGCCGATCGACTTCGCTCTCTCGGGGGAAATGTATGGGTCGTAGGCTATAACTCTCATTTCGAAACTTTTCGCTCTCTTAGCCACTTCAAATCCTATTCTGCCGAGTCCTATCACTCCGAGTGTCTTTCCTCTGAGTTCGAGACCTTCGAACTTCTTCCTTTCCCACCTTCCGTCCTTTACGCTTCTATCGGCCTGAGGTATTTTTCTTGCAGCGGCGAGTATCAGCGCCATCGTCAGCTCTGCAGTCGATACCGTGTTACCGCCCGGAGCGTTTACGACTATTATCCCCTTCTCGGTTGCAGCGTCGACGTCGATGTTGTCGACGCCGACTCCGGCTCTACCTATTATCTTTAGGTTCTCTGCCCTCTCTATTATTTCCCTCGTAACCTTCGGCCTGCTCCTGACTATGAGGGCGTCGTAGTCCTTTATTATCTCCTTTAGCTCTTCTTCGCTCACGTCTGCTTTCACGTCTACCTGAAGACCTTCGGAGACCATTAGCTCTATGGCTTCTTTAGCTATGTTGCTGGCTACGAGAACTTTCATCGCTCTCGCCTCACTCTCTGGAGATATAAAGATTGTTGGTTCATCAAAAATCTTTTAAGTTTCCACGTTCGTCTGCATATCGGGTGATAGCATGGCCGTGCTCTGGCTCAATGAGGTTTCTAAGGAAGACGTTCCTCTTGTCGGCGGTAAAGCTGCAAACCTTGGAGAATTAATGAAGCTCGAAATTCCGGTTCCAAACGGATTCGTCGTAGACGCGAGAACGTTCAACGAGTTTCTGGAGGCTACCGGGATCAAGTATCAGATTCTTGACATGCTGAGAGGTCTCGACGTAGAGAACACGGACGAGCTGAACAAAGTGTCTGAGAGCATAAGAAAGCTGATAGAAGAGACGGAGATACCCGAGAAAATCGAGAACGAAATAAAATCTGCTTACAGAAGACTCTGCGAAGAGGAAGGAGAGGAAGTCTTCGTAGCTGTAAGAAGCTCGGCTACGGCCGAAGACTTACCGGAGGCGAGCTTCGCCGGACAGCAGGAAACATATCTCAACGTCAAAGGGGAAGACGACGTCGTGGACAAAGTCAGGAAGTGCTGGAGCAGTCTCTACACGCCGAGAGCGATATACTACAGGGTTCAACAGGGGTTCAGGCACGAAGACGTGAGCATAGCTGTCGTGGTTCAGAAGATGGTGAACAGCGAAAAGAGTGGAGTGATGTTCACTTCTCACCCGGTTACCGGAGAAAAGCTCTGCATAATCGAAGCGGTTTTCGGTTTGGGTGAAGCGATAGTCAGTGGTAAGGTTACTCCTGACACTTACGTCTACGACAGAAGGGAGAGAAAAATCGTTGACGTCAAGGTTGCTGTAAAGTCCCTGATGATAACGAGAGAAGACGGAAAGACCGTGGAGGTTGAACTTGGAGAAAAAGGAAAGGAAAGAGTCCTCAGCGACAATGAAATCGAGGAACTCGTGAGATACGGCGAGCTAATAGAGGAACACTACAAACACCCTCAGGACATAGAGTGGGCGATAGAGAAGGGCAGAATATACATACTCCAGTCGAGAGCGATTACGACGATCAAGGGCAAGGTCGAAGAGAAGAAGGAGGTCGGAGAAGGGAAAGTCCTCCTCAAAGGTCTCGGAGCGTCCCCGGGAATCGGCGTCGGGAAAGTCAAGATAATCATGAGCGAAAAGGAGATAAACAAGGTTCAGCCCGGAGACATCCTCGTTACGACGATGACGACTCCGGACATGGTCCCTGCGATGAAGAGGGCGGCAGCCATCATTACCGACGAGGGCGGTTTGACTTGTCACGCCGCGATAGTCAGCAGAGAGCTCGGAATACCGGCGGTAGTAGGAACGAAGGAGGCGACGAAGGTCTTGAAGGACGGTATGCTCGTAACCGTAGACGGTGAGAGGGGCATAGTTTACGAGGGCGAGGTTAAGCTGAGGGAGGAAGAAAAGGTCGAAGAGGTTGCAAAGCCGACTGCCGCGCCGATAATAACCGCTACTGAAGTCAAGGTCAACATCTCGATTCCCGAAGCCGCAGAGAGGGCTGCAGCTACTGGAGCTGACGGCGTTGGACTCTTCAGAATTGAGCACATGGTTCTCGGGTTGGAAAAGCATCCGATGAAATACATAAGAGACGGAGAGATCGACGTTTACGTTCAGAAGCTTTATGAAGGTATGAAAAAGGTGGTCGAAGCGTTCTATCCGAAGATGGTATGGATAAGAACGCTCGACGCTCCTACCGACGAGTTCAGAGCGATGGAGGGTGGAGAGGAGGAACCAATAGAGGCTAACCCGATGCTCGGCTGGAGGGGTATAAGGAGAGATCTTGCCGAAGAGATACACTTCAGAGCCGAGCTTAGAGCTATAAAGAAGCTGATAGACGAGGGTTACACGAACATCGGAATAATGCTGCCGCTCGTAACGAGGGTGGAGGAGGTCAGGAAAGCGAAGGAGATAATCCTCGACGAAGGCATTCCGCTCGACAAGATAGATTTCGGAGTGATGATCGAAACTCCCGCGGCGGCGTTGATAATAGAGGACCTCGTGAAGGAAGGCATAACGTTCATAAGTTTCGGAACCAACGACTTAACGCAGTACACACTCGCGGTCGACAGGAACAACGAGAACGTCGCGCACCTCTACGACGAAACCCACCCGGCAGTCATGAAACTGATAGAGCACGTGATTAAAGTTTGCAAGAAGCACGGAGTCAAGACGTCGATATGCGGTCAGGCGGGGAGCTATCCGCACGTGGTGGAGAAGCTCGTCAGACTTGGTATCGACAGCGTCTCCGCGAATCCAGATGCAGTGCAGAGGATAAGGGAAGTGGTGGCGAGGACGGAGATGAAGATACTTCTTGAGAAGCTGAGGGATAAAGATGCTTAAAAAACTCGTTGAGAGTCTCAAGAACGCTCCAATAATAATGAAGGGTGACTACCCCTATTTTATTCACCCTCTCACCGACGGAGTTCCAGAGCTCGAACCGGACATAGTTAGAGAGGCTGTCTCTGGAATAATCAGGATCGCGGACCTCGACGTCGATAAGATCGTCACGATAGAGGCTATGGGAATCCCAGTGGCGATAGCTTTGAGCTTGGCAGTGAGCATTCCTGTAGTGGTCGTGAGGAAGAGGTCTTACGGCTTTCCGAACGAAATAGTCGTCGATCAGCAGACGGGGTATTCCAAGGGCAAGCTGTACATCAACGGAATAGAAAAAGGTGACAGAGTTATAGTCGTGGACGACGTAATTTCGACAGGAGGAACGGCTCTGGCGACCCTTAAAGCTCTGGAGCAAGCAGGAGCGATCGTAAAGGACTTCGTTGCGATTATAGAGAAGGGCGAAGGAGCTGAAAAGCTGAGGAAAATGGGTTACAACATAAAGAGCCTCGTGAAAATCGAGGTCGACAGGGATGGTGTCAGAATCGTCGACTATCTTAAGTAGAATCGACTTTTCTCAAATTTTTAACAAAATTCCTAAGGGCAGGAAAATCGGGTTGCAGCTTCCGGATGGCTTAAAATACTGGGCAGACGAAATAGCGTCTTTTCTCGAAAGAAGCGGCTACGAGGTTGTGATCTCTGCATCTCCTTCGTATGGATCCTGTGACATCGACCTGAACCTTCTGAAAGTAGCGGACTACATAGTCCACGTAGCACACACGCCGATGGTTAGGCTGGACAACGTGATATTTCTACCCTACTTTTACGACTACGAGGTGGACGTAGACCTTGTGAAGTCGGTCGTTAAAGAGAGAAGGATAGCTCTTGCTGGAACCGTCAGCTACGCCTGGAAGTTTAGGGAAGTGGCAAAGAAGCTTGAAGAAGCAGGATACGAGGTTTTTCTCAAAAAAGGAGAAGGTGTAGCTTATGAAGGTCAGGTTCTGGGCTGCAACTACACGAGTCTGAGGGGGGACTACGAAGCGGTCCTCTACATCGGAGACGGCAGGTTTCACCCGCTCGGAATAGCTTTTTCTGGAAGAAAAGTCTACAGGTATTCTCCGCTCAGCGGAGAAATCGA
>CAYXDX010000047.1:0-12323 GCA_964463865.1 uncultured archaeon | reverse complement strand
CTCATGATGACATTTCCGCTCATGTCTCTGATAGTTACATTAACGTTGTATCTGTTTCCTGTTAGCTCCGAAAGATCTGAGTTAGAGAGGTATTGCGCCAGCTCTGTCAAATTCACCGTTCCGAAACTTCTTATTGCACTTTTTTCTGTAAAATTAATAATCAAGTACTCAGAGATCGATTCCGATAAATACTGCACATCTAACCTTTCCTTAGATAGCGGTGCTACCAGGTTCATGGAGAGATAAAACACTACATAGACAATTCCCAGAAAGATTAACACACCAGTTATGTAGTCTAATCCAACTTGACCTTTGTCCTTCACAAGTTAAGATTTAGTAGAAAGATTATATTAACGTGACTTTGCTTTTTGCAATTAGAAATTTAGGCGCGGGGGTTTATTAAATGATAAAAGTCGGAATAGTCGGAGGAACGGGCTACACTGGTGGCGAACTCTTGAGAATTCTCGCTACGCATCCTGAAGCGGAAGTTGTGGCTGTAAGCTCACGGAAGGACGAGGGTAAGAAAATTCACGAAGTCCATCCTCACCTGAAAGGGTTCTACGACATCGAGTTCGTCTTGCCAGAAATCAGGAACTTCGAGGAGTGCGACGTGGTTTTTACAGCAGTCCCTCACGGAGAGGCTATGAAATACGTCCCCCAGTTCTTGGAAGTCGGAATAAGAGTCGTTGACCTTTCGGCAGACTACAGGCTGAAAAAAGATGTCTACGAGGAGGTTTACGGAAAGAAGCACGAGGCTTACAGAGAAGCGGTCTACGGATTGACGGAGCTTCACAGAGAGGAGATAAAGAAAGCTGAACTCGTCGCAAATCCGGGATGTTATCCGACGGGAGCTATCTTAGCAGCCGCCCCTCTTGCAGAAAAAGAGCTGATAGAGAGAGTCGTTTTCGATTCAAAAAGCGGGATAACCGGAGCGGGAGCTTCGCCGACAGAGTTTACTCACTATCCGAACCTTCACGAGTCGATAGTTCCCTACAAGATCACCGAACATAGGCACTATTACGAAATGCTTCAGGAACTGAAAGCCTTGCAGGAAGACATCAGAATTTCCTTTACGCCTCAAGTATTTCCCGGCTCAAGGGGTATTTTGACAAACGCTCACGTATTTCTGAGAGGAGATCTTGAGGAAGATGAAATCAAAAAGATCTACGAAAAGTTTTACGAGGGCTGCAAATTCATAAGATTTCAGGAGAGCGTCAAGTTAATTTACGTGAGGGGAAGTAACTTCTGCGACATCTCGATACACAAGGGAAAGGACAGAGTAGTAGTGATTTCGGCAATAGACAACCTCGTAAAGGGAGCGAGCGGACAAGCCGTGCAGAACATGAACGTTATGTTCGGCTTGGAGGAAGAAGCAGGCTTAACGTTTCCGCCGCTGTTCCCATGAAGACCGAAGAACTGTTGAGGGAACTGGCTAAGAGGAAACTGCTCGTTAGCAGAAAGTTGGTGGAGAGAATAGTCAAAGCAAAAGATTCGCCGGAGCTAATTGTCAGGCTCGCTGACGAACTCGACGAGATCAGCGACGGATGGTTCTCCATCCACTCGATGTTCATACTTTCGATAATCGGAAGCAGAGAGGCTTTCGACGCTTTGGTAAAACTTGCAACGACAAGAGACTTCGAAGAGTGGACTGTAGAAGACCTGCCTTACCTTTTCGCCCGCTTCGAAAATTGCGAAGAGGAGCTTGAGGATCTCGTGAAGAGCGATGCTGACGAGTTCGTCAGGCTCGCTGCTTTCGAAGCTTTGATAGTTGCTGACAGAAAAAGAGCCGAAAGAATAGCGAAGTGGCTGCTCGAAAATGAAAAAGAGATCTGCGTCTTTCTATACTACATTGCCACTCTTGGGGAGGAATTCAGAAAAGAGGCTATGAAGATCGTTGAAAAGTGCGAGTTCCTGAGCGAAGAGGATATAGAGGAAGCTGAATTCGATCTCGTGATGAAAGACCCCTAGGAGCATTTCAATCCCGAAAACCTGCTGAGGCTCTACAAAATAAACTACGGGAATCTCAAAATGGACAAATACGAGCCGTGCTTCTGCGGATCTGGAAAGAAGTTCAAGTATTGCTGCTACGAAGTCTGGAAGAATGTGAAAAGCGAACTTTAGCCCACCTCAATACTCCTGATGACATCTCTCGGAAGCAATCTTTTAACCACTTCGTAGACTTTTGGAGATACCCAGACAACTTTTTTCCAGCCTCCTTCCCCCTTCAGAAAGCTCGGGGACTTTATGTAGGCGAAGCTTACCCCGGCAAAGCCTTCCACCTGCCTTCCAACTATGAGCCTCTCAATCTCGTCAAACCTCAAGCCTATCGGAGTCTTTTTCTTGTAATCTCTATCGACTATCCCGAATCCGTCCTTTTCGGGAATGTAAAAAACTATCGCTTCGGCAAAGTTTCCGGTCAGCGGAGGGGACTTGAGAATTCTGTGAAGCCTCACCCTTTCGACTTTTCCCTCCGTTATCTCCCTCACAGCCTCGTTCACTCCCGAGAACTCTCCCTCCTTCTCGTTCAAAACCTCTCCTCGCTCAATTGGGAAGTAATACTCCACAAGCTTCAGCTCTTCAGCGTTTTTTGCCTCAACGTAGGTCGTTCCGCAGGGGGAGGCTCTTTCTGGAGTGATTACGCAAACGTGGTTAGGCAGGTAAACCTGACACGATTTACATCCGTAAAATTTACTCACGCTTTCTTCCTTCAAACCTTTAAGCCTATCTTCTCGCTCTTCGTGAACTTTCTCAGCCTTCTCTCTCAACTTTTCAAACTCTTTTTTGTCGCAGACGATTCTGACCTTTACGCTTTTCACAGCCGGAATCGACTTTACGGCATCGTAGATAACCTTAGCCACGCACTCCGCGGAAAACCTCTCTTCAACCTCTTTGGAAACCCTTATTACAGCTCTCTCCTTTCTGAAAGAGTAGGAGACTCCCTTCATTCTGTTTATCACTTCTCCGAATAGACTTTCTATTGCTGAAGCCGCATCGTCGCTAACTCCAGAAACGAGAACGTGAATACCCATGACGTCATCGAGCTCTCCAACGACTTCTATTCCCTCACCCTCTCCGACTTCAACAAGCTCGACGACCTTTATTTCCCTTCCCTCAACTTTCTCACCCAAAAACAGCTCGCTCATCTCCAAGCATTCGGCCTCGACGTTTATCTTCTCCGGATCTATGTAGCGGTGGATCATTTTGATCAAGAGCTATCTTCAAGAAGATGAACTTTGCGAAACCACTCTGTCAAAATCTCTGAGATCGAACCTCTTTTAATCCCCTCAACGCTGAGTATCCTTCCTCGACGGCAGAAAGGTTCGGGAAGATAAAGTGGAACCAGAGAGAGGAAGTCGTCCGCAATTCTGCATCTACCCTTCTTAGACCTCAGGTTCTCTCACCCCGTTCACGAACATGATGGTCAAAAAATTGTGACGTTTTAATACTGCTAAAAAAGATAAAACCTCACGAATCAAAAACGTATTTGTAAGGGTATAAAGAAAGATGTAACTATGAGAAAAATTTTGATCATAGCGCTGATCGTACTTTTAGCGGGATGCACACAAACGGGAGTCGAAGAGAAGAAGATAGCAAAGTTCAGCTCGGAAGAAGAGATGAAGTCCTACCTGCTCAAAGCAGGAAGTAGAAGCTACGCACCCTTCTTTTTTCCCGAGGTAAGAGGAATCGCTATAGGAGTTCTGAGAGTGCCGACTCCAGTTCCGACACCCATGCCAGTTCCCACAGCCACTCCTTCTCCCGAAAAAGCCGCTTATGACGTAAGATATTCGACGACGAACGTTCAGGTTAAAGGCATAGACGAGCCGGACATCGTGAAAACTGATGGCGAGAACATCTACATCTCCCGGCTCAGCTACTACATCCCCTTCCGAGTTCTCCCGGAAGTAAAAAGCGTGACGAAGGTCGTGAAGGCTTACCCTCCCGAGGAAATGAAGGAGAAGTTCGAGCTGAAAGAGGGCGGAGAATTGCTGTTAGCGAACAACACGCTGATAATTCTAAAGAGAGACAGGATTCTGGCTTTTGACAAAGACAGCGGCAAGGAACTCTGGAAGATGGAGCTGAATGATAACTATTTAACCGCGAGACTCTACGACAAGCTTTACGTTGTTACGAGAACTCCAGTAAGCGTTTACAAGCCCTGTCCGATAGAGGTAGCAAGAATCGGTAACGAGCCGGTCATGGTTAGATGCGTCGACATATACCATCCAGTAGAGCCTGTTCCAGCCGAAGTAACTTATACGATCCTGAAGATAGACCCCAAGAGCGGAGAGGTTTTGGACAAAGCGTCCTTCCTTGGCTCTTACAGTTCTGTTGTTTACATGTCGAAAAACGCTATTTACCTCAGCTACCGGAAGGTTCTGGATCCTGCTGAGGTCATGTTCGAGTTCGTGAAAGCTAACAGCGACCTATTTCCGAAAGAAGTTCTGGAGAAAATTGACAAGCTGAGGGGTTACGACATAAGCAGCAGAGCTAAATTTGTTGAGATTCAGCAGATAATAGACAGCTACATATACTCTCTCGACAGGGACGAGAGGCTGAAGTTCGAGAAGGAGATGTGGAACAGGCTTGAGAAATTCAGGGAGGAGAAAAAGAGGCAGTTCGAAAAGACGGAGATCGTGAAGATCTCTCTTGAGCTGAAACCGATTGCCGTCGGCGAAGTTCTGGGAAGGTTGCTGAATCAATTTTCCATGGACGAATACGAAGGCTACTTAAGAGTCGCAACGACCTTTGGCGACGAGAACGACCTCTACGTTCTTAACGAAAAGCTGGAAATCGTTGGATCGATAAAGGGATTCGGAAAGACCGAAAGAATTTATGCAGTGAGGTTCATCGCTGACAGAGGCTACATAGTCACGTTCCGCCAGACGGATCCGTTCTTCGTAGTAGACTTAAGCGATCCCTCAAAACCAGAAATAAAAGGGGAACTGAAGATTCCCGGATTCTCGTCGTACTTGCATCCGATAACCGATCACCTAATTCTCGGAATAGGAAGAGAAGGAAGCTACGTGAAAATTTCCCTTTTCGACGTAAGCAACGCCGAAAATCCGGTGGAGGTAGACAAATACTTGCTGAAGGAAGGCTGGAGCGAAGTCCTCAGCAACCATCACGCTTTCCTACTCGACAGCGAGCACAAGATCTTCTTCTTGCCAGCCGGAAAGAACGGCTACGTGTTCAGCTACGAAAACGGAATAAAGCTCGTGAAAGCTGTCGATGCTTTTGCCGTGAGAGCTCTCTACATCGACGACTACCTCTACATCGTGGGAGACAAGATAATCGTTTTCGACGAGAACAGCTGGGAAAAAGTTAAAGAGTTCGAGTTGAGTTAGGAAAATTGGGGTGACGTTATGAAAAATTTCTTTCTGCTTGTGTTCCTCGGAATACTTTCCGGACTTCTGAGTTTCGTCGCACTGAACTCTCTCGAGGAACTGAGAGGTTTCTACACGTTTCTACTTCTATCAGCTACCTTTTCGCTGATCGCAATTCTGCTCTACAGAGCGATCACAAAAGAAAGGAGAGTTCTAAGGCTTTCTCTTTCGTTCGCTTTCGTGTTCGCGCTGGCGATCTTGACGTTCGTGCTAATCCTCGGCTTTGCTCTCACGTTCGAGCAGGCTGCGTTTCTGCACGTCAGAAAAGTTACTCTCTCGAATGACTGCGTCCAGATCTCTGAAGAAGATCTCGAAAATTACGCCGTGCTGAGAAAAGCGTTGAAGTCAGCCGAGGTTAGCGGAAGTGCGATGATTAAGATCACTCCAGACGAATCGAGAAAGCTGAGCAAGTATTACGGCGTATGCGTGATCTACAACGGAAGCGCGTATGAGATAAACGTGGCGGTGACTTAGCGGAAACGACATTCGGGCATCGTTTATAATTTCTCTGAATGTTAAAATAATGATAAAATTATAAAAACTAACGTTTCCAAATCTTTTATATTTTGACCGCAGAAAGTTTGGACGTGAAGATAACGGTGGACAGAAAAATTCTTTTCCTCCTCTCCTCGGAAACGAGAATAGAGATTCTGAAGAAGCTCGACGAAAGAAGGATGACTCTGAGCGAGCTTTCGAAGGCACTAAACCTGTCGAAGACGACTGTAAAAGAGCACCTCAACAAGCTCCTTGAAGCCGGACTCGTGAAAAGGGTTGATGAGGGGAGAAAGTGGATATACTACGAGCTAACGCCAGAAGGAAAAAAGTTGCTGCAGCCGGAGAGAGTGTCCGTGAAGCTGATACTTTCAGTTATGGCTGCAGCAACCTCTATGGTCCTCGGAATCTTCGAGCTATTCAGGTTCAAGGCTTACAAGGTAGCCGAGTTAACGGCTAAGAAAGTTCCAGCTCCGACGCCAGTACCAACTCCAGCAAAAGCTCCAACTCCTTTACCAGCAGTAACGAAAACACCGGCTCCGGAGGTTGAAATTTCAAAAAAAGCTGTGCCCCAGATTGCCGAAAAAATTGCGGCAAACTTAGATTTTCACTTTTACCTCGGCCTGATTTTAATCTTTGCCGGAGTTCTCATTACTGTTTACGCTTTGAGAAAGTTCAGGTGACCACTTCGCTCAACCTTCCCAGCTGCCATGCCTTCTTTATCTCCATCATCGTCAGGTCGAGGGGGTCTTCAATTCTCACTCCGTGCTTAAGCGAGAGATTCCTCATTTCCGGCGAGGTCGGGCCAATAGCTGGATCGCCTGGAACTCTCAAGGAGACATCGAAAACAACGAACTCAAGCTTCGTGTCGTCTTCGGGAGAATAAGCCACGGCCCCTTGCAACCCGAAGAGCCCGATGATTCCCGGAGGATACTCCTTCTCGCAGGCTCTTATGAACCTCTCACCCGCTTCGTAAACCATTTCCTGCTTGCTTTCTCTCATCGTCACGCCGAAGTGTCCTATTTCTTCGTTCTTCACCGGAACGTTGATTTTGAGCTGATCCTTAGCCGGTAAGTTAAGAAATCCCTGCAAGTTCACCTGTCTTCTGTCAGAAAAGCCAACGAAATCGAAGTCTCCGAAAACGTCCTTTAAAGCGTAGCTGTGGAAGTTAGCGTTGAAGCGAGCTCCGAGGACGTATTCCTCTATCCTCGCTTTCTTCAAACCTTCTTCGTTTATGACTCCAGCTTTAATCAATTCTTCAGCTTGCCTGTAATAATCTTCGGGCGAAGATGCGTAGAAGAAAGCCCTCTCGAGCGGATTTTTCGCCTGCTGAACTTTAACGACAACGAGCCTGTCAATTTCCTCCGGCGAATCGAACTTCTTCGGATACCTTATCCCGGCCTTCTCCAGCAGGTAATACTGCCCCTTCGGATTGTCCCTTTCCTCAGCTCTCAGCAAATACCTGTTTCCGTAAATCGGCACCTCGAATTCGTTCTCTATTCCGTCGTAGCCTACGTAGACGGCGAAGCTCCTGTTTGGAATGAAAATAACGTTCTCCTCCACGAGCTTTTCCTGAACTTCCTTGTTTAGCATGTCTTTAAATCTGTCGAGAACTATCACCTCATCATACAAATGTCGGTTGTACTTCGTGTATAACTTGTCTCTTCCCTTCTGAACGACCACGACCGTTTTAAATCCAAAGGATTTGGCCGCCATCCCTATTTCCTTCGCTGAGTGGGAGCCGAAGATTCCAATAGCTACGCCGTCGTAACTTTCCACAATCTTTTTAACTTTTTCCGTGATCATTCTCCCACCCTTTTCAGTATGCTTTCGGCAGCGATTAGTCCAGTCACAGCCGCTCCAACGATTCCTCTGCTTATCCCAGCCCCGTCTCCTATCGCGTAAACACCTTCTATGTTCGTTTCCATCTCGGAATTCACTTTAAGCTTCAGCGAGTAAAACTTTATCTCTGGAGCGTAAAGCAGAGTGGAATCGTCTGCAACTCCTGGAATAACTTTGTCAAGTTGCTCCAGAGCGTCAATTATGTCGTCAACAACTCTGCCAGGATAAGCCAGGCTTATGTCTCCCGGCACAGCTGTTTTCAACGTCGGCTGCACAAGTCTGTTATTCTTTATCCTCGTCTCGGTGCTTCTTCTTCCCAGCCTCAGATCTTTCAGTCTTTGCACTATCGGATTTCCACCGCCGAGCTTCGTCGTTATCTTGGCCAGATCCCTCCCCCAGTCGTTCGGAAACTCGAACGGTTCGGTGAAGCGGTAATGTCCGAGCAGAGCGAAGTTAGTATTGTTCGTCTTTTCGTTGGCTTTGCTGTGTCCGTTGACGAGACAAAACTCTCCGTAGTCCTCTCTTATAACCCAGCCCTTCGGACACGTGCAGAAAGTCCTCATGTAGTCGTCGTGCTTCTTCGTCACGACTCTCAGCTTCGGGTCGTAGATTATCGAGGTTATCTCGTCCATTATGCTTGCCGGCACTTCCACTCTAACGCCGACGTCTATGGCCTTCTCGTCCTTGGCGATCTCGAAGCCATATTTCTTAGTCCACTCTTCCAAGTAGCTCGCTCCTCCCCTGCCGACTCCGATTATCAGGAAGTCGTATGAGTATTTATCCCCTTTATCCGTCGTTATTACTCTTTTTTTAGGATCTATGTCCACAACGGTCGTGTTCGTGTAAATCTCCACTCCGCTTCTCTTCAGCTGGTCTTCGATGTTTTTTATCACCTTCGGAAGCTCGTCACTTCCAACGTGTCTCTGTCTTAACGGAACGAATTCTATTCCAGCAGAGTTGGCCTTTCTCATGAGCTCTCTGATCTTCTCTTCGTCCGTGCCGTAAAGTTCTTCGGGAGCTCCTGCCTCGAGGAATATCCTGTCGACTTCCTCCATCTTTTTTATTAACTCTCTTTCGTCCACCAGTCCCAAGAAGTCTCCGCCGACGGTGAAGCTTGACGGATAATTTGGATTCACGTAGTTCAGTTTTCCGTCGGAAAGTCCACCAGCTCCGCCGACCCCGTAGGTTATGTTGCACGGATTGCACTTCAAACAGAAACTTTCAGCCAGATTGCTCGGACACTTTCTGTTTTCTATGTTCCTTCCGAGCTCGAAAACAGCTACGCTGAGCTTTCCAGCTAACTTATAAGCTGCAAAAAGCCCACCCGGACCGGCTCCAATTATCACGACGTCGAACTTTTTCATACATTTGTCGGCTCTTCGGCTATGTTGTATTTAACTATTTTGCAGAAGCTCTTCAAAAATTTTGGGAGTTTTAAACGATTTAACACAACCGAGAACAAATATTTTATATATTCGGCGCCGTTATCATGCTTTATGCTTAAAGTCCCCCACACCACGCATCCCGTTAGGCTATACTTGTATTCTCACGACATAACTTCGCCCCCATGGATATTTAAAAAGTTGCTTAAGGAAGCGGAAATGGTCGTTCAGCCGAGAAACGAGGAGGATCTTTTGGAGGTTTTCGAATACGCCAAAGAGAATAGAATTCCGATAACTCCGAGGGGTGCTGGCACCTCCGGTTACGGTGGAGCGGTTCCGTATAAGGGCGGCATCATCATTGACTTCAGCAGGATGAATAAGTTCGAAATTCTTGAGGACGAAAAGCTCGTTGTTGCGGAACCGGGTGCGGTGTGGTGGGATATAGAGAAGGAGGCCGAGAAAAAAGGTTTAATGCTCCGCGTTTATCCGACGAGCGCTCCCAGCTCCACCGTCGGGGGCTGGATAGCCTCTGGCGGTTTCGGTGTGGGGAGCTTGAAATACGGTAGTATAGCCGACAACGTAGAAAAGCTGAGGGTAATAGACTTCAGGGGCGTCAGAGAAACGGCGAACGCGATTTTCTACGCTGGACTTTGCGGAACGACCGGATTGATCGCAAAAGCTTGGGTTAAGCTGAAAGATTACGTCGAGCACAGAGTTTACGGTATGAACACGGACATAGGCTTCATGATAGGCGTTGGGAGAAACAGGCCGGAAAACATTACGAGCGTCGTCATTTACGGCTTCGAATACATGAAGCTGAAAAAAGAGCTTGAAAATCCTGAACTTTCCGAATACGGAGCTTGCGTCGTCGAATACGAGGATCCCAACGCTTCTGAAAACGAGTTTGGTAGAAAGCTCTGGGAGAGCAGGTTTTACCCTCTCAGAGTCAAGAGGAAGGGTCCGAGCATAATAGCTTCCGAGGTAATAGTTCCGTATTCCACGGCAGTGGACTTCGTTTTCTGGCTCGAAAGAGAAGAGATACCTTACGAGGTCTGGTTTACGAACAGGGGAGCGGTCGTTTTATCGTTCTTTTTCGACGACGAAAGACGTTTCGGCTACTCGCTCGCATGGAGAAAGAGCGTTAAGGTTTTGAGAAAAGCTGAGAAAATGGGTGGGAAACCTTACTCGGTCGGAATGTTTCTCTCGCACAAAGCCAAGAAGTACTTCGAGAATTATGATGAACTCCTCAGGTTTAAGAAGATCGTCGATCCGCACAACATTCTCAACCCGGGCAAGGTGTTTCCGACGGTTCTGACGCACATCACGAGAATCGCAAACGCGGTGATGATCGTATGAAGTTCGAAAAGTTTGTTGAGGACGAGGCGTTCGTGTGTGCTCAGTGCAACTACTGTAGGGTCTGTCCAACGTTTAACGAGGAGCAGTGGGAGAGCGCATCGCCGAGGGGGAGAATCTACCTGATCAGAGGATTGATCAGAGGAGAGGTAAGGGAATTAGACGACGAGATTGTCGAGGACTTCTTCAAGTGCACGACGTGTGGTGCCTGCGAAGTCGTTTGCCAGACTTCGATTCCTCTTGTTGATGTGTGGGAGAGGGCAAGGGAAAGCTTCGCCGAGGAAGGAAGAACCCTGCCGATTCACAGAAGGTTGAAGGAAGCTGCGGGGCGAACTTACAACCCTTACGGAGAGCCGAGAGAAAAAAGGAGCGATTGGCTTAACGCCGACGTTGACGAAGAGGGCGAGGTGCTGTACTTTGCGGGGTGCACGGCAAGTTACAGAATGCAGGAACTCGCTAAAAATACCGTCGAGTTTTTGAAAAAAGCTGGCATAGGTTTTGCTTACGCGAAAAACGAGGAAGTTTGCTGCGGATCTCCTTTCTTCAGGACGGGACAAAAAGACATAGCAGTCGAACTCTTCAAGATGAACTACGAAGAGTGGAAGAGGAGAGGGGTTAAAAAAATAATCACGACCTGCGCTGGATGTTTCAGGACGATAGCAAAAGATTATCCAAGAATTGCAAGAGAGCTCGGATACGAGTGGGACTTCGACGTCATACACGTCTCTCAGCTCGTTTACGAACTGCTCAGCAATGGTGAGGTAGAGTTCAAAGAAAGGCTAAGCCTGAGAGCCACGTATCACGATCCTTGCCACCTCGGAAGACACATGGGCGTCTACGAAGAGCCAAGAAAAGTTTTGGAATCTCTCGGAGTGGAAATAATCGAAATGGAGAACAGCAGGGAAAACTCTTTTTGTTGTGGTGCTGGCGGCGGAGTGAAGTCGCAGTTCAAAGACCTCGCTATGAGAGTCGGGATTAAAAGGATAAAAGAAGCCGAAAAAACGGGAGCTGAGGTAATAGTGTCTTGCTGTCCTTTCTGCAAGCTCCACCTGAATCAGGCCGCTGAGGAGTCGGGGTCCAAGCTTAGAGTCGTCGATTTAATCGAACTCGTGAACAGGTGTTTGTAAGCTACCATACTATCTCGCTGCACCTGAAAACTGGACCCTCAACGCAAACTCGCACTCCGTTGCCCATTACACAACTTCCGCAAACGCCGATTCCGCACTTCATGTATCTCTCGAGCGACATCTCGGCTTTGTTCTCTACCCCGAGCTCTCTAAAATAAGCGTGCAGACCTCTTAAAACGACTTCAGGTCCGCAGGCGTATATTTTGTCGTATCTGTCGAGGTCTTCAGAGTAAACGAGGTCGAAAATAGTTCCCTTTTCACCGAAGCTCCCGTCTTCGGTGGCTACTTTGCAGTTTTCGAACGTGTCAAGGAATATCAGGTCGTCGGAGCTTCTTGCTGCGTATAATACTTCGATGTCGTCGGTGTAGTTTTGAAGAAACCGATAGAGGAAAGACAGCGGAGCAGCTCCGATGCCAGCGGCTATTAGCAAAGCTCTGCCTTTCGTCGGAGAGAACGGGTTCCCCATCGGTCCTTTGACGCCAACCATCGTTCCCGGCTTTATTTTAACGAGGTATCTCGTGGTATCTCCGACCGCTTTGACAGTAACGGAGTTTTCAGACGAGAGGCTCAAGGGGATCTCTTCGTATCCGAAAACGTTCAGCATTATGAACTGTCCCGGGTAGGCTCTGAAAGACCTGTCGAAAATAACCGTCGAGTATCGTTCGTTGTGCTCTATCACTTCTTCAATTCTCACGGTAAACATACTGCTCGGAGTTTTTCTCCAGACTAATTAAATCTTTTAC
>CAYXDX010000046.1:0-12821 GCA_964463865.1 uncultured archaeon | reverse complement strand
CAATTAAGGAAGTGACCAAATACTCCCGGATTCTCACGCCAGCAGGAGAGCTGAGCATGATAGAGGTTCTCGAGGATTACGTTTATCCAACCGTAGGTTCCGTGCTTGCGGAAGTTTACGCCGGAGCCTCAGGGCTAAGTGAACCAATTAGAAACCCCTACACGCTGTTCTACCTTCTCGCAAAAGTTGCGTTTGGTGGCAAAGGAGGAACGAATCCCTTCACCACTGACGACGTCATCACGCTTTGCAGAGCATCTAAACTCGACATAAACTCCGCAAGAGAACTCGTTATTGAAGCCGGAGAAAGAAACGAAACCGAAGAGGAGGAGATCGAAGAGGAGGGTTCGCAGGTGGCGTCATCCAAAACCGTAAGACTCGCCGAACTGAAGAGCGAAGAGCCAGTTAAGATAAAGAGCTTCCTTCTCGCGAGAGGAATTTCTCCCGACTCGAAAATCAAAAGGCTAAGAAATCCGATTGACGCGTATCACCTCCTGCTCTACTACGCCTCCGCTTTCGACAACGAGAGGATCAGGCTCGAATACGATGAGCTCAGGAGCAGTTACCCCGAGTATGTCGAAGAAGCCGTCAAGCTCATCAGAATCGTCGCGAAGATGAAGAACGGAGTCGAGGTGAAGCTCGCTAAAAGGTTCCTTCAGGCCGTTGAAGGTTTAGCGTGAGGTGGTATAATGGGCGTTAAGGAGTTACCCGTCAGAAAGGAGGTTTTTGAGGGGATCGATCCTGCTCCTAAGCTTGGGAAGATACTCGACGTGCTCGAAGGTGGAAAAGCAGACGACGTAAACACAGAAATTCTCTCGAATCCCAGAGAGTTCTTCAAGAGGACGTTTATAACCGAAAACATGCTCGAACTCTTCGAGAGAGTCGTCGAAGGATTTGAGGGGAAGCAGAACAAGGTTTTCGTGCTTTACAGCTTTTACGGTGGTGGTAAAACCCACACGCTGCTCGCTTTAATCCACGCTTTCAGAAATCCGGATATCCTTACCGATCCAGAAGTCGTTAGAGGGCTTGACGCAAGCACAATCTCGAGACTTGAACATTTGGCAGACAGAATCAAGAAGATAAGCGCAGAAATCGTAACCTTCTCGGGAGACTCCTCCAAGTATTCCGGCTCACCTCTGAACCCCGTTAACGCTGGATCGTACACCTTCAGAACTGTTTGGGGATATCTCGCCCACAAGCTCGGCAAATATTACGAGTTCAAGAACTTTGACGAGAAAATTTCGGCTCCACAGCAGGACGTGATCGAGAGGATGCTTTCCGGAGCGAGAGCGCTCATAGTCTTCGACGAGCTCTCAGACTATCTGATGAACCTTGTCGGAGGAGAATACAGGGAATACGCCAGAGCCGTTGTAAACTTTATCGAGTATTTCATTCAGGCTATTAAGTCCTCAAGGTGCGTCGCCGTCATAACGCTTCCAGTAGATGCTGAAGGAAGAGCAGACTGGAGGTATGAAGGTGAGGAGGTAATCCAGTCCCTCTGGGACGCGCTAAAAGAGAACGCTGTTCTTATCGAGCCCCTCAGGAGTGGAGAATACGATATAGTCAACGTTCTAAGAAAGAGACTCTTCGAAGAGATTCCGGAAAAGGTCAAGGAGAAAGCAATTCAGAAAATAAAAGACAAGGTAGAGAACTATCTCAACTACTTCGGCTCTAAGGAATACGTTAAGGAAGTTGAAGCGCACTATCCTTTCTCTCCGGAATACGTCAGGCTGTTGCAGGAACTAATTTTGAGAACCGGAATGCAGAAGACAAGAGATGCACTGATGATTTCTATGAGAGTTCTCAGGGAGATTCACGCGAGCGATAACGACCCTGATTTAATCATGCCTTGGCACATCAACCTAAGCTGGTTTGACAGGGCTTTCCTCGGAGGATTGAGCGAATACAAGCAGATCTACGTAAGGCAGGTAGAGAGCTTCCCAGACTCCCCATACGGTGAACTTCCAAAATACATCCTCAGAACGATATTCATCGCAACTTACCACTACGACTCCGCGGCGCCTCAAGAACACTTCCCCGGCAGAATGGACATCGTTAGAATGGCCTACGAGCCCGCAACTTTCTCGGCTAACAACCTTGAGGTCCCGGATATAGACAATGCAATCAACTACATTCTCTCAAGCCCCGATGTAACGCACCTCAACGAAAAAGATGATAAGTTCTGGTTCTGGAGACTTCCGAACATCAAGGAATACATCCAGAGAAAGGCTGAGAGAATCTTCAGAGACGAGGATCCGAGAATTTACGAAAAAATCAAAGAATTTGTAAACTACGCTCTTGAAGGAAATCTCGAAAGGTTCGCGAAGGGAATGGCTACCACGAAAAAAGGACGGAAACCCAAGACTGCAAAGGTAGAACATTACTTCGAAGAATTCCACATAATAGACGACTACGGGAAATATCCAGAAGATTCGCCAAGGTTAAAGCTTGCGATCCTTTTAAGGCCGGATCTCGTCAGCGAAGTTGAAAACATATTCGATTACGTCGAGGAAGGTAAACAGAGGAGTTACAGGAATACGATAGCCGTGCTGTCTCCCGTGGGTTCGCAAAACTACTCGCCAAGCGATCCGGACGTTAAAGCCTACAAGGAACTGATGATGCACGCATCCGTCTTGCTGGCCGTAGATGAAGTGCTCGAGGAAATAACTATTTACTACGGCGACTACGGTGCCGAGGCTGTTGAAGCTCAAAAGTCGATAGTCGAAAGAGAGAGACGCGCATACACCCAAAAACTTGCAGAAAACATTCCGAGAGTGTTCTCCTACGTCTTTTTCAACCCTACAAACGCGGAAGGGATAACCTGCGAGAAAATAGTCAACCCGGGATTCAATCTTGCATTCAATGTCCACGAAACTCTGAGAACGCTCCAAAAGATCGTCGAAGAAATGGACTTCGATTACTTCGTTACGCTGATACAGACCGAAATGGGAATCGATCTCGAAACGGATGAGAAGATGAGAACCGTCGGTCAGATCGTAAGCTGGTTCCTCCAGAACCCGAGATTTCCGATGACTAAGGAAAAGGTAATCAAAGACACCATAGCAAAGGGTGTCAGACTTCTGAGGATAGGACTCGTGAGGACGAAAGGAGAAGAAACCGAAGTATATTTCAAGCCCGTCCATCACCAGGTGCCCGTAGCGAAGGATACCGAAGGTGTCATCCCGTCTGAAATAAAGGATACCGACGGCGTTGTTTCGAAGATTAGGGCGATAAGGGATCAGTTCAACATACTAAAGAGCAGACAGACAGAGAGGGTGCTTCCGACACACGTTGAAAGAATTTACTACGTCGTCTACCCTGAGCTCGGAGGCGAGTGCTACACGCTCGAGCAACTCGAAACGATGCCCGACTGGGAAGAGATCTTCCTCTCCGGAGTAATAGTCAGAAAAGTCGAGAAAATCGACTACGATCTGCTCGTGGAAATATATCCGTCAAAAGCCGTAGCGATCAACGAAGGAGAGGTCGCAAGGTTTACGATACAGGCGAGACCAATCAATCTTAACATCGACGGGGTAAAGGTTGTCATAAAGAACAAGAGGACTGGAAATGTGATCTTAGAGGAGGACATGGAACTCGTTCAGACTGAAAAAGGCAAAGCTTACAGGTTCGAGTTTGAAGTAGATCCAGAAAGTAAGAGAGATGAATACTTGGCAGAAATAATTGCAATCGGAGAACAAGAGCTCGAGAAAAAAGAGACTCTCGTCGTTTCAATCAGGGAGAAGGAAAGGGTGTTCACAACGGATGTAATAAGTTTGGAACACGTCGGTTACAACCTCGTCAGAATAGACGATATCGAAGATTTCGACGTTCTTGAAGAGATAAAGAACTCGATACTCGCTCTCGGCAGGGACAGGGTTAACGGCAGAGTCTCAGGAAGAGTGAAAGTTAGATACGCGGGTGGAGAGATGGAGCTTAACGTCAGGAACATGGAACTCGATGTTGGCATTGAAGCCTCAATCGAGCTTGCGATGTACGGTGAGGAGAGGGAAATCGTTGGAAAATACTGGATTGAGTTCGAAAACGCTGTGCTCGATGAGTTGACGATCAGAAAGCTGGAAAGTCTCAATAAGAAGGTCAAATTTACGCTGAGGAGTGAGACGCAATGAATTCCGCCGATACAGTATTAACCCCAGAGGAGAACGTACCAGCGAGTGTTCAGAAACGGCAGAGGGTATTTATGAGGTTCGTAACTATACGTCGCGAAAAGAAGAGATACGTAGCAGAGTTCAGAGGGTCTGAGAAATCGCTTCCGACAGCGAGAATCGGCATAGACAAAGAACTCTTCGAGGAATTTCTCAAAGGCACAGGATTTTACAAGTTCGATTTGAAAGAGTTCAAAGGCGACAAAAAAAGCGTCGTGGAAATCTACGCGACAGAACAGGACATGTTTTTCGAGCTCGCAATGATTTACGCATTCCTGCTCAGAGTTCTGAAAAAAGAGGATAGAAAGAGACTAAACGGAAAGATCACAGAAACACTATTCAGATTACACATGCACGAGCTGATTTTCTGGAACCACCACTTTACGAATGCAAAAGACAGGTATGAGCAAGATAGAATAGCGAGAGCCTTTCTGACATTATATAATATAAGGTGAAAGCTATGATATCTGCGAAAAATTTACTCGCCAGGTTTACCGCTGAACTTATCGAGAACGATCCATCATTTTTTATCTATTCCGCTCAAAATTATTACGGCGACTTCAAACCCTATATTCACCAGCAACTCCTCTTGTGGAGACTTTCTCTGCCTGAAAGGTTGAGAGTAATCATTGGCGATGAAATCGGACTCGGTAAAACCATTGAAGCGATTCTCACGATCAAACTCTTGCAAAAAAGAGGGGCAAAAAGATTCCTTCTGCTCCTGCCAAAATCACTGAAAAAGCAATGGAAAGGTGAGCTGAAAAAGTTTTTCCCCGAAGTTGATATTCACGAGCTTAACAGCAAGAACATACCACTCTTATGCAATAATAATGAAGACGCAAGCAAAGGAATATATTACGTTTCCATCGACACTGCAAAAAGCGATAAAAACCGTGTATTCATTTCAAGAGTGGAGTGGGACGCGGTCATAGTTGACGAAGCTCACAACCTCGGGAGCGACAGTCAGAGAGACGCTCTAATAAGCTGGCTTAAGACCGACAACCTGATATTCCTCTCAGCAACGCCACACAGGGGAGATACACGAAGATACTTAAGACTCCTCGCGCATCTGGATGATTCCATAGATCCAAACGATGAACGATTTAACTCCCCAAGCTTCTTCAGGAAAACCCATAACTCACTAATACACAGAAGAACGAAGAAACTCGTAAACGAAGTTGAAGGGAGAAACATCTTTCCGAGATGTAAGGTTTTAGCAGTCGTAACCGAGGCAAGCAGCACAGAAAAGCAGTTCGGAAACGACATAGCTGATTTTCTCGCAAGCGTGCTAAGGAGCAGAGGTGACAATTCTCCAGTTGGACTTCTCGTAGCTCTTTTGAGAAAAAGAGTATCTTCAAGTCCAAGAGCAGCCATAAAAACTCTTGAAAGAATTATCCAGCCAAAAAGCGATTCTGCCAACGTAAAGGAGACCGTTGCTGAAAAGTTACTCGGAGAGTCCTTCGAGGATCTGGGTGAGGCTCTCGAAAACATGGATGCTGAGGAGGTGGATGTGGTCTACGATGCCGTTTTCGAGAGATACAAAGATACTCTCTCACCGGGGGAGATTTCGAGGCTGGCAGAGTTCATTGAAATGGCAAAGAAGATTGAAAGTGAGAGAGATTCCAAGCTCGAAGCTCTAAAGGACATTCTGAATTACCACATAGGAAGAGGAGAGAAGGTAATAGTGTTCACAGAATACAAAGATACCCTTGACTATCTTGCGGAGAAGCTAAGTGGAGAATTCAGAATAGTAACCGCCTACGGAGGTCTGAGCGAAGAACAACTGAGCGAGAAGTTCAAAGATTTCCTCGAAAATAAGGATGTTCTGATCGCAACAGACGTTGCCTCGGAAGGTCTGAACTTGCAGGAAGCGAATGTCGTCGTAAACTATGAGCCTCCTTGGACACCTATCAAGCTGGAGCAGAGGATGGGCAGAGTATGGAGGATGGGTCAGAAGAGAGATGTCATGATTTACAACCTCTTTCTCGGGACGAGGTCGGATATCGAGTTGGCAAAAATCCTCTACGAGAAAATGCTTAGCATAAGAGATGCTTTGAGCGATGTCAAGAACACGATTGGGGAGGACATACAGTATGCCACTTCGAGAGTTATTGAAAGCGTTGAGGATATGATAGACACGTCAATACTGCCGAGTTCTGTAAAATACAAGAATAAGGTCAGAAGAATCACGGAACATCATTTGATAAGAGCTCAGCTTGAAGGTGAGCTTGACGAATTTGTTGAAGCAATAATTCACCACATAAAACAGCTAAGATACGAATTAAGCTCCAAAAGGGTTTATCCAGTAGAGAATGCTCAGAGCATCAAGACTCTAAGCGATAGACTCGGAATTGTTCCAATGGTTAAAAACGAGGAGACACTGAGGGAAGCAATATCTAATGTTCTCGGAATTGACCTCTCTACGAGTCAAAAACTGTGGTTACACTTAAACAGACTTAAGAAGGAGGGAGAGACATTTCCAGAATATCTGCTTGTCGTCGGAGAAAAAGACGGTGTTGATTACGTTGCTATAGCGGAGGTCGATTTAGGAAACCACAAGCTGAGAATTCCACTCGTGTTCTCAGACAACCAGTTGCTTTTGGGTGCAAAAGCTTTGCAATATCTTGTAGAGGTGTCTAAACGAGCAGTAGTTCCTGATGAGGTTTACACAAGAGAGACGCTAATGCCGAGCATTTATGCTGTGAAAAACAGATTGACTGAAGTTCTGAATCCATTGATAATGCCATACAGGGACTACGGCTGGAATGTCGAAATCAAGGATGTGAATGTTCAAGTTCTCTGCAAGATTCTCAAGATTAGCGAAGAAACTATGTCTTCATCGAAGGAGTATTCGTCAGGCGTAGGAATATCCGCCGAAAAATTTGCCGAGGAGTACGAGAAGTCGAGAGGGTATCAGGTAGACCTAAGACAGACGACAAGAAAATACGACCTCTATTCTTTTAAAGAGGAGGAAGCTGATAAACCTGAAGGATTTAGGGAACAGGAGAGATATATAGAGGTAAAAGGACACGGAAAGGGAGGGGATTGGTTTACAATGTCCGAAGAGGAATACGAATTCGGAAAGAAAATGGGTAGCAAATACTGGCTGTATATTGTCTGGAATGTATATGAGGGGAGCCCAGTTCTTGTGGCTTTCAGAGATCCGTTTAATCGAAATGATTTATTTTATATTACTTCAAGAGAAATAGAAATTATTATGAGAAAGAATGTTTATCAGATAAAGTTTAAAAAAACTTCATCTTAAACGAGACTCGACAAAACGACTTTAACCCAAACCCCTTCTTCGTCGACCACAACACAAGCGTTCTCTCTCTGATTGTCTTCGCCGTAGTCTATCTGCGAAGGTTCGTAAGCGTCTTTCAGCTCTTCGAACCTGAGCACGTCGAACATCTGCTTTTCCTCTGGTGTGAAGCGTTTGCAGGCAGAGATGCAGGGCTTAGCTTCCCCGACGCGATACTTCCTGATCACGGCGATCACCCTGCCGTTCCTCTCGACTATCCTTATCTCCTTCCTGACTCCGGCTCGCGAAAGCTTTCTGTGAGATCTGCAACTTCTACACCTGCTCAGCAGGTTGTATAGGCGTATGTATTCGACGGAGAACTCGACGCTACCGAGCACTAACACCACCTCCTTTTTGTTTGAGGTTTTTGAAGGAGGTGGTCGCCGAGGAAAGTGCCTGAAAGCGGAGCGAACGAGCGAGCGTGCCCGGCTTATGTGCTTTTCGAGCGAGGAGGAGTCGCAGAATAACGGGCGGTGGGTGGGGGACGTGCCCTGCGGGATGGTCGTCTTTCTTTGCGACTCCGACGAGCGTCCCCGTAGCGAAGCGGAGGGGCGAAAAGCCAATATGCCGGGACGCTAAAGGCGAGCGAGCGAGTGAGCGGAGCGGTGTTGAGGAGGCGAGGAGCACAGAAAAAATTGAGTGTGTGGAGAGTGTCGAGTTATGGGGTTAAACCGATTGTCGCGAAGCTTTGCTTTTTCCGTTGTAGTTCCTGACTATCTCAATCTCCGTCCCCATAACGAGTCTCACGGCCTTGAACATCGCTTCTACGTGCTTGCAAACGTAGTCGATCTCTTCAACGTGCCTTGCGAAGTCGGGACAAGAACAAATCCACCTGTATCCGTTCCACTTCACCGCGTATTGCTTCGGTTTCCCCGAAGTCGAGTCCAGACTGAGGACGCTGAATTCTGCGTTACTTATTCTCGTCACGATCATTTTGAACTTCTTCTCCATCTTTCTCACCACAGCTCGACTACGACGACGGCTCCGCACTTGCAACACTGCATTTTTTCAACGGCTCTCCTCTCCGAGTACTCCGCTTCGAGAATTTCGAAGCAACCGACGTTTCCACAAACTTCACACACTACGAACCCCACTTAAATCACCTCTTTTTCGAAAACGTCTCGTCGTTGGGGAACGAGACTGGAAAAACGAGATATTAACACGTCGAGGAGAGAAGATCGCCAATAAAAAAGGAAGAAGTAGAAAAGTTCACGTGCTGGGTTGACGGCAATTCGAGGTTTTGGTTCTCTCGATTACGAAGCTCACGACCCTTTCGACTCTCGAAAAAGCTTTGAAGAGCTCTGTGAAGCTGTAGTGTTCGACGTATTCTTTGACGTTGCCGACGGGGACTTTATAGCCTAAAAGCGTCGCTATGACCGCAGCAGAAAATTCAGCGACGACCTCCTGCAACGGGTCCTGCTTAGGCGTCAAGCCGTGTAGTTCGTCGTCAACAGCATGGCAAAGCTCGTGCAGAAAAACTATAAGCTCGGGCGAAGCGAGACGAATAGTCCTGGTTTTAGGGCTGTAGGACCCGTAAAAGTTCTTAAAAGATTCGGTCTTCACGTTTAAACCCAACTCTTCGACGATCGACTTGAATTCGCACGGCACCTCGAAATCGAATTCGTCTTCTGGTAGTGGATCACCCTCGGTGTCCTCGTACCTAAACACGGGAACGGGCTTAAAACTCACGAGCTTGTCCACGAATATCGTTTCTTCTACTTCGACGACCCCTCCCTCTACGACCTCTTCTCTCTTGACTACGACTGGAACCGTCTTCTTGATAGGAGCGAGAATGTAAAAGGCTTTAGCGCCTTTCTTCACCCTCCTGCCGACTTTTTCCCACTGCCGGAAACCTCTCGCGTCGTTCGTGTCGTTCATGAACATTATTAGGCGGTTGAAGAAGCTCCAGTTGTCCGACGGTTTTCCTCTACCTCTGAACACGGCTAAAGCCACTTTTTCTGGATCGCTTTCGAAAGCCTTGAGCACGGTCTCCATCGCCTCTCTAATGCGCCTCCTTCTCTTTTCGTCCATTTCGACCACTCCAAAAAGAGAGTTAGATGCGCCTTCGCTCCGTCTTTTTCAGTAAGCTCTCGAACGTCTTTATTTCGGCGATTTGACCTTTACCGCTCTTCTTTAGTAGCTCTTCGAGTTTTCGAACTTTCGGTTCCAAGTACTCCACGAACTTTTCCACGTGTTTGGCGCAAACTAAAAAGTCGATTATTAAGCCTTCTTCGAAGCCAACGCTCGGAATAGCAAGAATTGGTTCGTCCGCTTCAAATATCACGACTTCTGAAGTAAAGTCTTGTCCGAAGACTTCGAAAAGCAAGTCAAAGACTTCGCATAGCTTCACGTCCTCGCACTCGCATGAAACTCTCACCAAAGCGTGCAAAATTTCTATCGAAACCACTCGTATCACCTCCCGCTTCGCTTCACTTGGCGGGAGGTTCACTTCCTTATCTCTCTGAACAAACTGCTCCTCAGGAAATAAATGAGGATGAAAAACGCGTAAACTGGAGCGTGCTCGACGCCGAGTCTGTATGCGACCGTTATTCCAAATGCTATCAGAATTACGAGGAGGAGGGGAAACAGCGTGATTTCGTCAGAATCTAACTTTAGTCCTTTAGCGTTTTCGAACTCGAACTCTTGAAAGAATTCGAGAAGTTTGGAGTTCCTCAGAGCCTTCCTCTCATCTTTCACTCCTACGTAGAGTTTTTCGATCTTTCCAGCGTATATCAACTCTCTCAAGAAAACTATCGACTGTTTCGTCGCATTTTCGAAGTTGTCTATCGCGAGAGAAACTTTCACGTCTGAATTGACAATAGCTTTGAACTTCTCGGCGTTCGTTGAGAGACCCTTCGCCTTTATCCCCGCGTAAAGGAGGATCGTCTTAAGGATGTAAGAAGTGGCCGGGTACGTTATGTAGAGGAAGCCGTGCTCGTACGAGAGTTTTTTCAGACTCGTCGATCCAGTAATACAAAACTTGCCCGTAAGCTCCTCGCTTTTTTCGACTTTCAAGTTCTCGTCCGAATCGAAGAGCTTTAGAATTTGCAAACCTCTATTCGTAAGCTTAGCTCTTCCGGTTTTCCAGTCGATCAAACCTTTATCCTTTAACTTTTCGAGCCTCCTGTAGAAAGTTGCTCTCGAAAAATTCCAATCCTTGGATGCGTAAACTTCGGACGGCTTTCTCTCCGTTTTGAACTCTCTTAATATCGCGAGGTCTTTCTCGTTCATTCCACGATTCTGATCCAAACTTTTTCGTTGGCGTTGGATCCGTCGTAGAGCGAATAGAATAGGTCCTTGCCAGTCCCTAAGAAGTCTACCCACTCAAAATTAATTCTGTACGCCACGACCAACTCGTCGATGAACCTAAGCGACTTTACGGAAACTTTGAGTAACTTCTCCTTCCTTTCCACCTCCTCGACCCTTTTGATCTTCAACTCTTTTATTTGGTCTTTGCTCACTATTTTCAGTTTGCCGTTGTGTACTATTCCGAATTTCGATTTACCGTCGTCCCAGACGACTTTATCGTTTTCGTAGCTCTTCAAAACGCCGTTCTCGTAAAATGAGACGTCCACCCACACGTCGGCACTTCTCCTATAACTGAAAATTTTGTCCACTTCCTTCGTCGACTCTGCTAAGCTGAACGAAGCGGTTAGGAGAACCACCGCCAACAAGAAAACGACCTCGGCGTTCGACCCAGTTTTGACTCTCCACGCTGGAGGCAAGAAGTTGAAGCTCGTCTCTTTGAACGGGTAGAGTAGTGGGACACCGCGAGTCGTCATCAAGTCGGCGAAGAGGTGAGAAGAGTACGAGACGATCGCCACAAAAAACAAGTCTCCGAAAGCGAGTAACGGAAGCGAGGCCACTATCGGAGAGTAAATAGCGTGGGTGAACGTCCTGTGCTTTATTCCGACTAAACTGTCGAAATCCGCTATTACGGAGTACAGCGGCATAACTACCCAGAAGAGGTTTGAAGACGACAAGTCCACCAGCAAAGTTATTTCGAAGACCTTTATCATGAGAAAGGAGACCGCAACGTGGGTGATCCACCTCACCTCGTCACCTCTCCGCGAACTCTCTCTTCGAGCGAGTTAGCGGCCTCAACTCCTCCGCCCTGTTTCGCAACCTCTCGGCGAAAACCTCGAGTTCGTCGCAGAGATGAATTAGGCCCTCGCCGTACTTTACGTTCCTCCTGAAAGATCGTGAGAAGTTAAAAATTGCCTTGGAAACTATTTCGTAGACCTTGTAAACGTGAGAGGACTTTATCACGTAAACTGACCTTCTCGAACACCTCGGAGGAATCTTTCTCGTGACGTAATCGGCTATTACGTAAAAGTGGCTGAAGTGGACGAGGTACGAGAGTTTAGCGTCGATCATTTCGCTCAGGTCAGAAATTACCAGTTCGAGCTTTCTCGGGGAGATTCTTTCGACCGTGCAAAAGTGAAACGACCAGAGCTTGTAATTTCCGTTCTCGAGGAGTGGTATGGGAATTGAAACCGCTATAGCTTTCTCTGCAGTTTCGTAGAGCTCGTTCGCCGAGAATCCGTACTCTCTCGCTCTCGGGAACCAGAAGGAGAAGTCCTCGAGAATCGACTCTACGGAAAAAGCTTCTGAATCGGACTTTTCGCACGAACCTATCGTTTTTCGCTCATTTTTTGACATGTCGACCTTTCCGAGATTTTAAGAGAGTAAAGAATAGAGTTTGAAAGAGAGTGACAAAGAGAGTACTTTTTTCTTTACTCCTTTTGCACTCTCTTTTATTGCTCTGAACACTACATACGTCCGCTATAGTCACGGCTTCTTCGCCTCACCTTACTTTCTTAGTCAACCGTTCAACCTAACGATTTCGTACCTCCCGGGAGTCGCTCCCAGACTTTCTGCTAAGTTTCTGAACTCGCGTTCCTTCTTCCGAATCCACGCCTTTAGGTTTTCGAAGGTGTTCGAGTTACCGAAAACAACGACTTTTTCGTCGCTCCACCTCGCCAACTCGACGACGGAGCACTTTACAATAGCGGAACTCTTCCCTATTCCGTACAGGAACAACTCGACGACGGCAACTTCTCCCCTGTGAATGGCGGTTCTCAACTCGTAGTGCAAGTCGCCACTCGGATCTATTTTGCTTAGGAACTCGTCCACGTCGTGAACGACTTCTACCAGCACGGTCGCTCACCGCTCACGAAAAACCTCTACGACGAAAACTATCGCCAGTATTTCCGACGGTTCTCTGGTCTTAGCGACCTCGGGGAGCGACTCGAACCACTCTCTCAGCTTTTCTTCGCTGTTCAAGCTATATGCCCGAACACCTCTATCGATCCCGAGCATGAGAAAAATAGCCGAGAAAAAGTTTATATCTGTAAACA
>CAYXDX010000045.1:0-12852 GCA_964463865.1 uncultured archaeon | reverse complement strand
GTTTCGAGGTTATTACTGCGTCTTTCCTTTTCAGCAGATCTTTCAAACTGCACTTCTCTACCCGGTATCCCCAATACTCCTCCGGTTTCGCCTCTTCGACTACCAACGGATTCTTCGAACAGACCCTGACGGTCACGCGGGCCCCCTTTCGAGCCTTCCCTCGAAAGAGGGCCAGGGCTTTCATGCCGATATCAGCCCACGCGGTGCCGTCAGGCCCAACCCTGACGATTACCCCCTCTCTGATCTCGCCGACTTTTAAATGTTTCGGCCTGTGAGAAGGTATCTGCAAAGGCTGTAAGACTCCCGCGTATCTCAAGTTCCTGCTCCTGGGAAACAGATACTTCCTCAGATATTGCGGCGTCTCCATGTATCTGAGAACCTCGATTATGAAGTCCGAGTCGTCTCTGCTCGGGTCCTCGTAAACGTATATTCTGTTGACTCTGAATATAGCTGCAGCTCTCCCGATCAGACCGACCTTGAACGTCTTGATTTTGTCGTCGTTCTCGTTTTCGAGTATGGATGACGGAATGGCTATGTCCATTAGCTGAGGGTGTCTGCATGCGGACTTAAAAATTAAGCGTTGTCTAAAAGCTTTTTAACCGTCTCGTCCGACTCGGCAAAGAATGTCGGGTAAGAGGAACATCGTTCTGCTCGGTCTCGTCAGCTTTCTCAACGACTTGAGCAGCGAGGTCATCTACCCACTTTTGCCGTTTTTCCTGAAAGCTATGAACACGACGAATCTCGGAATCGGGGTGGTTGGAGGCATCATAGACGGCTTCGGAAACATCGTAAAGCTTCTCTCCGGATACGTGTCCGACGTTTTCAGGAAGAGGAAGCCGCTCGTGTTCGTTGGATACCTCCTATCCCAAATTTCAAAGCTCGGGATCGGATTTTCCTCTTCAGCTGGTGAAGTTTCCGGACTGGTCGCGATTGACAGGGTTGGAAAAGGGATAAGGACTTCGCCAAGAGACGCAATAATTGCGGAGTCTTCTAAGGAGCACGGAAAAGCTTTCGGGCTGCACAGAGCTATGGATACCTTCGGAGCGGTGATCGGGACTGTATTGGCGATAGTCCTATACAAATACTTCGGAAGCTTCAAGACGCCGATAATCTTCGCCGCGTTAATCGGATTCCTTGCGATCGTTCCGCTTTTCTTCGTAAAAGACACAGGCGAGTTCGTTCCAAAGAAGATAGAGATAGGAGTGAGAATGAGAAAATACTTGCCCGTCGTTGTTCTCGCCGGACTCTGTCACATAAGCTACATGTTCTATTTAATCAAAGCCTCGATAGTGTCCGTGGACGTCGCGTTCATACTCTACCTGATTTACAACGTCATCTACGCCGGGTTTTCGTATCCGGCAGGAGTTTTGGCAGATAAAATTGGTAAAAGCAAAATTCTCGGCCTCTCTTACTTCATCTTCGCAACATCCCTCGTTCTGATGACTTTTGACGGCATTCCGTATTTTCTGCTGGCGTTCGTCCTTTACGGAGTTTTTATGAGCGTAAGCGAGGCTCAGCAGAGAGCTTTAGCCTCCGACCTCGCAAGATCTCAGGGCTTCGGGCTCGGAGCGTATCACCTGAGCTTCGGAACGGCGATAGTCTTCGGAAACGTTCTCGCCGGGGGTTTAGCAGAATTTCTCAGCCTGAACGCCGCGTTTACCTTCGCTTCGTTACTGGCCTTCGTCACGGCTTTGCTTTACCTCTTCGTCGAGTTTTGATGTCGATGTAAAAATTAAGGAACAATAAGATAACGTTTTAAACATTCTCTTATCTCGCTTGAGCATGAAATACAAAGTGGGGGTTCTCGGAGCCACGGGAATGGTCGGCCAGAAGTTCATAGAGCTGCTTTCCGATCACCCCTGGTTCGAAGTAACGTCGTTAGCGGCAAGCGAAAGAAGAATCGGAAAGAAATACGGCGAGGAAGTCCGATGGATAGTTTCGGAAAACGTTCCCGAAAACGTCCGCGACCTCGAGCTCCTGCCGATGGATCCGAAGAAGTTCGATGCAGACATTGTTTTCTCCGCGCTACCGTCAGACGTTGCGAGAGAAGTTGAAAAGAAGTTCGCAGAGGCCGGATTTGTCGTAGCAAGCAACGCGTCTGCACACAGAATGGAGGAAGACGTCCCACTCGTGATTCCGGAGGTGAACGCGGACCATCTGGAGCTGATAGAGGTTCAGAAGAAGAACAGAGGCTGGGACGGGTTCATCGTAACGAACCCCAACTGCACGACGATAATCCTGACGATAACGCTCAAACCTCTGATGGATCTCGGCCTTAAAGAAGTGAATGTCGCTACGATGCAGGCGTTAAGCGGAGCAGGATACCCGGGAGTCCCATCTTTAGACATAACCGACAACGTGATTCCGTTCATAAAAGGCGAGGAGGAAAAAGTCGAAAGCGAGCCGCTCAAAATCCTCGGTTCGCTCGAAGGAGGCAAAGTCAGGTTTGCAGATTTAAAAATCTCCGCCTCCTGTCACAGGGTCCCGGTAATAGACGGGCACACAGAAGCAGTCTTCGCGAAGTTCGAAAGGGACGTGAGCGTAGCGGAGGTTAGAGAAGCTTTCGAAAGCTTTAAGCCGATAAAAGGTCTGCCGACATCTCCAGAAAAGCTGATCATAGTCAGAGACGAACAGGACAGGCCTCAGCCGAGACTGGACAGAGACGCCGGAAAAGGTATGAGCGTCGTGGTCGGAAGGATCAGGAAGAGCGGAGATCGTGAGGTCAAATACATAGCTCTCGGACACAATACCGTTCGAGGAGCGGCTGGGGCGAGCATCCTAAACGCCGAACTGCTCGTTAAGGAAAAAATTATATAGTGGTATCTTGTCGGCTAAGTAAAAACGAGGAGGGATAGAGAAATGGCAGAAAATGCGGTGTTTGTTGGAAACAAGCCTGTAATGAACTACGTTTTGGCGGTTTTGACGCAGTTCAACAGCGGAGCAAAGGAAGTGGCAATAAAAGCGAGAGGTAGGGCCATAAGCAGAGCCGTCGACGTAGCAGAGATCGTCAGAAAGAGGTTCTTGCCGGATGTGGATGTTAAGGACATAAAGATCTCGACCGAGAAGGTCGAGAGTGAGCAGGGAGAAGCGAACATTTCGGCGATAGAAATCGTTCTCGCCAAGAAAGAGTAAATTTTAATAACCAACTTTTTTAATTTTCCCTCGATGCTGGACGGAATTCCGACGCTTGACGACGTCGATTATCTGGGTAAGAAAGTTCTCCTGAGGGTAGACATTAACGCTCCAATAGTGGAGTCGCGAATTCTCGACACGACGAGGTTTGAAAGTCATCACGAGACTCTCGAAGAGCTCGAAAACTCGGCAGTCGTAATACTCGCGCACCAGAGCAGGCCGGGTAAAGACGACTTCACGACGCTCGAAAACCACGCGAAAGTTCTCGAAAGGATAATAGGAAGAGAAGTCGAATACGTGGACGAAATATTTTCGTCGTGCGTTATCAAAAGGATAAAGAGTTTAAAGCCGGGAGAAGTTCTTCTACTCGAAAACGTCCGATTTTATTCGGAAGAGCAGTTAAAAAGGACTCCGGAAGAGCATTCGAAGTGTTTAATGGTTAGAAAGCTCGCACCTCACTTTGACGTTTACGTCAACGACGCTTTTTCTGCTTCTCACAGACCTCACGCAAGCCTCATAGGTTTTCCGCCGGTTCTACCCTCAGTAGCTGGAAGACTCGTCGAAAAAGAAGTTAGAGCTCTTTCGAAAGCTCTGAAGAGTGAGGGTAGCAAGATATTCATACTCGGCGGTGCGAAAATCGAAGATTCTGTAAAAGTTCTGAAAAACGTTCTGACGAACGGAATTGCCACGAAAGTCGTTCTCACGGGAGTCGTCGCGAACTACTTCCTCACGCTCTCCGGTTACGACCTCGGAGAGGAAAACAAAAAGATAATAGAGGAGAACAAGGAGAACGTGAACGACGAAGAGATGAAAGCTCTCCTCGAGAAATACAGGGACAAGATAATACTGCCTGTAGATGTCGCGATCGACTCTAACGGAGACAGAGAGGAGGTGAGGATAGACGAGTTCAAGGGAGGCATGATAAAGGACATCGGTCTCGAGACGATATCACTCCTCTCAGAGGAGATTCCAAAATACGACATAGCCGTAATAAACGGACCAGCAGGGGTTTTTGAAGAAGAGCAATTCGCCACGGGGACGATAGAGGTTCTCAAAGCCGTCGCAAAAGCCGGTTATTCGGTCGTCGGCGGAGGTCACATAGCAACAGCGGCGAGACTATTTGGAATCGCAAGAAAGATAGACCACATCTCAACTGGCGGTGGAGCGAGCATAAGGTTCCTCAGCGGAGAAAAACTCGTTGCCCTCGAGGTTCTCAAGAAATACTGGAGGTAACCTCCTTAGCGTGCGCTCGTATAATATCTGACCTCGTAATTATACCGACGAGCTTCGAGTCCTCGACGACGGGAAGTCTTCCTATCTTATACTTTTCGAGAAGCCTCAGAGCGTCTTCGAGCGTGTTGTCGGGAGTGATCGTAATTACGTCCTTCGTCATAACCTGCTCAACCCGTATTTCTCCCCTCTTCTCGACCGGAACTCTCAAAACGTCTTCAAACGTTATTATTCCGACGAGCCTCCCGTCCTCTATTACTGGAAAACCGAGGTGTCCCGTCGATTCTATCGCCTTCAAAACGTCGGAAATCGTGTTTTTCGGCGAGAGCGTGATTACCTTTTCAACCGGCGTCATGGCGTTTCTGACGGGAATGTTTTCGAGCACATCTATGGTCATCTCCCTTCTGTGAGCTGGCGACTCTACTCTCGAGTCCACCTGCTCCTTGTATATCGACACGCTTCCGCTCAGGTAGTATGATATCGTCGACGCGAGCATTAATGCTGGGAGCAGCTTGTAGCTACCCGTCATTTCCAAGACCATCATTATCGACGCCAGAGGTGTCTTCGCCACAGCAGAGATAAACGCTGACATGCCCACCAAGACGTAATTCGACTTCGCTCCGGCAAACGCGAAGTTGCTGGCTATGTCGCCCACAGCTGCTCCGAGCATGCTGCCTATGACTATCGACGGCGCGAAGACACCTCCACTTCCACCACTTCCGACGGTGAAGGACGTGGCGAGAATCTTTCCAACGAGTATTAATAGAGCGGTCCCCATAACGATCTTCCCGTCGATAGCCTGCTGGACGTATCCATAGCTCATTCCGAGAGCCTGAGGAACGAAGATCGCTACTGCGCCTGTCAATAAGCCGCCGACGAACGGCTTAACGGTGTCGGGAATTCCAAGCTTTTTGAATACGTCGTGCGTCGCGTAGAAAAACTTCACGTAAACGACTCCGAGAATTGCCGCCAGGACTCCTATAAACGAGTGGAAGACGAGCTCCACGGGACTCTTCAATCCTATGTCCGACGTCGTAAAGATCGGAGTCGAGGCAAATTTCAGATCGGAGAAGTGACCCATGAGAATTTCGAAGACCGTAAAGGCTGTGATCGAAGACACGAAAGCCGGAATTATTGCGTCGAGCTCAGCGTCTCTCCTGTAGAGAACTTCGACTCCGAAAAGCGCTCCTCCGAACGGCGCTCTGAATATGCTACCGATACCTCCCGCCACCCCGCAAACGAGCAGCATTCTCCTATCCTTGTCCGAAAGCTTCAAAACGTCGGCAATTATCGCTCCAACGCCGGACCCAATCTGGGCTATCGGCCCTTCTCTCCCCGCACTCCCTCCGCTTCCGATCGTCAATGCCGACGCGATGGCCTTGACGAACGGAACTCTCCACCTGACTCTCCCTCTCAGCCTGTGAAAAGCTCTTATGACCGCATCAGTCCCGTGACCTTCAGCTTCCGGAGCGAGCTTGTAAACGATTATGCCGCTGATTATACCTCCTATAGCCGGAAGCGACCAGAGAGGCAAAATGCCAAGGTGAATCGAGAAGAAGTCCAGACTACACTCCCCTCCTGGGCTGGGAGGATAAAACGAGTCGAGAACTTCGAAAAAGAACTCAGTAGTTATGTCGAGGAGGACGAAGAACGTAAATGCCGCGACGCCCGAGGCTATTCCTACTACGATCGAGAGGATTATCAGGTGCTTTAGAAGTAAGGGTGGTTTTATTTCCACGACTACCCAGTAAAATTCTTCGATTTAAAAAATTTTAGATAAATTTCGCGGGTATTCTGTTTAAAACCCAGACGAAATCCTTGCCGTCTACCTCGGTTAAATCTGGAGTGACCGGATTGCTGAAAAATTCGAAGCCTTTCTCTTTCAACGCCGCGTTAAAGCTTTCGACGACGCTTTTTACGTCACCTCTGAAAGCTTTAAACTTCTTCAAAGCTCTCGCAATCAGTCTGACTTGCCCCTCCTCGACGATTCTCGGGTTAGAACTCAAATCGAGTTCGAACTTTCCGCGCTCGAGATCTATCGATATTCTGTAACCTTTCGCCTTTACTTTCCTCAAACCATCTACTCCACGAAACTCCCTTCTTCTTGGATACTTGAAGTTATTCACGCCCCGTTCGGCATCGTTACAGACCGTCTCAACCTCTCTGGGCTCGTAGTTTTCCACGAGGAAAATTTTGTCGGCAAGTGGAAGGAAGACCGACGACGCTCCCGATATTATTACGAAGCTCGTTCCCGTTTTTTCGATTATATCCCTCACCTGATAGCACAGCTGTCTGATCGGATCTTTACGAACGAGTCTTTCCATAATCTCGTCCTTGTAAAGGAGGTTCGTAGCGCTCGTGTCCTCGTCGATGAGAATAACTTCTACGCCCAGTTCGATCGCCTCGATTATGCTTGCAGCCATGCTCGTCGATCCGCTGGCGTTGAGTGTGGAAAACCTGTCCGTTCGCTCTCCAGTGGGCAAGTTGCTTATAAAACTCGAAACGTCCACGGAGTTTACGATTCTCCCGTTTTCCGCGAAGACCAAAACGCAGTCCCTCGAAATGACGAGCTCTCTGCCATCGCCCTTAACGTGGTTGTATATTCCACGCTGTATCGAGTTGAGAATTGTCGTCTTGCCGTGGTAACCTCCCCCGGTTATAACGGTCAGACCCTCCGGAATTGCGAGCCCTTTCACCTTCCTACCGCTCGGAAGCGAAACCGTTACGCTTTTCTCGAACCTGAAAGGTTTTCCAGTCTTCAAAGGCTTTTCCGAGAAGCTCGACTCTCTCGGAAGAACGCTTCCTTCCGCGATGAAGGACACGATCCTGTTGTCTCTTATCCACCTCCTCAGGAACTCCTGATCTTCATACAGCTCGATCTGTTCTCGTATGTCTTCTTCTCTCGTCTCGAGGATCGATCGCACGACCTTCGGTATTTTCTCGTAAACAATCTTCTCCGCCTCTTTTCCAAGTATTCTTCTACCTTTAGCCGGAAGTCCTACGAAAAACCTCAGCACCAACTTCCTTCCCTTCACATCTACGGAGGATCTCCTTAGAATGCAGTTGCTTAGCTTCGGAATTCCAAGGTAGCCGCTGTTACCGCTGCCCACCCTCTCGCTCACCTTAGCGAGAGACGAATACAGCTTTCTCGCCAAGTAGTCCGTGAACGGCGTCACGTTTTTCGTAACCTCTCTTGAAAAGTCGTGGTCGCAAACTACTTCAGCGACCGACGGAGGGGCGTAAGGGTCGGACTGAACTCTCGTAAACGTGAGCGTGAATTCGTCGAAGCGAAAAGGAAGTCTTTTGAGCTTCTTGTAGTTCCCGTAAGGTTTTCCGTCCAGCTTTTTCAAGATTTCGTCACCTTTCATATTCAGAAAAGGAGTTTCATGCGCCGGCCGGGATTTGAACCCGGGGCAGGGGCTCGGCAAGCCCCTGTGTTAGCCAGGCTACACCACCGGCGCTCAACATATATCATTAGCGAGAGTTTAATAAGGCTTTCGCTGGTCGATAACGTTTTATCTTAAGCCGACATAACTACAGCAGATGCTAATCGAAAAAACTCCCGAAAAGCTCCAAGAGAGTCTCGTGAGCAAAATTCTCGATCAAGGTGTTAACGTTCGATCGAGGTTCGGAGAAGAAATCCGGATCAAACCGGAATTGCTCGTTTGCGAAGAACCTCACTACGTGCAAGACTTCGACAGAGACTTTGGAGGTTGGAAAGCGTGCGGAGAGACGTATCTCGACAGAGTAAAGGACCTCATCGAACTTTCGGCGAACAAGATCAAAAAATCTCCTTACACGAGAAGAGTCTCTCTCCCTATCTGGAGACCTCAAGATCACTTCTGCAACACGCCTCCGGCGATAACGGAGGTCAGCTTCCTCTACGTGAACTCGAAGCTGCACGCGACTGCTTACTTGAGAAGTCTCGACGCCGCGAATTACTTCTCCGCAAATTTCGATTTCGTCTTATACCTCCTTGAAGAGATTTCGAAAAGAGCGGAAGTTGAGCCGGGCAGTTTAGCGATGCTCGTTGCCGCTCCGCACGTATACAAAAGAGACGCCGACAGATTTAACAAAAAACGATACGAAGAAGTTTACGGCTACCACGAACTCGGAACGCACATCGTCGAAGATTACGAATCCACAGCGTGGCACTCGGCTCTTGAGGTAATATACTACAACGGATCGGAAAAAGAGACCGAGTGGGGACAGCTTTTCGAAGGTCAGAAGAAGAGCAGGTTCGTCCACAGACTTTTCATCGAGGTAAAGAACACAAGAGAGAACAAGATACACGACAAGGCTCCGTTCACTAAAAAATACGCACTCGACTACGCGCACAACTACGTCATCTACGCGGCCTCGCTGGAGAGACCCGTGAAAGAGAGAATACTGAAAGAGGGAGAAGAATACACTTACGCGGAAAGAGCGAGGTTCTGCGAGAGAGACGAAGTAAAGGTTGACCAGCTGTTCGAGTGCATTAAAAAGCTCAAGGAAGATCTATACAGGAGAGACTGCTACGTTGGGATTTCGAGGGTTTGGGATCTCGAAAGCGACGATCCACCGTGCTTAAGAGGATACCAGTTCTTAAAAACGGACAAATTTATGGGGATATTTTACATGCGGTCGAACGACATATACGGAGCTATGCACGCAAACATGTTCGCGTTCTCGCTTCTCACGGATTACGTTGCCCAGATGATCGGAGAGAAGGAATACAGATACTACCACTTCTCCCTCGACGCGCACATATACGAGGAGTTCTTGAAGAGCGTAAAAGAAATTCTCGAACCGGAAACGCCAAGTTACATCTCGAAGGTATAGCCACCAACGTTCTGCTTTATTCCTCTCCCGAGCGAAGATATGGCGTTGTTCATGAGAATTCCGAAGGTGGCTATCAGAACTGCGCAAACGGACTTTCCGCAATATGTCGTCTGAGCAAGGATCGAAAATCCGAAAAGAGAGACTGCCAAACTGAGCTGAAAGAGGTAAGACGTGAAGTCGAGCTGAACTATTATGTCCCCTCTCTTCAGCATCAGGAAGTATCTATACAGAAGGAACGAGACGTAGACAATGAGTATGAGTGACACTATGAAAACGGCTTTTAAGGAGATCGAAAACAGATACAGCAGCACCGAGAACTTCTCTTCGATGTTGCTGAGATACAGCCACAGAACGGCAAAGCCCTGAACGAGCACTACCGCTTTCATATCTATCCTCGGAGCGAGTTTCTTGAGCGAATCCTTTATGGAGAAAATCTCGTAAGCCAGAAAGATCGAGATCAGAATTAAAACGAACGTGACGACCTGATAAACCGCAAGGTAGTTTATCGTGTCTTTACCGATTATGACGAGATATAACCTCCATATTTCGACGAAGGACACGATCGAGAGGATCACGATCGTTGCAAGCGTCAAAACTACTATGTTCTTCCACCTCGACTGCAGCAGATTTCTCTCTTCCTCACTCAGCTGGTAGAACATGACGGAATTGTAAAGAGATAGCACCGCCAGGATTAAACCCGCTAAAGCGTCGAACATTGCTTTGGAATTTGGCGTTAGAAAATAAATCGGTTTCGATTTCACTTGTTAATTTACCAGATCGTAAGTCTGGAAATGTTTTAAATATTATGAGAATTTCAACGTTAAGGTGATGATAGGAGAAATCTCTTCACTCTTCGGAATGAAAGTTTACACTGACGAGGGCAGATACGTGGGAAGAGTCGACGACGTTGTCATAGACGTGGAGAGGCGGCAAATAAGGAGTTTGGCTGTGAGCGATGTAAACAGGGCGCTGATAAACACGAGACACAGAGGGGTGTTAATACCCTACAGGCTCGTAAAATCCGTCGGCGACATTATCATAATCAAGGACGTTTTCAAGAGGAAAGTCAAAGAGGAGGAAGAGCAAAAGTAACATGTTCGTAGGCGTAGACGTCGGAGGAACGAACACGGATATTGCAGTCGTAGGAGAGGAGATCAGAACAGCCAAAGTTCCGAACACTCTTGGCTTCAAGGAGGTCTTCAAAAGAGCTTCTGAAATAGCGGACATAAAAAGCGAGAGAGTCGTAATTAGCACGTCCATACCTCTGAATCTGGTCGTTTCGAGGTTCGACAAAATAAGAACGAAAGTCCTCCTTTTCCCCGGTCCGGGATTAAATTACTCCGCATACGGAATACAGCTGAGGGGTGCCGTAAACCACCGCGGAGATTTAGTGGAGGACATTGACGAAAAAGAGATAGAAGAAGCTATCAAAGATAAAGCTGACTGCTTAGCCATCGCATCGAAATTTTCTGTCAGAAATCCAGAAATAGAACTTAAAGCCTACGAAATCGCCAGAAAGTATTACGAAGATTACGAGATCGCTCTGAGCTATCACATCCCGATTTTAAACTACCCGCTCAGGATAAACACGACAGTCATAAACGCCAAACTGATGAAGAGGGTTTACGAACTCGTAAGGGAAGTGAAAAAATACGTGGACGACTTCTACTTTTACAAAGGAGACGGTGGGATAATACCGTGGAAAGTGGCTCTCAGAAATCCGTCGGAGCTTTACAACTCGAGTCCAGCGGCGGTTGCCCTCGGAGCGTATTACTTAACCAGAGAGAAGGACGCCTTAGTTGTCGACATCGGGGGAACTACCACGGACTTCGTTTTAATAAAGGATGGTAAACCGGAGATAATCGAGAGAGCAACGATAGGAGGATTGAAAAGTTGCGTGAGGTGTGTTAAATCAGAGTCCATTCCGTTTGGAGGAGACAGCGTCGTCGAAGATACAGTAAAGCCCGTTAGAATCTCCCAACCGGCAGCCTTCGGGGGGAACAGCTTCACCTTGACGGACGCTCTGAACTGTATGGGCTACGAAATAGGAGACTACCGGAAGTCGAGAGCTATGCGTTCTGGAGATTACGAAAGAGCTGTGGAAGACTTCATCAACATCGTGGCTGAAAAAATCAGGGAGTTCGACGTTGAGAAAGTTATAGGAACGGGTTACCTCTCCAAGTTCGTAATGAAGGAGATCGCCAGAAGGGCGAACGTGAAGTGCGTAATTCCTGAGCACTGCGAGTCGGCAAACGCAATAGGCGTGGCGATTTCACGATTGAGCTACACGCTTTACGCGAGGTTCGACACCGAAAACAAAGTAGCAGTATACGACGGAGAGGCCACGTTCATGAGAGACGAAATTTACGGATTTCCCGACGACGAGGACTTCATAAACATGGCTGTAGACAGGATAATATCCATCGCGAAAAGCTTCGGCGAAAGCGTCGACGAAAAAGACGTGAAAGTTCTCTACTTCAAATCGTACTCGGTGGTCAGGGGTGGAGTTAGGAGGGGAAAGATAGCGGACGTCATAGTTCAGATAGAACCGAAAATCAGGGAGGAATTGCTTTGAAGACCGGAATAGTTTTTCACGAAAAGTTTCTCGAACACGAACAAACACCTACGCATCCGGAGAGGAGGGAGAGGCTGGCCTATACAATAGACCAGCTGATGGAAGAAGGCATCTTCGAGAGCGACAGAATCGTTTTAATAGAGCCAGAACCGGCTAAAGAAGAAGACGTTTTGAGAGTCCACACCAAAGAATACATCGAATTTTTGAAAAGAGCGAGTAAGACGGGGGGTATAATAGACTTCGACACGAACGTGCCCGTAGGTCTGTTCGACACGGCCATGCTCGCCGCTGGAGGAGCTATAACGGCCGCGAAGAACGTTCTCGAAGGAAAAATCAAAAACGCTTTCGCAATGGTTAGACCACCGGGCCACCACGCGAAACCTTACACCGGAGCTGGCTTCTGCTACATAAACAACATGGCAGTCATGGTCGAGTGGTTGAAGAGCAGAGGCGTGGAAAAGATACTGATCCTCGACTGGGACGCACACCACGGAGACGGAACTCAGGAAATATTCTACGAAGACGACCGAGTCCTGTTCATTTCAACACACCAGATGCCACTGTATCCGGGAACCGGATACCCTCACGAGGTTGGGAGTGGCAGAGGAGAAGGATACACGATAAACGTCCCGCTGCCGCCAGGGACATCAGACGAAGGCTACATTTACGTTTTCGAGAACATCGTAGAGCCGGTCGCAGAGGAGTTCGAACCGGATTTCATCGCAATTTCTGCCGGGCAGGACAACCACTTCACGGACCCTCTGACCGGATTGGCGCTGACAGCGAGAGGTTATGCTGAGATAATGAGGAGAGTCGTAGAGCTATCCGAAAGGCTGTGCGAAGGCAGGCTCGTCGCGATCTTGGAAGGTGGCTACAGCGTCGAAGCGGCTTTGCCCTATACGAACCTCGGGATTATAGCTGCACTTTCCGGAATGGACATCTCGAACATAAGAGAGCCCGAGAAAATACTGTCCGAACTGAAGTGGAGGAAAAGAGAATACGCGAACCAAAAGCTTAGAGACACGGTTGCCGAAGTTAAGAGGATTCACTCAAGATACTGGCGTTGTTTCAGGGAATGAACAATATTTATCAAT
>CAYXDX010000044.1:0-13196 GCA_964463865.1 uncultured archaeon | reverse complement strand
GCTTAAGGAACCGTAAATGCGGTTGATCAAAATTGGGATCGCCAATTTCGTAAAGATGGCGGTATGCTACATGCAAAATCGAAATGGTAAGCGACGAAGACCGCTAAAATCGGAAAGGTCAGAAATCGCAAGGAGATTCAAAAATTAGGACAGAAACTCTTCAATTTTTTCGAACGCTTTCTTCAGGTTCTCCATCGACGTTGCGTAGCTTATTCTGAAGTAGTCCTCGTTCCCTTCCCCAAACGGTGTGCCGGGAGTTAAAGCAACACCTTTCTCGCTCACGAGCCTCTGAACGAAGTTTACGGCGTTCTCGTATTTCGGGAAGAAGTAGAAAGCTCCTTCGGGCTTTACCACTTCGAAGCCGAGCTCCTTCAACTTCGAGTAAACGAAGTCTCTCCTCTTCCTGAACTCGGCAACCATTTCGCCCGTTATTTTCTTGTCTATTCCTTCCCTCATTACTTCAGCCACGGCCTTCTGAGCGAAAGCTGGAGCGCAGACTCCATTGATCTGGTGAAGCCTCAGGATTTTTTCGAGCATGTCCTCGCTCGCAACAACGTAGCCGAGCCTCCATCCGGTCATGGCTAAGCTTTTCGAAAATCCGTTGACGACGATTGCGTTCTCCTCTCCAGCTAAGGTGCCGGGTTTTTTGTCGTAGTATATCGCATCGTAGACCTCGTCGCTTATCACGACAGCGTCGTAGTCAGAGGCAACTTCGTAAACCGCTTTAAGCTCTCTCTGATCCATCACCGCCCCGGTCGGATTGTTCGGGTAATTTAAGAAGACTGCACTAACGCTCCTGTCCATAACCTCGTTGAGCTGATCAGCGTCAAGAATGAATCCGTTCTCGTGAGTTTTTACGGTTACAAGCTTCGCTTCGCACATCTTAACGTAGGAGAAGTAAGCCAAGAATGACGGAGATGGAATTACTACTTTGCTTCCCCTCTCTATGAAGGCAAAGCTCGCGTTGATGAGAGCTTCGCAGGCTCCAACAGTAACCATCACGTTTTCAGCCGAGACGTCTGCCCCTCTTTCTTTGTATCTATCTGCTATTGCTTCTCTCAGCTCGTCTATGCCAAAATTGGAAGTGTAGTGCGTGAAGCCATTTTTCATCGCTTCGCAAGCCCTTTTTATTATTTCCTCGTGCGTGTCAAAGTCTGGCTCTCCTATCGACAGGTTTATGACTTCTAAACCTTTCTTCCTCGCCTCGTTGACGATTTCGAACATTCTCCTTATTCCGCTCGTGTCTACATCCGCTATTCTATTCGCAATGGATGGCATCAGATGAGGTGAAAAAGAAAAGTTAAAAAAGTTTATTGTTTAAAACTGAACCAAATTAAAATTCCAAATAACAATTTAAGAATACTGCTCTCTGAAGTAGTCAGCCACCTTCTTGTAGAGGTCAAGGCAGTCCTTCAAGTATTTCGGCGAAACCTGGAAGTTCATGACGAAGTGACGGCAGCCGACCTTGTAGTATTGTTCGAACCTCTCTATGAAGTCGTCGACAGTTCCGTAAACTATCGGCGACTTCTCGACAACTTCATCTGGCAACTTTTTCGCTTCCTCAAGCCACCTCTGGGCGTCTCTTGGAAATACAAGGTTGAAGGTCATTTCGAAGTCGTAGGTTGGCGGCTCGTAGCCCATAGCTTCGAGTATTCTCGGTCTCGTTAGGAGGAGCAGCTTGGCAGGAAGCATCACTCTCTCCCTCGCCTCGTCTTTAGTCTTCGCTATCACTCCGTACATGAAGTGAGCCATGTCTATCTTCTCCGGGTCCTTTCCGGCCTCTTTAGCTGCTTTCATCACGATCTCTCTACCCTCCTTGTATCTCTCCACCGACAAGTTAGCTGGCAACCATCCGTCTCCGTATTTTCCAGCCATTTTTATCGTTCTTGGCGAGGCTCCAGCAACGTAAATCGGGTAGTGTGGCTTCTGAACAGGTTTAGGAGCTATGAAAGCCTGCTTGAGCCTGTAATATTTCCCTTCGAAGTCAACGAAATCTTCGTTCAGCAACCTCCTTATAATTTCGAGAGCTTCGATAGTTCTTCCTACCGGCTTGTCGTATTCGATTCCAAACGGAACGAGGTTCATCGCCTCCCCTATACCTATTCCGAGAATCGCTCTTCCGTTCGAGATTATGTCTATCGTCGTGGCCTTCTGAGCCAGAACAGCCGGATGCACTCTGTAGGTGTCGCTGACGCCGGTGGCTATCATGATCTTTTCGGTCAGAACGGCAAGAGCTCCAAGAGCTCCCCAAACCTCTATTGCATCCCACCTCTTGACTCCGGTAGCCACTAAATGATCCGGCATCCAGTAGCTGTCCAATCCAAGCTTCTCGCAGTAAACAGCTATTTCCTTTATCGTCTCCCACGGAGCGTTCGGTCCTTCTACTCCGAACTTGACTTTCTCAAAATCGATGTTCATACAAAATCACCCCACCGGCTCGAAATAAACCTTCCAAACACCCGTCTCGTCTTTACCAGTCTTGATTTTCACCTTCTCTCCAACCTTCGGAATCTCTCCCTCGTACCACCCTATAACCTTGAAATCTCCGAATTTTGCCACTGCTATCGTGTAGGGCTTTCCTACGAACTCGAATCCCTGCGGAAAGCTGTGAAGCTGGGTGAAGCACTCTATCGTTCCCTCTCCGCTTATCTCAACCCACTCGACGTCGCTGTTGTAACAGCTGCTGCAGTCAACCTGAGGAGGGTAATACTTGGCTCCACAAACCTTGCAGACAGTTCCGTAAACCTTTCCCTCCTCCAAGCCCTTCCAGTACTTCTCAACTCTCGCAATCGGAAGCTTGTGCTTCAAAACAAACGTTCTGCTCTCCATAATTCACACCCCCAGAATGAAAACCCAGCCGAAGTGCCCGGTTCCGCCTATGTTGTGCGTCAACCCCTTGTAGTTCTTCAGGTCGACCTGCAGCTCTCCGGCCTCTCCTCTAAGCTGCTTCACGATCTCGTAAACCATCCCTATTCCGGTAGCTCCGAGCGGATGTCCTTTGGCTTTCAACCCGCCGAAGGTATTGACGGGAATCTTTCCTCCGAAGTCGGAATCGCCGTTTTCAACGAACTTCCCTCCTTCACCCTTCTTGCAGAAGCCGAGGTCTTCGTAAGCCATTATTTCAGCTATTGTAAAGCAGTCGTGCAAAGCTGCTACGTCAAGCTGCTTTACGGGATCGTCTATCTTGGCCATCTTGTAAGCCATTCTCGAAGCTTCCACAGTCGCTTTCAATCCGACGTAGTCGATTCTCTTCGTCAAATTCGCTGTATCGCTGCTGTAACCGACTCCCTCGATCCAGACAGCCTGATCCTTCAAGCCGAACTCTTTTATCTTCTCCTCGCTCATCAGAATTGCCGCTGCTGAACCGTCGGTTATGGCTGAACAGTCGAACAGTCTGAGAGGATAGGCAACGTATCTTGACGAAAGGGCTTTTTCGAGGGTTATCTCCTTCTGGAACTGGGCTTTCGGATTCTTAGCAGCGTTTCTGTGATTCTTCACGGCCACCATCGCGAGCTGCTTTTCAGTCGTGCCGTACCTCGCCATGTGGGCTGACGCATGCATAGCGTAGTAGCCGGGAAAGGTCGTGCCATACTGGTGGAACTCCCAGAGGTAGCTGCCGCTTCTTCCTCCCACTGCCAACGATGTCGGCGTGTCAACCTCGTTCATCTTCTCTATTCCTATGGCTATGACCACGTCGGCAATCCCGCTCTTTATAGTAGTATAAGCGGTATAAACTGCCGCACTTCCGGTTGCACATGCAGCTTCAACTCTTATCGGACCTTTTCCAGCAAATCCACAGTATTCGTTGATCGGAACAGCTGGCATAAGCTCGTAGCTTCTCGTTCCAGCCGTTCCGACGACGCTCATCTCGATATCCTCTTTACTGATTCCGGCATCCTCTACAGCTTCCTTTACAGCTTCAAAAGCGAGTTCTTGCAGAGTTACGTCATCTCTAACTCCGAACTTCGAACAGCCAACACCCACAATTCCTACCCTCATAAACTCACCTCACAAATCGAAAAGGTCGTCAAGCTCGTCGTTAAGCTTCGGCATTCTCCCGTGCTTCTGCAAAAACTCCTGAATAAGCTCGCTCTCCCTCATCGTGAACATCTCGTGCTCCTCAAAATCGAAATACTTCGCTCTTCCAATTTCCTCAAACAAAGCTTCCCTCAGATTTGGAACGCCCTTTATGTAGACGACCTCCATGTTCTCGTCGTAAAGTCTGAAAACTCCTGGAGATTCGGGAACTTTTTCAACGCTCTCTTCGCTAAGCTCGAAGAGTTTTTTCAGCTGAGGAAGGACTTTCTTGACTATCGAGTCCCTCCACCTGTTGCTCTGCTTCTTTTTATCCCTCACGACTCCAGTAGGACAGATTTCGACGCAAACTCCACAGAACTTGCACCCGGATTTGATTTCGTCCTCGGCAGTTCTCCCTACCACGATTCCCCCATTCACGACCGTGAAGCTCAAAGCGTTCGCTTCTCTCACTTCGTTGCAACCTCTAACGCAACGAGTGCAGCTTACGCAGTAGTTCCAGTCCCACCTATACAGCTTTTCCTCAACAATTGGTAAGTTTCTATGCTGATACTTGGGCGTGTTTTCGGGAACGCCTATGAATTCAGCTATAAACCTCAGCTCGCAGCTCGGGAATAAATCGCAGCACCTCTCCTCTTTTGGATATCCGAAGGTGCAGCTTATCCTGTCGCAACCCTCTCTGTAGGGACAAGTTATGCAGACGTGAGGATGATTTGCCAGAATCTTTGCGAGGTTCTCCTTTCTCACCTTGTCTATCTCCTCGTCGTAAGTCGTTACGCTCATTCCGTCCTCTACTTCCGTCTCGCAGGCTTTGACGAGTTTTCCGTTCACTTTCACGTAGCACAATCCACAACCGTCGTAGCTTCCGGCTTTGCCTTCAACCTTCTCGTTACCTCTGTAAACGACCTCACTCGACTTGGTTTCGCTCGCCGGACTCACGTTCGGATGGTAGCACAGGTTCGGAACGTAGAAACCGCTGTTCACGAGAGCATCTATCAGCCTTCCACCTTCTACTTCCACCTCTTTTCCGTCGACGACAATCCTCAACTTCCACCCCACCCAAAAAATGAATTAAAATAATTAAACGTTACTTTTTCTTCTTCTGCTCTTTCAGATACAGAGCTCTCGCGAACAGAGCCGCTCCTATCGCTCCTGCAAGCTGCGGATCCAAGCCGTTTCTCGGTTGTAAGGCTTTTATACCGAGCTTGTCCTCTATCCTCTTAACCACTCCAACGTTCTTCGATATCCCTCCGGTAATCGCGAAGTCCGGCTCGACTCCGACTCTCTCAAGCAGCTCCACGACTCTGCTCGCCACCGCGTTGAAGAACGCTGCTAAAATTTTCTCCTTGCTCCATCCCTTCCTTATGAGTCCGAGTATTTCCGATTTGGCAAAGACGACGCATGTCGTTGAGACTGGTTCTGGTTCCTCGTCGACCTTAAGCGAGAGTTCTCCAGCCTCCGTTATCGGAACCGCAAGCAGGTCACAGACGACCTCAATTCCTCTCCCGGTTCCAGCCGCGCACTTGTCGTTCATCAGGAAGTTCACGACCTTTCCTCTACTGTCGACCTTTATTGCCTTCAAATCCTGTCCACCCATGTCAAGGACCGTTCTTACGCTATCTCCGTAAACGTAAACGGCTCCTCTTCCGTGACAGGCTATTTCCGTTATGGACTTGTTCGCGAACGGCACCGAAACTCTTCCGTATCCTGTAGCGACGGTGTAGTTTATGTCTTCTCTTTTCATGTCTCCTATTTTTTCGAGTACCGCGTTGAGCGCTTTTTCCGCACTCGCGACACTTCCAGTTCCTGTCCTCATGTTTGCGTAGGCGTAAAGCTCCCCGTCGAGCATGATGACTGCCTGAGTGCTCACCGAACCGAGGTCGATTCCGCAGCTGATCACCTCAGCGTTCTTCCAGTCTTTGCTTTCGTCGACCCAGATCTTTTCGGGCCATCTCCAATACTCGCTCTCCTGCACGGTCACCATAACTTCACACCCCCGCCGCCTGAAGGGCCGCTCCGATGGCCGGAACGAGCTCTGGAGGATACTCCTCCGGAACGTAAACGTCTCTCTCAAGTTCTCTCCTCATCGCGTCCACAAATCCGACGTCGTTGGCTAAGCCGCCTATCAGCAGAACGTCATCTCTTATCTCAAGCCTCCTTGCTATCGAAGCAACTCTGTCGGCTATGGCGTCGTGAATTGCTCTCGAAATCTCTGCCTTGGGAACGTTGGCGTGTAGCAGCGAAACTACTTCAGACTCGGCAAATATCACGCACTGCGCGTTCATCGGAATGCTCTTCGTAGCTTGTAGCGCGAGTCTCCCGAACTCCTCGGGCGTAACTTCGAGGTATCTGACCATTGCGTCGACGAAAGAGCCTGCTCCCGCAGCGCACTTGTCGGCTAAAGCGAAGTCCTTTACGTTTCCACTATCATCAAGACTTATCGCTCTGCTCTCCTCGGCTCCGACTTCAATTACCGTCCTCGTCGAGGGTCTGACGTAGTAAGCACCTTTGGCAGCTGCGATGACTTGAGTCGTCTCGTCGTCAGCGAAAGGAGCGGCTATCTTTCCAAATCCTGTGGCAACGATTTTCTTCACGTCTTCCCTTTTTACGCCCGCTTTTTTCAGCGCCTCTTCGAGAGCGGCTTCTGAGGTCTGCTTGAGGTCCGTTCCAGTCCTCGAGACGACGTATGAAACTATTTCCTTGTTTTCGTTCATGACGACGACTTTCGTATACTTTGAACCAACATCTACACCCACGAACACGAACACCACCTCACGCAAGCTTTTCAACTCCCAAACTCTGCATGAACGAGTCGATGACGTTGAAAGTCCTCGCCTCGTCGAACTCTCTCGGATCTGCCATGTTTCCTTCGTAAGTCGCCACCGGAACGCCCTGCTTCACGAGGTAGTCTCTCACTTCGAGCGTTGACATGTTCCAGAGCTCGCAACCTCTGTTGAGGTGCATGATTATCGCGTCGGCCTTCCAGTCCTTGACCATCTGATACGTTTCCAGCTTCCTTATCCAGTGAGAGTATTCGTGCTGCCACGACGCTCGATACTTCAGGTTGAACATCGCGGTCCACCAGAGAGCGCTCCTCCTGTCGTGAATTTCAAATCCCGCCTCTTCCGGAGTCGGAGCAGGTTCCCAGACCCACTTCTCACCCTTCTCGTCCATGCACTTCCACGCTCCTCCGAGTCCGAAGGTGTAAATGCTTCCAACCGAGACGGCTCCGTATGTCTGCTCGAGGTAGCGGTAAACTTTGAGGAACGGCCACGGCGGAGGGTTGTCTGTGACAAAGCGGAACTGCTCGTAGGTCAGAGCTCCTATCCCTCTCTTCACCCTGCTCTCGACCTCCTTGTAGAGCTTCTCGTATAGCTTAACGACCTTCTCGTCGCTCCTCTTCAGCAAAGTAAGGACGTAGAACGAGAACATGCTCTTCTCTTCCATCGGAGCTGGCTTAGCCTGGTTGAGCTTGCAGATCTTTGCCCAGAGAGTCATCGACTTCGCTTCGTTTTCTACAGCCTTTATCAAAAGCTCGTCGTCGTACTCTCTTCCAGTAACTTTTTCCATCCAGACTATCGCGTCTTCAAGCTGTCTAACGACGTACTCTATCTTCTTGTCGTTTAGCTGGTATCCCGGTCCAACTGAGATGTCCACCGCGTAAGTCGGCACTCCGCCTTCAAGCTCGGCAGCGTAGTGGTACCACTTGGCGTGAGTGCAGCAGATGTGGATCGTGAAGTTGAAATCCGGCTTTGGGAACGGCTCAACCTCGCTTCCGTCCGCGAGCAGATACTTGTCGAGCACTATGCTACCCCAGTAGTTCCTCATGTATCCGCAGAGGTCTCTCGCGGCGCCTTTTCTCTCTATAGCCTCCAATGCTCTGTAGGAGAAGTCTCTGAAGAATGCACAAGTGGCTCCGTAAGGTTCACCCGTGAGCGGGTAAACGTCTTCGCCAAGTCCAGCCGGAACCGGATCGAACGACCACGCGGAGCCAGCCCACCTGATTCCTCCCTTCTCCTTCGCCTCGAGGTAATTCTTGTAATACTCCATTCGGTATTTCTTGAAGTCGTCCCAACACTCAAACGGCCTAACCTTAACCTCCGTCATTATTCACCACCTCAGATGTAAAGGTCCTCCTCACCCATGGACTCTATCAGAGCCTCGACTCTCGTCCTGAACTGGCCGATCGGCTGCGTAAGGTCGAGCTCTAAGTGAAGGTGCGGAACGCCCATTTTGTCGAGCATCTCTCTTAACGACGGAATGTCCAGCTCGTGCGGATCGCAGAACTTCATCTGAGCTATTATCACAGCATCGACGTTCCAGTCTCTGATCACGTTCTCTATGAACTGGAACCTCCTCCTTCCGAAGAAGTCGCCTCTCGCCCAGTCCTTAGCCGGACACGGAACTCTGTCAACATATCTTCTTGCGAGGGCCATTAGCTTGTCTCCTCCGTTTTCGACGAGGCCCCAGAAGTAGCGCGATCCGGTGCAGTTCTCCTCGAAGACGAAAGTGGCGGGATAGTCCATACCGTATTCGATGAGCTTGAAGAGTTCCTCGTCGTAATCCTCACTTCCGACGAGCATGAACCTTGTTCCTACCTCTCTGTCGCTCTCAGCGTCAGGAAGCTTTTCGACTAAGCTCTCGAGAACTTCGTTGTGCTCTGCCTTGTCGACGACCTGAGACGAAACGACCATGTACATCGCGTGCAGACCGGTTATCTTCGGATCGTCAGCCTTCCTGAACTCGAAAACTTTCATCATCAGCTCTCTGTTCTTGTTGTAGACTTCTATCGCTTCCTGCAAGTCTTTGTCCGTTATCGTGGTTCCCGTCCATTCTTCAACAGCGGCCTTGAACTTCTCGAACTCGTGCTTGGTGTAGTCTGCAGCGTAAGGGTTGTTCACGCCGTGAGGGAACGGCAGGTAGTAGCTCCACTCTATGTTCTCGACTCTGTCTGCGAAGCTGAAGAACGACTGTCTCATGTGCAGGCAGGATTGCGCTATCGTAATTCCGTCAAGGTAGTCGTATCTACCCTGGAGACCCTGCGCCAGCGTGTCGTGACAGAACGGGCAGTACATGTCGTGCAAATACGGACGGGTTATGCTCTCTGGCTCGTGGCTTCCGAGAATTCTTACCGGCAGTATTCCGGCGGCGTAGAGTATCTCCTCCGGAACGTATGTGCAATAATATCCGACGACTTTTCCTCCTGTCTTCTCTTTCCACTTTCTCGCGTAATCGTGTCTATTCTCGAACCATTCTTTAAACTGCCTAATCTCAGGTAAGTTTTCCACATTCTCTCCCATCTTATCCCTCCGATTTGTTACTGTAAACTTTTCACGCTGGTTAACCTAATGTTGTAAAATAAGTATTTAAAGTTTTCTGAATAATGACAGAAAAAAAGCGATGGATATTTTACATTGTTTCAAAACTCGTCTTGATTATGTCGTCAAGCAGGGACTCGTCGAAGCGGAACTTCAAAATCCTGTAGATTATCTGAAGGTCGAGGTCCTGAATTAGGACTCCGTATTCCTTCAGGAAGTAGTGAACCCATCTGGAGACTTCCTGAAAGCTCCTGAAGACCATCAGCACCTTCCACCTCATCACTCCGTCGGTCGTGAAGAACAGTATCACGTTCGGAGACGAGACGAGGTATTCGTAGGTTCTCCTCCAGTGCTCCGCGAAGTTCTGGTTGTTGAAGCTCATTTCCATAAAGGCGAAGATGAAGTAGTTCTCGTTCGGGATGACGGTCTCTCTAAATATTTCCTGCTCTTTCATCTCCTTCAGTATTTCCGCAACTCTCGCGTGGCTCAGACTTATTCCGTATTTCTCCTTGAGAACTTCGCTGAGCTTCCTCGTAGTTATGTTCGGATCTGCTATCTTTTCTCTCAGAATTGCCACCCTCGTTTTGTCCAGTTTTACTATCGGAGTCCTTAGGTCGAATTCCATAAACTAAGTTTAGCACGATAGATATATAAATATTGGTGCTGTAAAGAAACGCATATATACATACCCTTACAGTTTTCAGCAGGTGAGGGGAGAGCTGTTCGCTCTGCTGTCCTCGATCTGCTGGGGAATGAACGGAGTATTCGTAAGGAAAGCTCTTCAAGATGTGAATCCGCTATCGGGGACGCTGTTCATTCTTACCGTCAACACGACCTGGCTCGCGATCCTCGTAACACTCGACGGATCCGTATACAGAGGTGTGGAGATTACTATCTGGAACATCCTCTTCCTGGCTTTAGCTGGCCTGATACAGCAGTTCGCCGGAAGGACGATGACTTACTTTTCCGTTCATTTCATAGGATCCTCCCGCGCATACACCGGAACGTCGACGAGGATCCTCTTCTCTGCTCTGCTCGGAATAATCCTTCTTGGAGAGCGACCGAGCTTGCTTGTAGTCATTGGTAGCGGAATGATGATCTTCGGACTTTACATCTTCACGACAGAGGGAATCGACAGAAAAGGGTTAACGTTATCACTTCTTGCGGGTTTCATGTATGGTCTTGCAGCAATTCTCGTAAAAAAGGGAATTATTTACGAGAGTATCTCTCTCAGCAACCTCATATCTCTCGTTTCCGGAACTTTAGCACTATTCACGTTCTCCGCTTACAAGGGGAAAGTCGCTCCAGAAAAAATATCCCCTTACCTCTTCCTTTCGGGAACCGCACTCTTTCTCGGCACATACTTTTACTTCCTGTCCCTCAGCCTTACTGACGTCGTTATAGCCGTTCCCCTATCCAACCTTTACCCGATATTCACGACCTTCTTCTCGTATCTATTCATACAGTCTCTCGAAAAAATATCGTTGAGAACTGTCCTCGGCGTCGTGATCACCGTTTCAGGAGCGACACTCGTATTACTCGGCTAATGCTCCTCGATGTCTTCTTCGTCCTTCTTCCTTATCCAGATTTCCACGTAGTCTCCCCCAAGGTAACAGACTCCGCACTCGCTCGTCCTTTCGCAGCTCTTGGCGTCGACGACCTTCACCTCGTATCCCATGGACTCATACAGCTCGATGAACTCCTTGGCTCTTTCTCTCTCGATCGTAAATGCCCGCTTCCACATGACTACCAGCTGTGCCAAATCGCTTTCTTTGGACAAGCAGCTACGCACGGAAGCTTCTCTATTTCGTAACCTCCTGCCGGTTTACACTGAGCACAGCTGAACCTGAGCTTGTTCCTGTGATCTTCTTTCACGATCGCGACCGGTTCCTCTCTCAGCGGATCGTGTGGGTCCTCGTCAACGACCTCAAAAACTCCAGCGGGACAAACCTCGACGCACTTTGGAGAGTCCAAACCGTCGCAACCGTCACACTTGTCGGTGTCTATGCTTATGTAGTAAGTCCCCGAGCCGTCCCTATACCCATACTGTGCGATCATAATCTTACTTTACAATGTAAAGTTTAAAAGGTTTTTTGTGTTACAATGTAAATTAGGGAACGTCCATCTCGAGGTAAATCTTCGTGCTCGAGGGCTTGAATCCCGCCCTCCTGAAGAAGTTCAAAAGGTCCCAGTTTTCTTCCCAGTCGACGACCGTGTGTATTTTCGTGACTCCCGCAGCCCTGACGTTCCTGACGAACTCCTTGAACAGCTCTTTTCCAACGCCCATCCTCGCGTAGTTTTTGTCGACGCCCATCGTCGTGACGTAGGCTATGTTTTCGGGAATTCCAAACTCTCCGGAGAAGACCGTTCCAGCTATGAATCCGACGAGCTTTCCGTCGTATTCTGCTGCGAGAGACGTTATTATCGCGTGCTCCGAGTTCAAAATTTCGTTGAACAGCCTCCTATAGTATTCTTCTCTCCTCTCGCCGGTGTATTCGGAATCTATCCTCACAACCTCCTCAAAATCTTCCTCCCTCAACGGCCTTATAACCAGCTTGCTCGGATCGAGGGCCATACAATTCACCTAATTAAATGTTATAGACTGTCGAAAAATAAAAAAGTTTTGAGCTAACCTGCAAGCATCTTTTCCTCCCACTTCTTCAGATACGACGAACTCTTGCTCACGTCCACGAACAGCTCCGCTGCTCTCTCCACGTCCTCTACCTCTATTTTACCCGAATTCCTTATCTTTGCAAGCTCGTTGGCTGGAGCCAAAAGCTGAACGGCGTACCTCAAGCTGAATTCTACTCCCAGGTCCGTCAGCTTCTTCAGAGCGTCTTCGCTGATCTCAACACCCATCTCCGCCGCTCTGATCCTGAGGATTGCTTCGACCTCTTCTCTTCCGTAGGGCTCGGTCGTTATGATCAGGAGTCTGTCGAGGAGGTCGAGCGGTATGCCGTGAGGCGCTATTACGTCAGTTCCCCTTATCTTCGCGAAACCTCTGTTCGACGCCAAGATTATTATCGGCGCCATTTCGGACTCCATAGCTCTGTTCATGAACGAGAACAGCTCGATGTCCATTAGGTGCGTCTCGTCTATGAAGAGAACCCCCGGAACGAGTTCCGCTCTTCCTTCCTCCACCCACCTCTTCACCTGCTCGTCCACAGCCTCTCTTATTTCGTTGTCGATCTCCCTCGTCTCTCCTGAGAACAGGTCGAATATGCTCCTTCTTCTCGCGTTCGCCTCGTCGAGGTCGTGTAGCGTAACGACGTAAGTGAACTCCTTTTCTTTTTCGACCCTGCCAGACGGGACTTCGACGATCTCCTCCCCGCCTATGTCGTACTTCTTCGTCGCCCTCTCGCTTCTGCCAAGTTTGACGACTCTTCCCGTTTCCTTGTCGATCATTATGACATCCCCAACCTCGATACCCTGATACAGGAACTGAAGGGCCAGCCTCCCGCTCAGGCTAAACGTCCTTCTCTCGTCTCTCGTAGCGAGGGTCAGGGTAGCAGACTCAGGAATTTTCTGCGTGGGGTTATACGGATTGGGGACCATGTTGTAGTCGAGAGCCGCTACTTCTCCTTCCAACACAATCCTCCTCTCTTTTATCCTCACTCCGATCGCTTTCCTCATCGTTTGAATCAGCGCCTCAGTCTTCTTCATCTCGGAGCTGTAGAATTCGCTTGCAGAAACCTGAACGAAAGGTATGTCCTTTCCGAGCTCTTTGCTGATTGCGACGGCTATAGCCGTTTTACCCGTTCCCGGAGGTCCGGCTATCAGTATCCCCCTTCCAGCCATTTTACCCTCTTTAATCAGCCTCACTATTATCCCCGCCGCCTCTCT
>CAYXDX010000043.1:0-13278 GCA_964463865.1 uncultured archaeon | reverse complement strand
AGATTGTTGAGGGAACTGAGGAGATTAGTATTATCTATCAGAGGATGTGGTAGTGTGGTAAATTGTTATATTCAGAACTGGTATAGGACGAAAAAACAAACCATAAGTGCAGATAGGGTGATCCTATGCCAAAAATTCTCAAATTTTTTAAAATTTTTATTTCATCGTTTTTAACTTCGTTAGTGTTTATGAACTATCTGATCTACGTAGTATTTACAGAATTGTCTTTTTACGAATTCGGAGGTTTGCTTGCGGCAATCTCACTAATCGGTTTGATTTTTCTGAGCATGGAGGTGGAGAATAAGAAATCTGCCATACCTTTTTCAATCTCTCTTCTGGCTTATGTATTCTTGATATCAACCTACAGATTATTCCCAAACGTCTTCCCAACTCACGACAGCTTTGCTGTAACCGAGTACACTCTATTATCAGGTTTAATAATCTGTGCTTCGATTTTCCTCTACACCAATATCGAGGTCGGAAAATGGGCTGTTATTGGATTTTTAGTTTTTGTACTGCTCTACTCTGCCCTAACACTGATACCTTCAGCTTATGATGTGCTTTTCACAGAGCACCATTTAATCAGAGAAAGTTTGCTTTTATTCTATGGGTTGTTTCAATTAATAGCTACAATTTTTGGATTGTTTTTTGTCAGTGCGTGGATCGTAAAGTACGTGAGAGGATGAGATGAAAAGAGCTGCGACGGAATTGGCGACTCTTGCGACATCGAGCAGTGTGCCAAGTAGAAGTGCGAGAATTGGCAGAGTCGTTCTAACCTACGTTTTTGAGGTTGTGAGCAGCAATTCTGAAAGACGATTGGAACACCAGGAATTTATTGGAAATGACAGCTTTAAGACAGCAGCGCACTCACGAAATCTTCGGGCGTGTGTGCTCTTTTAGTCCACTTGAAGTCGTTCACGTTGTACGTTAGAAGGTATCCCCTACGATTAACGACCGTCGCTCCTATGAAGTAGTCCCTAATCTTACTCTTACTTCTGCAAAGCTTTGAAGCTAATTCGACATCCTCTTTTGTAAGCGGAACAACTTCGATTTCGAATTCCCTAACAATGTTCCAATACTTTTCGACATCTCCGCTGTAGAGCTCGAATCCCCATAGAATTTCGAAGTGGACTATGCATGAGATACTGAAGTTCCATCCTGCTTCCTTAATTTTAACCAAACTCCTAATCGTCTCCTCGTAGCCTTCCTCTTCGTTGAATATTTTAATGAACACGTTCGAATCGATGAACACTTCAGACATGCAGGCTCTCACCTATCGCTCTCCCAATTTCCTCGATTTTTCTTCTATCGATCTTTAAAGCCCCTACAGCATCCTTTAAAACTTCTTCGTATCTCTTTTTCTTCTTCCTTATCACGAATTCTCCCTTCTCGTTTTTGACAAATTCGATTTCGTCTCCGAGCTTTATTCCAAGCTCATCCCTAACTTCCTTCGGTATCGTCACTTGATACTTCCTCGTAACCTTCACCATAGTACTACATCGAAGTAGAACTTTATTAAACTATTCTTGCTGAGCGCGTAGCAAGTCGTGACATCGCTATGACAAACATAAACGAGGCGAGAACGGTGGTCGAGAAATTTATAAAAAATGAGTTCGATGACTGGAAAAGTCCAGATATACGGGTGCTCTCATGAAGCGAGAAGTTTCGATCTCAGCGCTCCTCGGCGTATTCAGTGGCTTTTTCTTCGTTCTAACTGCAACAGCTCTCGATGTGGTCGGCGTGAAATTTGACGCGTGGCTTCCAGCCGTGTCATCTCTCGCCATCTTTTTTGCAGTTATCATCTACTTGTTAAGAGACGCGGACAGAAAGAGGTTTGGAGTTGCCATTGTCGTCTTTGCGATCCTCTCAGCATACAGCGTGAGTTCCTCCTACGATTTCTCGTCAATTGGCCCAAACCCGGAGCAGCTGGCATACTTCCATCTTCTTTCAAAGATCCGGGAGGGGGATGGAAAGATAGACTCGAACTGGGAAGACTCAAGCTGGAACTTTCTGAGTCCGAAGTGCTATTCTGTGTCAGTGGCAAGGAAATACGATAACACGTCACTTGAAGTTGCAGTCTTCTCTTACAGATACTCGAAAACTCAATACGATCCCAACAGATTCATAAAAGTCCTTTTTACGAAGCTTTTCTGCGGATGTGCTGACTCGGAAACGGCTTACGGGGAATACAAAAGAACTCTATCAAATGCCGGATTCGAACTGAAGGAATACGATTCCAGCTTTTTAGCAGAAAACATGAGTTTGATTGTTCTCTGCAGTCGTGAAAGCGAGTTGATTACTGTGGTGAGGGTAGAAAAGGACGAGCTGAACACACTCGAAGCTCTAATTTTCGGCGATGGCAAAATTGTTCGAATATTAAAAAATGGCGAAAATAAATAATTATTTCCTCCTCAGCACGTAAGCGGCTGCGATCGATGTAATTGCTGCAATCAGCTCGAATCCGGGAGTTCGCTTCTGTTCCGGCGTCTGCTCCGGTGTTGGGGTCGGCTTTTCAAGTTCGAGCTTCGCCGACGTCAGCACCTTGTTGAATAGCTCCTCCGACGTATCGAGATACTTCAGAGCTTTGTCGAGGTTGTGGATACCGTAGCTCCCGTCCTCTTCGACCATCAGCATGTAGAAAACGGCGTTGTTGTAGTCGGGCTTAAGCTCGTTATATGCTGCCGTGCCGTTGAGCTTTTCGAGTGTCGCTGCGACATCTTCTTTAAGCGCTTTGAGAGTCTCGAGCCTTTCCTTCACGATATTTTGCCTCGCCTCGACCAGAGAAGCGAGCTTGTCGCCGTGGCAGTCGTAACAACCGTTGGTAGACTCCGGACTCATCAGCAACTCGGCGTTGAAGTCGAAGGTGTGTCCGGTTACTGCTGCCTCCTCGGTCGTCTCGTTGTAGGGTCTCATCGCCATGTGACAGTCGGGGCATCCGAGTTTAACCGGATGGACGCCCGTGAGGAATTCGGATCCGTTAAACATCTCCCACTGAGGGTGGTGGACTTCGGTCGTTTTGCCGTCCGGCTTTACTCCTTCAGCGTTGTGACAGTTGGCGCAGAGCTTCGTCTCGTCCTCGATCCTTAAGCTCGCAGAGTGAGGATCGTGGCACGCGGCACACGTTATCCTCCACTCTTTCACTTCTTTCGGAAGGTTTTCCTCGTTGTAGTCGTAAATCTCTGGCTTTTCGAGGTTGGCAATAGCTCCCTCCGTGCTCTTGCACGCGACACAGGTTTTGCTGCTCTTCAGGACGAATGGCTCAGCAACGTCTGTTGGCTCCGAATGGCTTTCCATCGTCTTCGTGTCGAAACCCTCTTTGCCGAACTCGTTCCATTCGTCGAACGTCGGGTGGTGCTCGCCCGTGTGACACTTTCCGCACAGCTCCGCGGACAGATTCACCTCCGGCTTCGCTTCAGCCGGGTTGGACATGTGCGCCTCGTAACCTCCTTCTGGCGGAGCGTGGCAGATCTCACAAGTAACTGGCTCTAACCCCTCTTCAACGTCCTCTCTGCCCCACGCTTTCTTTATCGCAGACTCTACGTGACAGCCTCTGCAAAGCTCAATGCTAACGACTTTGCCGCCCGCCGCCTTGAGCGACTCCGCGTGCTTGGACGCGTTCCACGCCCTGTATTCGTTCGCGTGACAGCTCTTGCAGTTCTCAGGGCTCACAGCCTCTGCAGTCGCCGTCAATAATACAATCAGTGCAAGTGCCGTCAGCCATTTTTTCATCTCTTCACCTCCTGTAAAATTCGAACTTAGATATTTTATTTTTGATTCAAAATTCTTAAATTTTACGAACCTTACGATTTGGGACGAAACTCATCATTACTTATAATAGCAAGAAATTGTGTGTCGAAGCTCAGACCTGTAAACTCAGTTGACACCTTTGAAGGTCGTTTAATTCGCGTCGTTCCGCATTAGAGTTGCCCGTGTTTTCGAACCCGCACGATCAAAACGATGCAGATCGCTGAAATCAGCTGATTCCGAGTATCTTCGCGGCATTTATTCCGAGTATCTTCTTTTTCGCCCGTTCACTTATCGGCAGGGAGAGTATTTCCTGAACGTTTCTCCCGATATCCGCACCGGGGAAGTCGCTGCCGAAGATCACCTTGTCTTCTAGCTCTTCAAGTTTCGGGAAGTATTCCAGCAGTTTTCTCGGTGGAAGGCCGGAAATCTCAAGATAAACGTTTTCGTGAATCCTTGCGAGCATAAAAGCTGTTTCGTACCACATTCCTCTGCCAGAGTGTGCCATGATTATGGTAAGGTCCGGGAAGTCCACGGCGACGTCGTCAAGGTAAATGGGATCCGCGAACTTCTGTCTGACGTTTTTGAAGACAGAGGTGCCCGTGTGAAACATAACTGGAATCTTCAGCTCTGCGCACTTCTCGTAAAGTCTGTAGACTCTGCTCTCGTTCGGGTAGAAGAACATGTATGAAGGTAAAAGTTTCAATCCTCTGCAACCGAGCTCGTAGGCTCTTTCGAGCTCTTCCACCATGTCAGGCGACGTATTTGGGTTTATGGAAGCGAACGGTATCAGCCTCTCTTCTCCTTCGCAGAACTTGGCGACGAACTCGTTCGTCACGACGCCAGTTACCGCCGGAGCGTTTTCTGCGAGAATAACTGCGTAATCTACGCCTGCTTCGTCCATAATCTGCAGAAGCTCCTCCCTCGTGATCGGTTTTTCGTGGTTTATGTTTGGATTGGACTTTTTGAGGAACTCCATGACCCACGGGTGCCACGGCTTCTCGTAAACGTGGACGTGGAAGTCGACGATCATCATATCGAGACTTTTCTCGCGGATTAAAATATTCCGATAGAGTTTTATCTTCGCGAGCTCTCTCTCAGCCCATGAAAATAGCGATCATCGGCGGAACCGGAAATCTCGGGAGGGGTCTGGCTATCAGACTTAACCTTGCCGGACACGAAGTTTACGTCGGTTCGAGGTCGAAAGAAAAGGCTGAAAGTCTCGCAAGCGAATACAACGAAATAGCTAAAAAATATGGAGGAGGCGAAATAAAGGGTCTCGAAAACGGAGAAGCGGCGAGAGTTTCTGAAATGTCGATAATCACCGTTCCGTGGGAGCACGCTTTCGACGTTGCGGAAATGCTAAAAGAAGAGCTCAAAGGAAAAATAGTCGTAAGTCCCCTCGTCCCCATGACTTTTAAAAACGGTTTTGCCGTTTACACCCCTCCAGAAGAGGGGTCGGCTGCGGAAAAACTCGCCAAAATACTTTCCGACAGCTTCGTCGTCGTGGCGTTCAACAACATTCCTGCCAAGAGGTTTGCAGATCTTGAAGAGAGGTTCAGCTGGGATGTTTTGGTCTGCTCTGACCACGAGGAGGCGAAGGAAAAAGTCATGAAGATCGTTTCGAGTATAGACGGATTAAGAGCGCTCGATTTTGGAGGTCTGAAGAATGCGAGGACGATCGAGATGCTGACGCCCGTTCTGATAAACCTCGCGAAAATGAACGGGACGAAACCGCTCGGTCTGAAGTTCGATTAGCTTTTATATTTCTTCTTGAAGTTTACGACATGAGAAGCGACATCGTCAAGAAGGGTGTGGATAGGTTAGCGCACAGAGCGCTTCTGAGAGCTCTCGGTTTGACCGACGAGGATTTTGAAAAACCGTTTATAGGGATAGCGAACGCGTATAACACGGTCGTTCCGGGCCACATGAGTCTTGACAGACTGACGCAGTTCGTAAAGCTTGGTGTAGCAGCCGCTGGAGGCGTTCCTTTCGAGTTCGGAGTTATCGGAATCTGCGACGGTATAGCGATGGGTCACAGAGGGATGAGCTACTCTCTGCCGTCAAGGGATTTGATCGCCGACTCTATCGAAGCGATGGTCGAGGCTCATCAATTCGACGGCCTCGTCGTTGTGGGGAGCTGTGACAAAATAGTTCCGGGAATGCTCATGGCCATTCTGAGGCTGAACATTCCCGCGATAGTCGTAACGTCTGGTCCAATGATTCCAGAAACCGTTTTCGGAAAAAGAGTTTCGATAAAGAACGCATTTGAGGCTGCTGGAATGTTCAAGTCCGGAAAAATCAGCGAGGACGAGCTTAAGATCTACGAAAATTACTGCGCGGCCTATTGCGGGAGCTGTCAGGGGCTTTACACTGCCAATACGATGCAGATACTCACGGAAACTCTCGGTTTAAGCTTACCTTACACGTCCACGTCTCCTTGCGGATCGTCAAGAAAGCTCAGAATAGCTAAAGAAGCAGGAAAGAGGGTCGTGGAAATGGTCAGGCAGGGCGTAAGACCTCTTGACATCGTAACCGAGAACAGCTTCGAAAACGCGATAACGATGGACATGATGATCGGAGGTTCGACGAACACCGTTCTGCACCTTCCAGCGATAGCTAAAGAGGCCGGGATAAAAATCGAGATAGAAAAATTTGACGAGATAAGCCGAAGAACTCCTCAGCTCGTATCTCTCGATCCTGCAAGCGACGAAATGGTCGTGGACCTCGACGAAAGTGGAGGAGTTCCGATGATAATCAAGAAGGCCAGGCAGTTTTTCCACAACGAAATGACCGTGAGCGGTAAAAGGCTCTACGATATAGCCGAAAGCGCATTTGCGAGAGGTAATGACATAATTGCCACTCCCGAAAGTCCGTTGAGGAGAGAGGGAGGGATTGCCATACTGAAAGGAAATTTGGCGAGCAGCGCCGTTATAAAGACTGCCGCGGTAAGCGAGGATCTTTTCAGGTTTGAGGGAGAAGCAAGAGTGTTTGATTCGGAAAAAGAAGCGCTTGATGCAATTCTCGGCGGAGAAATAAAAGAGGGGCAGGTCGTGGTCATAAGATACATGGGTCCCAAAGCTGCCGGAATGCCAGAGATGTTACTTCCAACGGCTGCGATATCCGGAATGGGGCTTGAGAAAGTTGCTTTAATCACCGACGGAAGGTTTAGCGGAGCTACGAGGGGTCCGGCGGTTGGCCACGTCTCGCCTGAAGCTCTTGCCGGAGGGAACATCGCTCTACTTGAAGACGGAGACGTGATAGAGATAAACATCCCCGAGAGGAGGCTCGACGTGAAACTTAGCGAAGACGAGCTCGAGGACAGGCGAAAGAAGTGGAAGCCGAAGAAGATAGAGCTTAAAGGCCTACTCGCGAAATACTCAAAACTCGTGGCGTCTGCCGAGGAAGGAGCCACGACGAACGTTTAAGTATTTTCTTTTTAGCTTTCTCATGAGCTCCGTTAAATCTATTTTCATCGGACATACGAAGTTGCACTTCCTACACCCGAGGCAGAAGAAAACGTTCTCTTCGACTCTGCCGGTTATGATGAAATCAAAAATGAGCCCCATGGGTCCCGGATACGTCTCGCCCCACTCTTTTCCCAAAACTTGGAACACCGGACACTCCATTTGACACCTTCCACATTTTAGACACGATAGAATCTCTTTAAACTCTTCTGGAGTTTTACTCCTCCCGTTGTCGAGGAAAATTACGTGGATTTCCTGTTTTTCGTTTGGCTGACTGATGTTGATGAACGACGGTGGAAAAACTCCCGCGTAAGCAGACTGGACGAGAGCAGCTTTGAGACAAAGCTCGTCGTTTGGTAGCAGCTTCTCCAGACTGACCACGGCTATGTGCACCTTCGGTAGCGAGGTCGATAGCCGAACGTTACCTTCGTTCTCGACGAGAAAGATCCTACCAGTTTCAACAGAAAAAGCGTTGCAACCCGATATGCCAACATCTGCCCTGAGAAACTTGTCCCGCATGAAGTTTCTGACCTGTCGAGTAGCCTCTTCGACGCTGTCGGCGTTAACGCCAATTTTTTTCAAAATTTTCAGCGCATCCTGTTCGGAGTAGTGAATGGCCGGAGCGATGATGTGCATAGCTCTGTCGTTGGCAAGTTGGACGAGCAAGTCTCCGAAGTCGGTTTCCCACACCTCGTTTCCGAGCTTTTCGAGGTAACTCCTAAGCTTAACTTCTTCGGATACTGAAGATTTGGACTTGACGACGAGCTTTCCGCTTCCGACGATCTCCTTTACGATTTTCCTGACGTCTTCAGACTTTTCGGCAAAGTAAACGTTTCCTCCCATGCTTTCTACTACCTTCATCGCTCTTTTTAGCCAGAACTCGTAATTAGAAGCGACTTTGAGCTTCGCTTCCTTCACCTCCCTCGCGAAAGTTTCAATGAACGGGTGGGAATTCAGTATGCTTTCGACTTTTGCTGACGCGTTATCCCTGTGTCTGAGTATTCCGTCGGTAACGTTCATCCTCTCACTTCCAGAATTACGGTCATCTCTTTTGGACCGTGAACTCCTCGAACGAGCTTACCTTCCACGTCTGCCGTTCTGGAAGGTGAAGATGAGGCGAACACGATTTCAGACTTAGAAGTTGCGAGCTTGTATGCGGAAATCACGTCGTCTCGCACGTCTTCTTCTCTCAGTATTGCTATGTGGTGTTCGGCGAGTCCCGACCTAATTTTGTCTTCGAAACCTCCGAAAAAGATAATGCCGGTATCTGCAGCTGCGCTAAGCGCTCTGCAAATGTGAACGTCGTTGCTGGAAGCCCTAAAATTTACAACGCCTCTCGAAACTATCACGTTTACGCCGTTACGTTCAAGAGCTTTTACGAGCTTTTCGACGATACTCATTTCAATTGGATTTTCGTCAAAGTTTATATGACATTTTTCGTTTTAACGTCTTAGCGTGAGAAAGGAAATAGGGTTCAAGGAAGCGTTCAGCATAGGCGTAGGCGGGATGATAGGCGGGGGCATATTTGCCGTTTTAGGGCTCAGCGTTCAGCTTTCGAAGAGTTCTGCGCCAGTATCGTTTCTTCTTGCTGGACTGATAGCTCTGATAACTTCCTATTCCTACGCGAAACTTTCCGTTCGTTTTCCAAGCGAGGGCGGGACGATTGAATTCCTTGTCAAGGCTTTCGGTGACGGATTGCTTTCGGGCGGGCTTAACATACTCCTGCTGTTGGGTTACGTCGTGATGATTTCGCTTTACGCATACGCTTTCGGGAGTTACGGAGCCAACTTACTGCCTTTTAATCCCGTCGTCGCAAAACATGTCCTCATAACCGCTGTAATCGTCGTGTTTACGTTTATAAACGCACTTGGCGCTCTCGTCAGCGGAAAAACCGAAGACTTGCTCGTAGCTTTTAAGCTGGCAGTCCTGCTGATAGTTGCGGGAGTCGGTTTAACGCTAATCGATCCAGAAAGGCTTTCGCCGTCTGCTTGGGCAGATCCGGTGAGCATCGTAGCTGGAGGTATGATCATTTTTCTCGCATACGAGGGCTTTGAGCTGATCGCGAACACCGGTAGCGACGTTAAAGACCCCAAAATTCTTCCCAAGGCCTTTTATTCTGCGGTTCTCGTGGTCATAGCGATTTACGTTCTCGTTGCCGTCGTGACGGTCGGAAACTTACCCTACGACGTAATCGTCAGGTCGAGGGACTACGCGCTGGCAAAAGCTGCGGAGCCGTCGTTGGGAGAAGCGGGATTCTTGCTCGTAACCTTCGCAGCTTTGGCATCTACGAGCTCGGCGATAAACGCTACGCTTTACGGAACCGCGAGAGTTAGTTACATGGTCGCGAAATACGGAGAGCTGCCGCAGTTCGTCGAGAGGAGGATCTGGAAACAGGCTCACGAAGGTCTGCTCATCATCAGCCTGACGTCTTTGATACTCTCCAACACTGCCGACTTGGAGTCGATTTCCGTGGCTGGAAGCGGTAGCTTCCTCCTGATCTTTTTCTTCGTGAACGTCGCGGCGTTGAAGCTGAGAGACAGGGTAAAGATCAACGTCGCAATTCCTACGATTGGCGCGATTTTGTCGTTCGCCGCACTTTTAACGCTGCTCTACCGGATGGCGCGAGACCCTGCGAACTTAACGATCTTCTTCGTTCTCGTCCTCTCGTCTTTCCTGATCGAGGCAGCTTACAGACTATCTACCGGCAGAAAGATTAGCGATTACGTGGACGGTAGGTTAAGGAGAAGGGAAGAGAACATCAAAAACTGGAGAAACTGGATCGACAGGGTTGTAAACGGTGTTTTAGACGTTCTCGGCGAAGCTGAAATTTACCTCGTCGGCAGCGTCGCGAGGGGACAGATTCACAGAGCGAACGACGTTGACGTGATGGTTTTTGCCAAGGATCTACCGGAAGAAAAGGAAAAGGTCGTCAGAAAGGTTTGCGAAAGAGCGGAAATTTCTCCGGAACACCCAGTCCACCTCCACATTCTCAGCAAAGGTGAAAAGGAAGCCACTCTCAAGCGTGTCGGGGAATACAGAAGGTTGAAGTAAAAATCTCCGATTAGCTGAACCTTACGTCCTTCCCTTCGTCAACGTCCTTTACGACTTTGAGCAGGTATCCTTCCGGATACGCCCCCACGAACTCTCCGACGTTTCCGGTTTTCAGGTTTTTGACGACCGTGTGCGGAACGCTCATGACGTTCCACTCGTCAGCTTTGGCAGGGAACTCGTAGGATTCAACCATTACTCCTCTGATCTTCTCGCTAACCATCGCGAACTGGTGCGCGAGCAACACCGCTCTCGGACAGTAAGGGCACGACGGAGTTACGTAAACCTCTATGAGTATGTCGTTCTTTACATTTTGAAGCTCTTCTATAGTCTTCTCGGAAATTTCGAGAGTTCTCGTCGACACGAACATTATGTCCTTCACGAGCGTCGTAAATTCGTAACCCGACGGAATTCCGAGGAACTTGACTCTGTCTCCCAACTCGCCTTCTTTGTCCTGTATTATTATCGTCGGAACTTCCTCTATCCCGAACTCTTCTTTTTCGGGGAACTCAAGCTTTATCTTATCTGACAGCGATGCGACCTCTTCAAGGAGCTGCTTGGTTTCTTTGCAGTATTTACAGTCTTCCCCCTCTACGAAAGCGAGAACTTTCACGTCGTCCTTTAAGATTTTCTCGAATTCTTTCTTCAGATATTCTCTGTCTTGGTCTTTTAGCAGTCCCATTGGAGACACCACGGGAACATCCTTGCGAAGAGTATTTAACTGTGCTGAGGTTTTGCGATGGTTTGCCATTCTGTAAAGGTTTAAAAGGAAACTCTTACCAGACGCGTTTATGAAGGTCGTATTTCACCCGAAGTTCTACACGGTCTACACGTCCGATCCCGCAGCTGAGCCCGGCAGGATGGAAGCTATTGTCGAGGAACTTCGAGACTACGAGTTCGTGGAGCCGGAACCGGCGAGCGAGGAGGACATTCTGCTCGTTCACACGAAGCGACACCTTGAGTTCGTTAAAAGCGAGGGCGTCGTTTACGAAATTGCGAAACTTTCTGTGGGTGGCGCGATTGAGTCCGCGAGAATATCTTTCGAAGAGCCAGCCTTTGCGGTCATTCGCCCTCCAGGTCATCACGCGAGTCCAGATCACTGCTGGGGATTTTGCTACTTTAACAACGTCGCAATAGCCATTCGAAAGCTTCAGAAAGAGGGATTGATAGAAAGAGCGGCGATCGTGGACTTCGACTTGCACTTTGGAGACGGGACTGCAAACACGTTTGCTGGCGACGAAACGGTCGCGTATTTCCATATGCCCGGCGATGACGTTAACAGCATAGCCGACTTTCTTGAAAAGAACGATTACGACATCATCGGCGTTTCGGCGGGTTTCGACAGGCACAGAGACGACTAGGGTGGGCTACTTGAAACGGACGATTACAGGGAAATCGGCAAAATCGTAAAAGAATACTCGGAGAAGTGCGGTGGCAGGCGATTTGCCGTGCTTGAGGGCGGATATAACCACAGGGTGCTTGGGAAAAACGTGAGGGCTTTTATAAAAGGTTTCGAGTGATCGACCGGTCAAAACTTTTTAAATGTTCGCTTTCGATATTGTTTTTATGGAAGAACTGTTCATGCTCACTCTGGCGACGATTTTCGGAGGTATAGTGGGATACGAGAGAATGAAGGTTCACAAGCCAGCTGGATTGAGAACGCACATGCTCGTAGCTCTTGGCTCGTGCCTGTTCATGATCATCTCCACGAAGTTCTTCGGCGATCCCGCGAGGATTGCGAGCGGCGTGGTTTCTGGAATTGGTTTTATCGGTGCTGGAACGATAATAGCTGAGAGGAGAGAAGCCACGAAAGTTGTTGGAATAACGACTGCCGCAAGCTTGTGGGTCACGGCTGCGATAGGCATGTGCGTGGGAATGGGCGAATACGGGTTGGCAGTAGTCACGACTGCTTTAACCTTTCTGATCCTTCAGCTGAAGAGGTTCGAGAAAGATTAGATGAGAGCTTTTACTCTCTTGACTATTTCTGGCATCACCTCTCCAGCCTTTCCTCTTATAACGACGTCGAACATGTGGTCCTTGATCGTCGGTTCCAGATTTACTATTATCAGCTTCGCTCCGTGCTCCTTTGCTATCACTGGCAGATACGCGGCTGGATAGACGACCAGAGACGATCCAACGACTATGAACACGTCGGCTCTTCTGCTTTCTTCCATGGCTTCGCTTAAAACGTCCGACGGCAGAGGCTCGCCGAAAAAGACGACCCTTGGCTTCAAGTATATCGATCCACACTCACACCTGATTTTATCGATCTCTCCCTTTTCCAAATATCGCTCTATTTCCTCCCACCTGTAGGTTTTTCCGCAGTCGAGACAATCGACGAACTCCATCGATCCGTGAAGCTCGAGAACTTTTTTGCTTCCAGCTCTCTGGTGTAGCATGTCGATGTTTTGCGTTATTACAGCTTTGACCAGTCCAAGTTTTTCTAATTCCGCTATCGCGTAGTGTGCTGGGTTCGGCTGAGCCTTAACCTTAACTATCAGCTCCCGGGAAAACTCCCAGAACTTCTTCGGATTCTTTTTGAATCCGTAGATCGAAGCCACCTCGTCTGGATCCCACCTCCTCCACAACCCGTCGTTCCCTCTGAAGGTTGGAATACCGCTTTCAGCCGAAACGCCAGCTCCGGTGAACACGACTCCGTGTCTCGCTTTGGATATTATTTCTGCGGCTCTTTCGATTTCGTCGTAGGTGTCCATGTTGTCTAATTTACTCGAAAACCTTAAAGAGTTTACTACAGCTAAGATTTCTAAGTTTTGACCGCCGTGGACGTTTAAAGACAGCTTGCGGTAAATTTATAATAATTTGTATCGAATCCTCCCGAAATTTAAATTTGCCGGACTAAAATTATTTTAAATTGAAAATTATACGAAAACGATTTAAATCACGTCTTATCATGGATTTATCGTGGTGTTTAAAATGCATTTTGAACTAACTCATGAGCAGATGGATTTATAAAATGTTGTAAGCTTATACGCTTAAGATGAATTCAAGCATGAAAGGG
>CAYXDX010000042.1:0-14111 GCA_964463865.1 uncultured archaeon | reverse complement strand
GCAGATCGATACTCGAAAAGATGTGACGGCTCAGAAAAACTTAGACGAGCGCGTGAAAACGAAAAAAATTTAATCGAAAAATAGCTCACATTTTTCCATGACACAACACGAAGTCGTATACGTCGTTGGACACATGAACCCGGACACAGACTCAGTCTGTTCGGCGATAGTCTTTGCTTACCTCCTCAATCAGTGGAAAGAGAAGGGAGGGCTCTTAAAAATAGACGGAAAGGCTGTTCCGGTAATACAGGGTGAACCGAACCCTGAAACGAAGTTCGTGCTGGAAAAGTTCAACGTGGAAACGCCGGAAATTCTTGAAGACGCCGAGGGGAAGAAAGTTGCACTCGTAGACTTTAGCGAAGTTTCTCAGGCGCCTAAGAACATAGATAAAGCCGAAATAATAGCGATAGTCGATCACCACAAAATAGGAGACATAACGACGCCCAATCCGATCCTCTTCGTCAACCTGCCCGTGGGCTGCACGGCAACAGTTCTTAAGAAGCTCTTCGACTGGACCGGAGTTGAGATCCCCGAGAACCTTGCTGGGTTGATGCTCTCGTCGATACTCAGCGACACAGTCATCTTCAAGTCTGCGACGACCACGGACCTCGACAGAAAAGTTGCCGAGGAGCTCGCGAAAATCGTTGGAATCGAGAACATCGAGGAGTTCGGAATAGAGGTAAAGGCAAAGTTATCTGCTATAGAAGGCCTCTCTGCAAGAGACATTTTGATGAGGGACTTCAAAGACTTCGACATGAGCGGAAATAAGGTGGGAATAGGACAGATAGAACTCGTGGACGTCAAGCTTGTGGAGGGCAGAAAGGACGAGCTGATAGAAGAAATGAAGAAGCTGAAAGAGGAGGGCAACTACCACACGATCGCGTTCATGCTGACCGACATAATAAAGGAGGGAACAGAGCTCCTCGTCGTAACGGACGATCCTGGCGTAATAGAGAAAGCTTTTGGAAAGAAGCTTGAAGGATATTCGGTGTGGCTCGAAGGTGTAATGAGCAGAAAGAAGCAGGTGGTTCCGCCGTTCGAGAGAGCATTTTCATCATAATTTTTTATTTATTTATCGTTATTTTTAACGAAAGGTCACGTTTATTTCAGCGGCTTGCTGAGTTCTTCATTTTGTGGTATATATGCAATTTCAGTCGCAAGCTTTCGATATCAAAAAAGATTCACGTATGAAGCTAATTAAAAATAAGTGTAAATTCGTTATAGAAAAACCGTTTTACCTATTTATATACCTTCTTACACAAATAATATTTGGGGGTGAGTGAAGATGGCAGATGCGGTTATGTTGTTTATCGTGCTCGGCATCGTCGGTGCGGTAGTAAATCTGTTGCTGGCGTACATTAAGAAGTGGGAGCTTCTTGGAGTTCTCACAATGGCAGCGGCACTGCCGATAATCGGAGTGAACCTGATAAACGCGATTTACGGAAACATGATGTTCTTCGCCGCAGTCGTCGCGTTCACGGGAATTGCCACGATCCTCGTGCTGACGGTCGCTGCAGTGAGCATTGCCGGAATACAGGCCATACTCGGAGTTGAAGAGAAGGAAGAAGTTCCTTCGTAAATTTTTATTTTGAGAAGGAGGTAAAGCATGAATCACGTCGTTAGAGCGTTAGCGGTGTTCTTTTTTATTTTGATCGCTTTCGTTTCTGCAATCTTCGTTTTGAGAGCTCTCGGCGAGGAATATTATCCTGGCATTCCCGACAAGGTCATGGGTATAAAGGGTCTCTACGGCCTCGACAGAAATCAGAAGGTTATTCTGAGGAACGAGCCTGACTACTTGGGGAGGGAATACTGCAAGAAGTGTCACGGGGAGATTGTGGAGAAAGCGTTGAAAGGTAAGCACAACTTCGAGTGCGAAACCTGTCACGGCGCTGGAGCTGGCCATCCGGAAAAGAAGAAGATGAGGGTCGAAAATACGAGAGAGTTCTGCCTCAACTGTCACAAACCAATCATCGCGAGACCGGACTACAGTCTCGTTTACGACTGGAAAACGCACGGGTATCCGGACAAGCCGTGCACCGTCTGTCACGACGCTCACTATCCGTGGTTTGGGTGATGAAAATGAAGAGGAGAGAGTTTTTGAAAAACGGTGTTAAGCTTGCGATAATTTTGACTTTGCCTGTTTCTTCGCCGGGAGAGGCAAAAACGGAGAAGTACGCCTTTGTCGTAGATACATCAAGGTGCATCGGCTGCGGTTATTGTGTCAGAGCTTGCAGGGAGGAGAACAAAGTTCCGGAAGGAAAGTTCAGGACTTGGGTGGAGCGATACGTCGTTTACCTCAACAAGGGTCTCGAAGAAGTTTACGTGGAATCTCCGCATGGCGGAGAGTTTGGATTCGAAGAACTCGACTTTAAGGATAAGGAAGTTCTCAGAGCGTATTTCGTCCCTAAACTCTGCATGCACTGTGACAAACCGCCGTGCGTTAAAGTTTGCCCCGTAAACGCGACCTGGCTAACAGACGACGGCTTCGTCCTGATAGACTTCGACCACTGCATCGGCTGTAAGTATTGCATCCAGGCGTGTCCCTACGGAGCGAGGTACTTCAACGAGGAGAAGAGGGTGGTGGACAAGTGCACGTGGTGTTATCACAGAGTAAAGAGGGGGATGAAGCCTGCCTGCGTTCACGTGTGTCCGACTGGTGCGAGAATCTTTGGAAAGCTGTCGGATGAGGAGATAGCTGAGAGGTTGCGAGACCCGACGATCAAGATTTTGAAGCCCGAGCTGAATACGAGGCCCAAAGTCTTCTACCAGAAGATAGGGTGGGAGGTGTGGTAATTGAGCGAGGCGTTTGGCTACGTTTACCCGAACCACGAGGTCTTCTGGGGAATTCTTATCGTAATATACCCTTACTTCGTCAGCATAATTACTGGGATGGTAACGATCTACGCCATAAGCGAGTTCTGGAAGAGAGAACTCAAGCCGATAGAAAAAATGATACTCGTAGCAACGTTTCCGTTCGTCCTCTCAGCTCTGCTACCGCTACTGCTTGACCTCGGACAGCCGCAGAGAGCTTTCGAAATTTACGTCACGCCGAACTTCTCTTCGGTGATGGCAGTATTCGGTATCGTCTACCTAACGGAGCTGTTCGCAATTCTCGGAGAACTGTGGTTCGTCTTCAGGACGGACTTCATCTGGTGGTCTCAGACGGAGAGAAACTCCCTTAAGAAGCTGATTTACAGAATCCTCACGCTCGGTGTTTACGACACGAGTCCGAAAGCGGTAGATCTCGACCACAAGGCGATAAAAGTCCTGACGTTCGTCGAGTTAATAGCCGCGTGGTGTCTGAGCTACGTCTCGTTCCTGTTCGGAGTCGTGAAGTCGAATCCGTGGTGGAACACGACGATACTGCCCGTCAGCTTCGTGTTTGGAGGGCTCGCTGCTGGCGGATCGATGGTAATGCTCCTGTATCTCGTGTTTGCGAGGGCTTACGGTCAGAAAGTGGAAGACAGAATTCTCGACACGATCGCGAACTACGTGTTCTTCTTCCTGCTTGGCGCCTTCGCTCTCGAAATGATAAACACGATTCTCTACGCTTACAAGGAGGACATAGCGTGGGCGGTAATCAAGATAACGTCGACGGAGCTGGCGATACCGATGGCCGTAGCTGTTGTGGGGTCGCTCGAAGCTCTGCTCTTCTTCAGGTATTCGAGAGCCGTTTCGGGTGTGTTCAAGCAACTGCTCGTAGCTATCGCGAGTCTATCAACGCTTATCTCGGTCTTTGCGCTGAGGTGGAACATGGTGATAGGGGCGCAGCTCATAGACTACAGCCTGAGAGGATACGTGAGCTACACTCCGCCGCTGTTTGGAAGAGAGGGCATACTCGCAGCAGCCTTCGTTCTCGCAGCGCCGTTCGTCATAATGGCTATCGTAAACTACTTCTTACCGCCGTTCGAGAAAAAATTGAAAAACAAAAAAACCGCGAAGGTGACGAGCGTAGTGAGTGAAGCATGAAGTGGAAGTGTCCGTTCTGCGAATACGAAAACGAGTCGGAAGAGCTCGTTTGTGAGGTCTGCAGGAAGGAGTTCAAGTGGAAGCGAGGAAAACTCGTGGAGGTCAAGAAGAGGCCACCAGAACTGATAATCTCAATTTTTATATTGGTTTTCGCCATTCTGTTCAACGCGATTCTCATCAGCATCGAATACATGAGCGATCCCAAAATCTGCACGAGCTGTCACGAGATGGAAAAGTACTTCGAAAGCTGGAACGAGTCCACACATCGCGGCGTGAAGTGTTACGAGTGTCACTACGGAAAAGGCCCGATAAACTTCCTCAGAGGGGTGTATCACTCTCTTGGCGTTCTGCAGGCAAAAGTTCCACCATACGTTTACCTTCCGGCGAACGTATCGAGCGAGAACTGTTTGAACTGTCACGAGAACATAGAAAGCGTAGGCTACGTATCTTACGGGGAAATAAACTTCAGCCACCGCGAGCACCTGAGCGGATACAAGCGCGGCTTCTTGAAGCTTGAATGCGTTAGCTGTCACAGAGAAATCGTCGTTGGAAGTCACATTGCCGTTAAAAACTCCACGTGTTTCGTCTGCCACTTTTACGAATCTCCCGGCGGCGTTCCGGTGAGCGGCTGCCCTTCGTGTCACGCTTACCGCGACGTGGAGTTCAGAATAGACAACAGAACGTTCAGTCACGAGGTTCACGTGGATAGGGGAATAAAGTGCATCGTTTGTCACGAGAACACCTACATCCTCAAGGGCAACATGTCTCTGAAGTGTAAGCGATGTCACGTCAGAGAGGTAAACGAAACTCTTCCCGATTTAACCATGCACAGCATTCACGTGAACAGACTCAAGCTGGACTGTTTGCAATGCCATCCAAAAGTTATTCACAAACCCGTCGTTAAAGGAGACAAGTGCGTGATGTGTCACCCGGACATAAAATACGAGGAGGGCATACTCGTAAACGCGTCCAAGGACTACGAACTTCGAAAAATTTGAACCTCGTTCGAATTTTGACGCCGTCGCTACTATTTTTCTACGTATTGTTTGAGCTATCTTTTCAATTCGACTCGAAAAATTTATAACACCTATGTTCTCACTCCATCACAAGATTTAAATTCCTCATACCCTTTCTCCGAATGCCGAAGAACAAAAAAGGCTGTTGTGAGACTATGATGCTGGAGAAGCTTGAGGAAAGAAAGGAGCAACTGGAAAGGGAACTCCAGAATTACATCGCAAAGAGGGACGAACTGAACAAGCTTTCGAGAGAGTACGCTCAGAAGAGGAACGAGTTAAACGCTCAGGTTAAGGAGCTTTTGGCGAAGGTTAGAGAGTTGAAGCAGAAGAGAGACGAGTTAAACAGCAAGGCGAGAGAAATTAGAGCAAAGAGAAGGGAACTATTCAGCGAAATAGACAAGTTGTATAAGGAACTCGACAAGATAAGGAAGAGCATCGACAAGGGTGGTAGACCGCTCGGCGAGATTGAAAAGGAGATTAGGAGGCTCGAATTCAAGCAGCAGACTGCCGTTCTTACGATTGAGAGGGAAAGAGCACTCGTAGAGAGGATTGCGAGACTCAAGAGAGAGTTGGAGGAGAGAAAGGAGCAACTCGAGAGACACGAGGAATTCAGGAAGCTGATTTCGAGAATAAGGGAGCTAAAGGAGGAAGTCAGAAAGCTCACAGAAGAGATGAACGGTTACGTAAGCGAAGCGGACAAATACCACTCTGAAATCGTCGAAATACTGCAGAAGGTCGAGAGCATAAGGAAGGAAGCCGACGAGATGCACGCGAAGTACCTTGAGAGCAAAAAGGAAGCGGACAGGTGTCACGCGGAGGTCGTGAAGATTAGGAAGGACATAAAGGACCTCGACAAGGTCATAAAAGCGTTGAGAGCTAAGCAGGCGAAGTCGAAAGAGGAGATGGAGAGGGAAGAGCTGATCAGAAAGGCGAAGGAAATTTACGAGATGTTCAAGAGGGGCGAGAAGCTCGAGACGGAAGACCTTCTCCTGCTTCAGAGGGCAGGTCTAATCTAAGACCAAAATTTATTTATAATTTTAAATCAAAACTGTTCTGATGGTGAAGGTTTACGCGCTGACGACTTGCCCTTACTGTAAGAAAGTGCTGAAGTTTTTCAAAGAAAACGGAATCGAGCCAGATGTCCTCTTCATCGACGAGCTTAAAGAGGGAGAAAGAGAAGAAGCCATGAAAGAAGTTTTCAAGCTCGCCGGAGTTTACGCGGTTCCCGTGACAGTTCACGGGGACAAAGTCATCGTGGGTTTTAAGGAAGGTGAGCTGAAGAGGTTGGTCGAGGAGATTAGTAATGACTCCTGAGAAGTTCGTCGAGCATTTGGAGAGGGTTGCCGAGAGGTTCGGGTGGAAGCTGAACAGAGACATGGAACTCGTCGTCGAATTTGCTAAAGGGCTTTTGAAAAACAAAGAGAGGTACGGATTCGCTTACTGTCCGTGCAGGTTCCCCATAGGGGACGAGGAGGTAGATAGAAGGATAATCTGCCCGTGCGTTTACGCGAGGGAGAGCGACGTCGAGGAGTTCGGTAGGTGCTACTGTGGTCTTTTCGTCAGCAAGGAAGTTTACGACGGATTGAAAGAGTATCCAGATGTGGTTCCGGACAGACACATGGAGTTCATTTTGAAGAGAAAAAGCTGATTGCAACGAACGAGAGAATTGTTGCGACGCCGACTCCAGTGAGCGTCGCGTCTAAGCTTGGAAATCCGTTTCTCATGATCCACATAACGCCGTTGTAAACGCTAACGATCACGAAAGTCGTAAGAGCTGATAGGATCGTGCCTCCGAATATGTAGTTCGGGAATACTGCACCTCTATGCTCGACGATCTTGGAAAAAGTCACGAGAAGAATCGCGAAAATGAAGAACACTACGGAAAACTTGACTCCGAAAACTCCGAGGATCATTGCCGAATAAATCCCGTATCCGCAGAGGAAGAGCAGAAATCCGAGGGCGAGAGATATCGCGAGTGAGGTGTATGTCTCTCTCACCGCACTAATTTTATCCATGTATCGATAAACAGAAATTTGAATATTTATATCTTTTTGACGAGTATTTTCAGCTCGATTATCGTGGATTTGTCCTTTAGCAGCTCTATAATCTCTCTGTTCAGGTCGAGTGCCGATTTGTTTGCGCGTATCAGCAGAGTTCTCCCACACGTGTAGTTGCTTTTTCTAACGACGATATCTCTGTCGTCGCTGAACGTTAGCTTCGAACTTCCGTATCCGAGGACAGTCTCTTTTATTCCGTAGTCGGGAAGTTCGATCAGAACTTCCGCTCTCGCCCCTCGTCTGAGCATTTCCTTGATTTCCTCGTCGATGTCCTTTATGGATCTGTCCGCTCCGACGCCGATGATACAGTTCCCTCTTGGCGTGAGCTCTTCATCTCTCGTAACCTCGAAAGTCGTTTTGTGCGTGCCTCTTATGTTCTCGTGTCCGTGGGCTACGATAACGTCCTCTACAACTCTCGCCATCTTTCGCTTCTTTCACAGACGTTGAGCCAGTAACAGTCTCTGCAAAATTCTTCCTTCCACACCCTCATCGCGTTTCTGAGCCTCTCCCTTACGAGAGTCCACGTTACCTCGCTGCCAACTTTGAGGTCGAGCAGTTCGAGTGCCCTTTCGTCCATTCTTCTTATTTCGTCCTCTCCGACGAACGTGCAACCGTTATCGAGGTAGGGACACGCTCTGCACAGGTAGTCGGCTGTATCAATCACTGTAATGCTGGCGGAAGAAAGAGCGTCTTCTATTCTCTTTACGAACTCCTCGTCGTATCCTTCGCCGGTAAAAAAGTTGAGACAAATTAGGTGGTGCCCTCTTAACTCGACCATTACCTCGACAACTCGATTTCGAGCCTCTCGGGATCGTACTTCCAGTCTGGCGGTAGGACTCCTTTCTCCTTGTAGTAGTTGCTTAACCTCCAGATTTTCGCCTCGATTAGCTGCAAACCTCTCCTGTTGTGCTTGTCCTTTTTGTGAACGGCTAAGTGCTTTCTGAGGTTTATCGCTTTCTTTATCAGGGCTTTGAGGTCTTCGGGCAACTTTATTTCTACTCCGTGCTCTTTAAGTATCCTGGTAATCTTTTTTCCGGTAACTTGCCTGACGGAGGGGATTCCGTATCTGTCCCTGAGTATCATTCCGATCATGCTCGGTTCGTATCCTTCCTTGTATAGCTCGACGACCTTCTTTTCGACCTCTTCAGGACTCATGTCTACCCACGGAGGTTTACCTTCCCTGTAAACTCTCTTTGATCCTGACTTTCCCCTCCTCCTTGCGTGCATCCTTGCCATATTGACACCTCTCGGAGAGAGCTTCTACGCGCGGAGATTTAAAAATTTTTTGTAAGCCACTCAAAAAACTTCTCAAACGCCCGTCTTCGGTGGCTGACCTTGTTCTTCTCCTCACCCATTTCTGCGAACGTTTTGCCTTCGTATTCGAATATTGGATCGAAGCCAAAGCCGGCGTTACCTCTGATACTTTCTGCAATTCTACCTTCAACCTCTCCTACGAACTTGTGAAACTCGGAACCGTCGTAGAAGACGACCACGGCTCTAAACTTAGCCCGTCTATTTCTCTCACCGCTCATCAGTCTGAGTATTCCCTCGTTTCCGATCGTTTTGAAGACGAACGACGAGTATACTCCGGGGAAACCTTTAAGCGCGTCGATGAACAGTCCGCTGTCCTCTATGAAAAACGGTGCGTCCACTTTCTCGGAAAGAAGCTTCGCGCTTTTAATCGCGACCTCTTCGAGATCGTTTCCCTGAAACTCGTCGTATTCGTAGTTGAGCCACGCAATGTCGACTCCGAACTCCTTGGCTATTTCTCTAACCTCTTTGAACTTACCCTCGTTCGTCGTTACGAACTTCAGCGTCATTTCCTGACAGCCTCCATTAAACCCCTCAGCGCCAGGTGGAAGTAGCTTTCCGCGAATTTTGAATCCTTTAACCAGTTCCAGAAATACTTGTAGTCCTCGTCGACTTCAAGGAGTTTCTCGTGCATCTCCTCGACGGTTTCGCACGATTCGGCAATGCTCTTCCACGATAAGAGCTTTTCTCTTATTTTAGCGAGCTGCTCTCCGCCTCCTACGTCGAAATGCGTGAACGCTATTTTTTCTGGAGAGATGGATGCCATCCTGTCGATGGACTGTAAGGCTTTGTCGACGTCGAAAATCGGTGGAGTTGTCGGTATTATCTTTCCGTCTTTGTAGACTCCTGCCGAGTCTCCGGAGAAGAGCACTTTATCGTCCAGAACGTAAGACTGGTGGTGCGGGGCGTGTCCCGGAGTGTGAACGACTTTAATCTTCGAATTACCAAGAGAAACTTCGAGCATGTCTTCGGTCGCTATTATCCTGTCGCTGTTCAGAGGCTTTGGTTCTCCGTAGACGTCAGCTATCTCACTTAAAACGCTTTTAGACGCGTTCCACAGCTTTTCCGGATTTACAAGGTGCTTCTCTCCTTTCGGATGAACGAGAACTTTAGCGTTCTTGCAGATTTCCGAGAGCGATCCAGCGCCACCACCATGATCGAGGTGAACGTGCGTTACGGCGATGTATTCGACATTCTCCGGTTTCAAGCTGAGTTCGTCGAAAATGTCCTGAAATTCGTGGGCGGTGCTTTCTGGCCCGCTCTCGACTATCGCTACTTTATCTCTGACAACGATAAACGAGAAGATTATTCCCTTCTCTCCGCCTACTTCAGTGTCGACGACGTAAATTCCGTCGAATTCGTCGACGATTTTCATACTCTCATTTTGGACGGAAAAATGGATAAGTAGTTTACTGTTCTCCACAGCAAAAGTTAAATAGTTGCCAAATTTCAGCTAATACCATGGGGACGGTAAAGCCTGCTTACATAAAAAACATCGCGATGGAGCTCCTCAAAAAATATGGTGAGCTGTTTACCGGAGATTTCGATCACAACAAGAAGTTGGTGGCTGAGCTGACGAACATAAAGAGCAAGAGGGTCAGAAACAGGGTGGCCGGATACATAACGAGAAAGGTTAACAGAGGGTGGGTAAATGTTTGAGGGCGTAATACCTGCCCTCGTGACGCCGTTTAAGGAAAACTTCGAAGTGGATTTTGAGGGGATAGCCAAGAATCTCGATTACCTTGAAAAACACGTGGACGCTTTGGTTCCTGCTGGGACTACTGGAGAAGCAGCCACACTGAGCTACGAAGAGCACATCGAAGTTATCAGATACGTCTGCGAGGTTTCGAAAAAGCCAGTCATCGCCGGGGCTGGTTCGAACTCTACGAGAGAAGCGCTGTTCCTCGCTAAAGAGGCGGAAAAAGCTGGTGCAGACGCGTTGATGATCGTCACGCCTTACTACAACAAGCCGAACGCCGAGGGGTTGTATAGACACTACAAAGCCGTGGCGGACGAAGTTTCGATACCCATACTGGTTTACAACGTTCCGAGTAGGACAGGGCTGAACACAACGCCAGACGTCGTCGAAAAGCTCGCGAGCATTGATCGGGTAGTTGGAATTAAAGAGGCGAGCGGAAATTTGAAGCAAGTGGCGGAAATAATAAGGAGGCTCGGAGACAAGTTCACAGTTCTGTCTGGCGACGACTTTTTAACGCTGCCGATCCTCACGCTCGGCGGCAAGGGTGTTATAAGCGTCGCGGCTAACGTGGCGCCGCACTTAATGAAGGAGATGTTCAACGCCTTCAAGTCCGGAAACGTGGACAAAGCGAGAGAGATACACTACAGGCTCATGCCACTGTTCGAGGCTCTCTTCATAGATACTAATCCCATTCCGGTGAAAAAGGCTATGGAACTCATGGGCCTCGCCGCAGGGAAACCGAGAATGCCACTCGTTGAGCTGAACGAGGAGAAGACAGAAAAATTGAGAAAGGTTCTTAAAGACCTCGAACTTATCTGAAGTCACCTTCTTTCGTTTTCATATACCTTGAGACGATTTTGTGAATGCTTTCCTGAAGGTGCTTGTGGACGGCACTTTTTGAAATGTTCAGCGCGTTTGCAACGTCTTCGAGCTTGACCCTCCTCTTTTTTTCGAAGTATCCCATTTCATAAGCAGTCTTCAGAACCGCGTACTGTCTCTCCGTCAACTTTATGTTCTCTTCAACGTTCTTCACTTCTATCACTTCCCAGTTTCCAAGCTTCTTTAACCTCTCGTAAGCTCTTTTCAGCAGTTTCAAATCCGGAGCGTAGACGGTGTAGAGCTTGTAACCGTTTTCGACTATTATCGGGGGTTTGATGAAGCAGTAAGAATCTTCGAAGGCTTTGATCCCTGCAGTGTCTTCTATTACCGCCAGAAAGTCGAGGTTCGTCTTGGTCTTCTCAAGCAGCTGAAAAAACTTCGTGCTCGGGTGACTTTCGATAGTTCTGAAGCATTCGCTCAGATCTTCTTTAATTCTCGTTATTCTTCCGAGGAAAAGAGCTTCTTTTTCGTTTAACAGGATGTATTCGAGGAGTTCCATCGAAACTGAGCCGTTTTCCGTGGCTTTCGCAAGGGAACAGGTGTGCTGATTAACGCGAATTTTCGCGACGAACATTGTGGATATGTCTACTTCATCATATTTATCGGTGAGGGTTGACATTTCCACAGATCGATTATAAACTTGTTCACCAAATGGTATATCTACAATTAAAAATTATATTAAATTGGTGATTGTATGAAAGAAGTGATCGAAAAAATGGTTGAAGAAGCCGTCGCTGCTCAGTGGGCGGACGTAAACGTTGTTAAGGAGAAGCGCGGCGGCGAGTTCGTAATAGACGACGTGAAGCCGTATGTGGATGCGGTAAATAAGATGAAGGCTGTTGGGAATCAGAGCAAAGCCGTCATCAGGTTGCACGTAGACAGCGTAAACGCGCACTACGAGATTTTGAGAAGCTTGACCAAGACGATAAGACCCGAGGACGACCCGTTCGTCGAGCACTATCAGACTCCTGCCATCTTAGAGATTCTTTACGAGGAAGACGAAGGCTTCAGAAAGAGCGTTGAGAAGTTCATCGATGCGATCGAGAAAGGAGAAGCGCTGATCGGTAAGGAAGTCGTGAGGAGATACGGCGGATTTTACGGTCCGACCTGCGTTGTCGACTTCGCGCTGGTTCCTGGAAGCACGAGCAACGTCGTGAACCAGATTTTGAAGACCGTCGACATGCCGAAGGAACACAAGGAAACGATACTCGCCGCGAAATCTTGGGCGATGAACACCTCTTACGGCATAGGCGACGTGTTCGCTAAAGAAGTAGAGAAAGGAGCTACGGTGAGTGAGGCCGTGAAGAAGGAGATAGAGATGCTGAAGTTCATTTACGACCAGCCAACAGAAGCTCAGGCACAGTTGATGGAAAGCGCGGGTCATGAGAGCTTCGACGTGAGGAAATACATGGAGGAATACGGAAAGAGGATAAAGCCAGCGGTGAAAGAAGCTCTCGACGACGGAGTTCACTACGGCAACATACTGACAGTTCCCGCTTACTGCGTCGGAGATATAGCTCATCACATATCTCAGTCGACGTTTAACATGTGCAAGGACGACGTCGTAATGGCTGTGATAGAAGCCGTGAGTCAGGTGATGGAGAACACCCTCAGAGCGAACTTGGACAAGTTCGAAAACGAATACCACCCGCTGTGGGTTGCCACTGGCTCGACGGCTGTTGCAACTGAATACATCCTGGAACTCGACGGGTTTACGGCGCCGATGATCGTAGATTTGCTTACGAAGAGGTTCCACAACTACGTGCAGCTGTATCCGGACAGAGGCGCTGCTGCGGAACTTCACAACCACGACTTCATGGACATGATATACAGGGGATGGAAGCTGCTCGACAAAGCCATGAGGGCGAGGAACGGGAGTTCGGAAGAACTGAAAGTAAAGGTCGGAAACTTCGAAGTTGACCTGAGTCCGATTCGCGAGAACGAAGTTTTGATGAATCCGCAGCGCTACACGTATCCCGGGTGTGCCATCAGCGTGAGGTTCTCCGCGTTGATGAGACTCGCTGACTACCCGTGCCTGCTGACGAGCGAACCGGTAACGGCGACGATGATGACGAACGTCATAGCATTGCACAAGGACACGCCGAACTCTCCGGCAAGAAGGTGTAAGGACTGCGCAACCGCTTCTCTCATCGACACGAGACACGCGTATTGCCAGTGGAGAGAAGCCGTCTAATTTCACATTTTTTGGTGAGTTCGCATGAAGTGTTACATCTGCAAGGAGCAGGGAAGGGATACCGACGCTGTGGCGATATGCATAGTCTGTGGAATGGGCGTTTGCATGGAGCACCTCGTCAGAAAAGACATAGAGCTGTGGAAGGGCGACTATCCGTTTCCGTCGAAGAAGTTGAAGAAGACCGTCCCGAGAATTCTGTGTTCGATATGCGTTGAGGCTTACGAAGAGGGTTGAGGATGAATCTGGTAAAAAGGTTCGTTGCAGAGCTCGTCGGGACAGCTTTGCTCGTCTTTTTTGGTCCCGGAGCGGCAGTCATAACGCTCATGCTCGCGAACAACGTTGAAAGGCCGAACGACTTCAACATAGGCATAGGTGCTCTCGGCGGTATAGGAGACTGGCTCGGTATAGGCATGGCGTTCGCGCTGATAATAGCGGCCGTGATATACTCCCTCGGAAGGGTGAGCGGTGCACACATAAATCCCGCAGTAACCATTGCTCTCTGGTCGACAAAGAGGTTTCCGACGTCGGAGGTAGTTCCTTACATAGTCGCGCAGATAATCGGTGCGACTGTCGGTAGCGTTCTCTTCTTGGCATGCGTCGGAAGTAACGCGGCTCTTGTAGGTGGTATGGGAGCGACAGCGCCGTTTCCCGGTATAAGCTACGGCCAGGCTATCCTTACGGAGGCTATTGGAACGTTCGTTTTGATGTTCGTGATTATGGGCGTAGCGGTCGACGAACGAGCACCTCCTGGATTTGCTGGGTTGATAATAGGTCTTACCGTCGGTGGAATAATCGTGACGATTGGAAACATAACCGGCTCTTCGCTCAACCCCGCAAGAACTTTCGGACCTTACGTCGTAGACTCGATGTTCGGCATAAACCTATGGCAGTTCTTCCCGATATACGTGGTGGGTCCAATAGTAGGAGCCGTCGCGGCAGCGCTTCTCTACGACTACCTGTCAAAATAATTTTTTGCCTTAGTCGAC
>CAYXDX010000041.1:0-14365 GCA_964463865.1 uncultured archaeon | reverse complement strand
GGTATACGAACACTTCATCTACGAGGGACAGCACCACAGCCCAGCCAGATTCTACCCTGCAGCTTATCACCAAGCTAATGGTTAGTTTTGGAGCGTTACGGCCTAAAAATTTAGCTCCAAGTTACGTTACCTGTTGGTTCTGATTCGACGTTGAATGTTATGCTCGCTGAATAACCAGTTCTTCCGTGGCAACGGTCACAACCCAACAAAGATCCGCCAGATCCATGACACATCCTACACATCCCTCCAGCATCAGATACATGGTTTCCTGCAGTATGACAAGCCATGCAGATTTTTCCGCTAAAAATACTAGCATAAGCGTCAGTTTGATTAATAAGGTTCAAATGATCCACAAAAATATTCATATCAGAAGACGGATAATCAATTACTGCTTCTTTTATTTTTCCAAATCCATGACAAGTTACACATGTCAGTTTTTCAGCAATATTAACATTTGTGGAGTTCGTATCAGTAATAACATTTGAAAGTCCATAATAAGATGAATCATTTGGATTTATCAGACTATATAGCTTTACGTTATGACATTCAAGACAATAGGTTGTATTCACCCAACTACCTCTATAACTGGGCAGGATATAATGATAACGAACATGTCCCCAATTGTTCGTAAAGTTCCACCCACCTCTGTGACCTGTTGTATCGATTTCAATTGGTGCATGAATTAAGTTGCTCCTGCCATCTGTTCCAAGAGTCCCATTAACAAGAGCGTCATATATGTTCTTGTGACACCTTATGCAGAAGGTCTGGTTGTAGCTGTCCTGACTGCTCAAATTTACCGCTATCCACTCGTGCTTACCCTGGTTGCTCGTCTTGTCGAGCAGAACTGTGTATGTCCTCGTCCCGTTCACGTTGAAGTTCGCGATGTTCCAGTCGGCCGTTTTCGTGAAGCTTATGTTGTAGAAGTATCTGAAGATAATCTTCACGCTGAAGTTCGTGTGACAGGATAAGCAAGCTTCGTTCTCACCGACGCAGATGTTACTTTTGTTCGCCCACTCGACGAAGTTCTTGTGAGCGACGTAGTCGGGAATCGGGTTAACGTTGAAGCCCTTGGCGACCGGAGCTGTCTTCGTTTGTCCGAGATAGTCGACATAAACCCCGTTGTTTCCGTGGCAGTCCAGACACCTCGGAACGTAGACGGCGTGAGCCTCTTCGCCTATCGTTCTCGGTCCAGCGTTCTGCTCAGCGTAGGTGATGTTGACGCCGTAAGCGGTTCTTTTTATCCTGTGACACTCCTCGCACGGGAAATTTCTGTGGATCTGGGACTTCGCGAGTTCGTCGGCTACTTGCGGGTGACACGACGTGCAGTTGATGTCGTTTCCGTTGCCGCTTATGTTCACTAAGAAGTGCTGGTTGACGAAGAGCGAAGGAGAAAATCGGATGCTCAAGCTCGCGGCTGCGAGCAGGATCGCGACGATTACAAGCATTTTTTCGAGCTTCATCCTATCACCTCGTAAGTTCCTTTCGTCGTCTTATCTCCTGCGTGAATTCTGTAGGTGATGTTCTGCAGAACATTGAAGCTCCAAGTCTGCGAAAAGCTCGTTCCGTCGGGCGAGTAGCTCTCGCTCACCGTTATCTCCACAGCTTTTGGCGTCGTGTAGTTGAACGACACCTCTGCCTGAGTGTGGCACGATATACAGGCCTCGTTGACTCCGTCGAGTAAACTGGAGTTGTTGGCTTCGAGGACGAAAATCCTGTGAGCCGCGTATATCCCGGTGTCGCTCGCGTTACCGGTGATGCCGAAGCCACCAGCTCTCGGAGCTCCGTAAAGCGACGGACCGTGGCAATACATGCACCGAACGGTGGAGGCAGCGTGAGCTTCTTTACCGACCCACGACCCGGCCCCGTCCCCTTTAGCATACGTTATGCTGCTGTTCACCCTGTGACAGAAGGCGCAGTCGCCGTTGTCAGCTTTAGTCGGATCTCCTCTGCTTTATGTGATAAGGGCTGTTGCTGAGTTCCTCAAGAACGTCTGCATGGCACTTCACGCACGGAATCTGATTGCCAGAAGGGTCAATGTCATACCAGTTATGCTCCCCGGCGAAGAGAGAAACCGTAGAGGGTAGAATCACGACGCCCACGGCAAAGATGATCGTCAGCGAGAGGATTAGCTTGAGAGGTGACATGCAATCTAATTTCGACCCGAAGCTAAAAAATGTTTGCTTTCGCCGACTACACCGACTGCAATCTCTCTTCGGAAAGTTTCGACGCTCTCGCAAATTTTACAACAGCCGTAAAGTCAGTAAAATTTTTAGATAATAACGAAACAATAATTTTACGTGCAAAAGACATATATACTCCGACGATAAACATTACTATCATGAGTATCAAAAGGTTCATCTGGGTCCCGCTCCTCATCGTGCTAACGGTCGCATCGTTCGAACTCTCGAACGTCGTTTCATCAGGAGACTTCGAAAGCCTCGCGGAAATTTTGAAGTCGCCCTTCAAACCCACGTTCACATTTGCAAGCGAGGACTACTACGTTGAATCTGAAAACATAGACGAGCTCAGAGAAGACCTGTATCTTATGATCAACGTTATCAGAATGAACAACGGCGTGAGCAAGCTGAAGAAGGACGAAAAGTTGGAGCTCGCTGCCCAAAAGCACGCTGAGGACATGATCAAAAGGCACTACCTCAGCCACTACACTCCCGAGGGGAAGAGTGTTTTCGACCGGTTGAAGGACGTCGGATACAACTACTACGTGGCTGGAGAGAACATATTCGAAGCGAACAGGCTTCAGTATTTAGATCCGATGAACATGAGCAAGGTCGTCATAGACGGCTGGATGAACAGCAAGATGCACAGAGAGAACTTGCTTAATCCGGCATACGAGGAAATCGGAATCGGAATAGGATACGATCCGGAGAAAAAGAGGCTCGTCGTCGTCGCAGACTTCGGAAGCGAGCTGAAGTAGGGATGTCGAATCAGAGATCGTCGAGCCAATCGTTAATTTTTTGACGTGACGTAGTCCCACCTGCTAAGATGAGACTACACTTTCGAGAGTTTGCGACGACAGATTTTATTCTGCAAATATGGAGATCAAAATAATAACCCTTAGCGCCACAAGATTCGAACACCAAGATAGTCATCCGAAAAGCTGCATTTTACCGGAATACTTAATATTTTCCGGTGTGATTAAATGATGATTGCTGAAGGAACCGTAGGCAAGAAGGGTGAGCTTTATCCCCAAGGAGATCGGGGAGATTCTCAATCTAAAGAGCGGGCAAAAGGTGATGTTTAAGATGGAAAAGGGTAAACTTATCGTAGGACCTATTTTAAGCATACGAGACGCTTTAAGAATGAAAAAATTTGCCAGAACTACCGTTAAAGATTTCCAAAAAGAGAGGAGAAAGATCTTAAATGAGTTCGTCAGGTAAATTAAAAGTTCTTTTGGATACGACATACTTTCTTCCGGTAGTTGGTTGGTGTTGAAAATAGATATTCCAGATTTTAAAAAACTGGAATTGTAGACGCCCGGAAGATGAGAATGAACCGAGCCGAGTTGCTTGCGGACGCGTATGCTATGGTGGACTTAGAACTTGCTACGACTGAGTAACCCGTTCTAATTATTCCTACGCTCTCGCAAGAGGTTGCGAGAAATCCAAGGCTTCTAAATCGATTTCGGCTGTTAGAAACGGCTTCGAAGCCGAAAGATTAGAGCTTAAGATTATCAAAATTCGAATTCAAACGAGACGATATAATAACCTTAAAATACCCTCGACCAGAAAGTCTTGGGGATTTGTCATGAGCGTAACGATAGTCGTAGGCGGATTTTGGGGAGACGAGGGCAAGGGGAAAATAGTGGCGCACATCGCTTTTTCGGACAAGCCTAAAATTATAGCGAGGGGAGGAGTAGGACCGAACGCGGGACACACGGTGGAGTTCGAGGGGAAGAAGTTCGGAGTGAGGATGCTTCCGTCTGGCTTCGTCTACAAGGACGCGAGGCTGCTGGTCGGAGCGGGAGTCCTCGTAAACCCCGAGGTTTTCCTCAACGAAGTAAGGACGCTCAAGGTAGAGGACAGAGCTGGGGTAGATTACAGGTGCGCGATCATAGAGAGGAAGCACATAGAAGCCGACACGAAGAGCGATCACCTGCGAGGAAAAATCGGCACCACCGGAACCGGATGTGGGCCGGCTAATGCAGACAGAGTTATGAGAGTCGCGAAGCAGGCTAAAGACGTTCCGGAGCTAAAGCCGTTCCTGACGGACGTTCCACTCGAGGTGAACGAAGCTGTGGACAGAGGTGACTTCGTGCTAATTGAGGGAACGCAGGGGTTCGGACTTAGCCTGTACTACGGCACCTATCCCTACGTGACGAGCAAGGACACGACTGCCTCTCAAATGGCTGCAGATGTGGGAATAGGTCCGACGAAAGTCGACGACGTGATAGTAGTTTTCAAGACGTTTCCGACGAGGGTTGGAGCTGGCCCGTTCCCGACGGAGATGAGCGAGGAAGAGGCGGAGAAGCTCGGCATAGTCGAATACGGAACCGTAACTGGCAGGAGGAGGAGGGTTGGCTGGTGGGACGGTGAAATGGCGAGGTATTCAGCGATGGTCAACGGGGCGACGCAGGTGGCTATAACGGGAATAGACAAGCTCGACAGGGAGTGCTACGGAGTTAGAGAGTTCGAAAAGCTGACGCCGAAGGCCAAACAGTTCATAGAGAAGGTCGAGGAGGACACAAAAACTCCAGTAACCCTGATATCCACCGGTCCCTCGCTCGAGCACATAATAGACCTCAGGAAGGAGAAGCTTTAACCACCTAAAAGTTTTTATCCAACTTTGTTTGAGGCTGTGATTATGAGAAAGAAGCTTCTCGAAATTCTCGCGTGTCCCGTTTGCAAAGGCGACTTAAAGCTCGAGGTGGAGGAGGAGAACGAAGAGGAGGTTATCAGCGGGGCGCTGATCTGCGAAAAGTGTAACGAAAGGTATCCGATCGAAGACGGCATACCTAATCTCCTCCCTCCGGAGCTGAGGGATAAGCTATGAAGTTCATTGTCGTAACCGGCGGAGTGATGAGCGGACTCGGAAAGGGAATCACTTCGGCGAGCATCGGAAGGCTCCTCGTAGACATGGGCTACAAGGTCGTTCCGATAAAGATCGACCCGTACATAAACATAGACGCCGGAACGATGAATCCGTTCCAGCACGGAGAAGTATACGTGCTGAAAGACGGGACGGAAGTTGACCTCGACCTCGGACACTACGAAAGGTTCATCGGCCTCGAACTTACTGGAGACCACAACATAACGACCGGTAAAATATACAGGAACGTCATAGAGAAGGAGAGGAAAGGCGAATACCTGGGCCAGACCGTGCAGATAATACCGCACGTGACGGACGAGATCAAGAACTGGATCAGGAGAGTCGCGAAAGAGAACGGAGCAGAAATCTGCCTCATAGAGGTCGGCGGAACCGTGGGCGACATAGAGAGCATGCCGTTCCTTGAGGCTATAAGGCAGATGCACAACGAAGAGGAGGAAGAGGATTTCCTGCTCGTCCACGTAACTCTCGTCCCTCACGACATCGGAGGAGAGCAAAAAACAAAACCGACGCAGCACAGCGTTAAAGAACTCAGAAGCCTCGGTTTGCATCCGGACGTGATCATAGGGAGGTGCAAGGAGGAGCTCAAGGAGTCGACGAAAAAGAAGATTTCGCTCTTCTGCGATGTGCCGGTGGAGGCCGTGATAAGCGCTAAGGACGTGGAAGACATCTACGAGGTCCCGCTCGTTTTCAAGAAGGAGGGTCTCGACAAATACATAATGAAGAAGCTGAAGCTCGAAAAGAGAACCGAGAATTCCGAGTGGGAAGAGATCGTCAGAAAGCTCAAGGAGGCCAAAGAAGAGGTTACGATCGCGATAGTCGGAAAATACGTAGACGTGAGAGACGCTTACATAAGCATCAGGGAGGCGCTGAAGCACGGGGGCATAGCGAACGGCTGTAAGGTCTCGATCATCTGGCTCGACAGCGAGGAGTTCGAGAGGTTTGAAGAGGTTGAAGTCGAGTGCGACGGCATACTCGTTCCGGGAGGGTTCGGAAGCAGGGGGGCGGAGGGTAAGATAAAGGCCATACAGTATGCGAGGGAAAACGACGTTCCGTTCCTCGGCATATGCTTCGGCTTCCAGCTCGCCGTGGTTGAGTTCGCGAGAAACGTCGTCGGGCTGGAAGACGCGAACAGTTCCGAACTTGCGGAGACGGAGCACCCGGTTATAGACCTCCTACCGGAGCAGAGGGGCGTAGAGGCTAAGGGCGGCACGATGAGGCTCGGAGAGATAGAGGTAACGGTAAAGGAGAACACGCTTGCATACGAGCTCTACGGAAAAACGAAAATATACGAGAGGCACAGGCACAGATACGAGGTGAATCCGGAATACATACCGCTCCTCGAGAGGCACGGGCTCGTCTTCTCTGGGTATTCCGACGGCGGAAGGAGGATGGAGATTCTCGAGCTTCCGGACAAGAGGTTCTTCTTCGCCACTCAGTTCCACCCAGAATTTAAGTCCCGCCCGTTCGCTCCTTCACCCCCGTTCGTCGGTTTCGTTAAAGCAGCTCTCGAGTATAGGAGGGAAATGGATGGTTAACGTTGAGGAGTTCGTTAAAAAAGCCGTGGAAGAAATAAGGAGAGAGGTCGGAGACGGAAAGGCGATAATAGCTCTTTCCGGAGGCGTAGACAGTTCCGTCTGCACGGTCCTCGCCTACAAAGCTATAGGCGACAGGCTGATACCCGTTTTCGTTGACACCGGCTTGATGAGAGAGGGCGAACCGGAGAGAGTTAAGGAAGTTTTCGGACACATGAACCTCGTGTTTATCGACGCGAGGGACGAGTTCTTCAAAGCCTTGAAAGGTGTCGTCGATCCGGAAGAGAAGAGGAAGGTCGTCGGAGAGCTTTTCGTCAGAATCTTCGAAAGGGTTGCCGAAGAGCACGGAGCCGAATACCTGATTCAGGGAACCATATACCCCGACATAATAGAGAGCCAGGGAGGAATAAAGAGTCACCACAACGTTGGAGGCTTTCCGACCAAGTATAAGTTCAAGAAAGTGATCGAGCCGCTGAGGGAACTTTACAAGGACGAGGTGAGAGAGGTCGCGAGATTCCTCGGACTCCCGAAGGAGATTTCGGAGAGGATGCCGTTCCCCGGTCCCGGTTTGGCGGTAAGAGTTGTGGGCGAGGTGACGCCAGAAAAAGTCGAGGTCGTGAGGAAGGCGACGAAGATTGTCGAAGAAGAGCTCGAAGACGTTCCGAAGTGGCAGGCTTTCGCCGCGCTCATTGGGAAGGCCACGGGAGTTAAAGGAGACGTGAGGGTTTACGGATACGTAATAGCGGTGAGAGCCGTGGAGAGCAGGGACGGTATGACCGCCGATCCTCTGAGGATAGACTACGAAAAGCTGAGAAGGATAGCCCTGAGAATAACGAACGAGATTCCCGAAGTCGTCAGAGTCGTTTACGACGTAACTCCAAAACCTCCGGCGACGATCGAGTATGAGTGAGTGGTTCGAGCTCGAAAGGGAGTATCTAATCCCATTCTTCAGAAGGCAGAGGGTCGTGTTCGTAAGAGGGAAAGGCTGCTGGCTTTTCGACGAGAACGGAAACAAATACTTAGACCTCGTCGCGGGAATAGCGTGCGTTTCGATCGGCCACTCCAACGAGCACTTCGTCGAAAGGGTGAAAGAGCAGCTCGAAAACCTCGTCCACGTGTCGAACCTCTACTACACGATCCCGCAGATAGAGTTGGCGAAGAAGCTCAGAAAAGTGACGAAGATGGACAAGTTCTTCTTCTGCAACAGCGGAACCGAAGCGGTAGAGGCAGCTATAAAGCTCGCCAGGAAGTCCACCGGAAAGAAGAAGCTCGTATCCTTCACGAACAACTTCCACGGGAGAACCCTCGGCTCGCTTTCGCTGACGTGGAAGGAAAAATTCAGAAAGCCGTTCGAACCGCTGATAGGAGAAGTCGAGTTCGCGAGGTTCAACGACCCGGAAGACTTTAAGAGGAAGATCGACGAAAGCGTCGCAGCGGTGTTCGTCGAACCGATACAAGGCGAATCGGGGGTCTACCCGGCGACTGAGGAGTTCATCCACGAGATCTTCGACCTCAAGGAGAGATACGGATTCCTCGTCGTCTTCGACGAGGTTCAAACCGGGTTTGGAAGGGTCGGAGAGTGGTTCGCCAAGGATCTGTATGGAGTCGAGCCGGACATCATCGCGATGGCGAAGGGCATAGCGAACGGGTTCCCGATCGGAGCTGTTGGAGTAAAGGAAGATGTGGCCGAGAAGGTCGAACCGGGAGACCACGGAAGCACGTTCGGAGGAAACCCCCTCGCGTGCACCGCAGCTCTCGCGACGATAGAGTACATAGAGAGGGAGGACCTCGTCTCGAACTCGAGGAAAATGGGCAAATACTTCGCGGAGAGACTCAGCGAGCTCAACATCGAAGCGGAAGGTTCAGGTTTAATGATAGGCTTCGACGTGAAAGGAGCGTTCGAGTTCGTAAGCTCTATGCTCGAACGAAAGGTTCTGGTTAACGCAACGTCGGAGAGCAGAGTCAGAATAGTCCCTCCGCTGATAATAGGCAAGGAAGAGATAGACTTCGCGATCGAAAGAATGAGAGAGGTCGTATGAAAGATACTTTCAGGGGTTGCATCGTCGGATTAGCTGTTGGAGACGCTCTCGGAATGCCGTTCGAGGGTGTTAGCGACGTTCACGTAGACGAACTCGAGTTCCGCGACTCGCCGCAGGGAGATCTGAAAGCCGGACAGTACACCGACGACACTGAGCAGACGATCTTCTTGGCCGAGTCGATAGTCGAGACCACTTATTTCTCCCCGGAAGTCTTTGCCGAGAAGCTTAAAAGAGCTGACTTCAGAAGGCGATACGGTCCGACGTCGAGGAGGGCCATAAGCAGGCTGCAGATGGGTTTGAGCTGGCGGGAAAGCGGAGTAGAGTCAGACACCTGCGGTTCGGCGATGAGGGTGGCGCCGATAGGCCTCGTATACCACTTCAACTACGGACTCGTGGAGAACTACTGCATGATCTCATCGATCGTCACCCACAGGGGCAGAGGAGCGATAGCAGGAGCTGTAGCCGTTGGACTGGGCATCGCGATGATCGTGAACGAGGACTTTCAGCTCGACGAACTGCTACGCACGATCTCCAAACACGACTCGCTGCTCGCTGAGAAAATAGAGTACGCCTACGAGATAAGAGGTGAGAGCGAAAGGAGGGTGGTTAAAGAGATCGGAAACTCGATAATGAGCTACGACGCCGTCCCGCTCGCTTACTACTGCTACTTCTCCTCGAGGAGCTACGTCGAAGGCGTGAAGAAGGCAATAAACTGCGGGGGAGACACGGATACGATAGCTGCAATGACCGGCTCGCTTCTTGGTGCGGAACACGGATACGAGAACATTCCGGAAGAGCTCAGGAAGGTCGAGAACATCGACTACCTGCTGAAGGTGGCCGACGACCTGTACGAAACCTACCTGAAGATAGCGTCGATAGCGAGAAAATAGTTTTCAGGAAGACGACATCATCTTTATGTATTCGAACGCCGAATTTGCTGCGACGGCTCCATCCCCGCATGCGGTGACAACTTGCTTGAGCGGGTTGTCGCAACAGTCTCCTGCGGCGAAAACGCCGGGAACGTTCGTTCTCTGCCTCTTGTCGACCTTTATGTAGCCAGCGGGATCCCTCTCCACCCCGAGGTCCATTACGATGTCCGTAGCGGGGACGATACCAACTGCTATGAAGACTCCGTCCACCTCGAGAACGCTCTCCTCGTTCGTCTTCCTGTTGAGCAAAACCAACCTCTCGACCTTTTCGTTACCCTCGATCCTCAGGACTACGGTGTCCCAGATGACCGGAATCCCCCTTCTGAACAGCTCTTCCTGAAGAGCCTTCTCGGCTCTAAGCTCGTCCCTCCTGTGTATCAGAGTGACTTCGCAACCTATTTCGTGGAGGTATATCGCGTCCGTAACGGCTGTGTTTCCTCCGCCGATTACCGCGACTTTCTTGCCCCTGAAGAAGTTGCCGTCGCAGGTCGCGCAGTAGCTCACGCCTCTGCCGACGAACTCCTTCTCTCCGGGAACTCCGAGTTCTTTATGTTTCCCCCCGGTGGCCACGATTATCGCCTTCGCTCTGTATTCCCCGCTGTCCGTTTTAATCACGAATAAGTCTCCGTCTTTCGTCAGCTTCTCCACGTGCTCGAATTTATGCACCGCGCCGAACTTCAGAGCCTGCCTCTTCATCCTCTCAAGGAGCTCGAAGCCGCTACCCTCGAAGCCCGGATAATTCTCGATTACCGGAGCGAGGGAGAGCTGCGAGGCTTCGACCGTTTCGAAAACGACGGTCTTCAGACCATATCTCGCCGAGTATATCGCGGCCGTTAGACCCGCGGGTCCCGCACCTATTATCGCGACGTCGAATTCCGTGAGTTCTTCCGTCTTTTCACTTTCAACGTCGAGAACGACTTCCACGCTCAGCACCTCCAAACGTTTATAATTAATCGGAAGGTTACCGACACCTATGGGATTGATGAGTAGGGATGAGGTAATAAAAAGGTATGGTGGTATTGAGTGGATATCGCCCTACGAGAGGATAATCGCCATGAGCGACCGAAATCACGTTGAAGTTCACGAGTTTCACGCGAGGGGTAGATGCATCGGTGGAGCGGCATGGGAAACTTACCACTACCCGAGGGTTAGCGACCTCGTCGTGGAGGCGAGAAGGGAGGGCGCGAGAAACATATTCGTTCTGAAAATCGGGAAGACTGAGCTGAACCTGATCCCGGGAATAGCCGGCGCGGGAATAGAAGAGGTTGCTTTGAGGGGTGGGGAGGTAGAAATAACCTACTCAGGTCTCGCGGGCGGAGGTATAGCGGCAACCGTCTGCAGGGGCATGGCGGAGGGCGTAAAAGGTATTGAGATAATCGAAGAAGGTGGTGGCAAAAAGCTCGGCAGAGCGAAACTCGTCCTGCCTGCTTACGAGAAGGTCGTTATTGGCGTCGACGACACCGACAGCGAAGAGGGTGGTGCGACGTGGTCGCTCGTCAACGAGATTGCCTACAGGCTCGAAAAGAAGGGACTCGGCGTTTACCTAATGCACACGATAACGCAGCTCTTTACGAAAAACCCGTACAAGACGACGAACTGCGTTTCCATATCCGTAACGTTCGCAACGAAAGATTCCGAAAAGCTCGTTTCGGAGTTCGAAAAAATGCTAAGAAAGAGCACGTTCAGCGACCAAACCGGGATGGCGGTTTACAGAAAAGTGCTGACAGACGAAGAGTTAATAAGGTTCGGCGAGAAAGTTAAGAGGGAGATCGTAGAACTGAGCGAGGCGATCGAGGTGGCGAAAAAATTCGGAGTCGAACTCATAGAGATTACCGGAGAGAGGGGACTCATCGGCTCCCTGGCGGCGATATCCTTCAGCAACAACCCAGAGGAGGCTGTGAAGGTGTATGCTTGACTGCAGAACGAAGCTCGAACTGATCGTGAAGGGTGTTAAGGGGGATCTGAAGACATACAGAAAGGGAGGAGGAGGGCCGATAGGAGGAGTCGGATTCAAGGTTTCCGGATCCGTCGTTTCAGCACCTTACAGACAGAGCTACGCCAAGTTTTCCCCCTTCAGGATTGAGAACGCTGGCGGAAAGCTGAGACTGTTCAAGGGGGACGAAGAAATAGGAATCGTAGAGGTTCCGAAGGCAGAATACTACCACGAAAAGACGTCGTTCGGCGTAGAAGCCGGAAAAATCGTCGCCCTCGACGGCGTGGACTCTCTCGTGACTTCCGTCTCGAGGCGGTGCACTCTCTGGAGGAAAGGTTTAAGGTGCAGGTTCTGTTCGATCGAGCACAACCTGAAGAGCTCCGTCGCAGAGAAAACTCCGGAAATGATTGCGGAGGCCGTAAAGATCGCCTACGAAGAGGACAGAAACAGACACCTCACGATAACGTCCGGACTGGGCGAGGGCCGAGACAAGGGCGCGACGAGGATCGCGGAAGTCGTTAAAGCGGTTAAAAGCGAGGTGAACATACCCGTCCACGTCCAGGTGGAGGCTGTGAGCAGGGAGCACCTCGAAATCCTGCACAGCGCCGGTGCGGACAGCGTCGGCATTCACGCGGAAGTTCTCGACGAGAAAGTGAGACCCCAGATCGTTCCCGGAAAATCCCCGCTCGAAGACTACTTCAGATCTTGGAGTCACGCTGTCGAGGTGTTCGGCGAGTGGAACGTTAACACGTGGATAATTCTCGGCTTCGGTGAAGATGTAGACAAAACTGTCGAAAGAATTGGCGAGATCGTAGAGATCGGCGTCACTCCGTTCGTCGCACCTTATCGACCGCCACCGTTTTCCGGCGACAGACCTCCAAGTTTTGAGCACGTTGTTCTCGTTTACGAAAGGCTGAAAGACGTCTTACCAAAAATACCCGTCAGGAAGGTTAAATCCGGATGTTTTAAGTGCGGCGGTTGTTCAGCTATTAAAGAGCTGATCGAATCTTCTTGATTTCGGCGGGAAGCGGGATTGTAGCCCCGCCTTTCGACCATATCCAAACAGCCGAAACGACCCGCTTTGGCTTCGACAAGGCTATCTGAGATACCTCAAAAGCATCTCCCCGAGCTTAGATAGCGTGTAATACGTATGGTGCGTTCTCGTCTCCTTTTTGGGTTTGCCCTTCCTGTGCTTCCTTTTAAGAACTTTAGCTCTGCATTCGGACAGCAATCCCAGATCTAAAAGTCTGTCCAGTAGACTCTGCGTATCACTAACGTGCATTGAGAATACCCGGGCAATCCATCCAGCATGTTCACATTCAGCTTTCGCAAGATACTCAAGAACGTCCAACGCGGCATCGTATCCCGTAGCACTTCTGAGGTAGTCGCGGAACAGACCATCTCTCAACTTTCGTGAGACGCGATCTCCAAGCCTTGTCAAGCTGTAATACGTATGATGCTTATGCACTTCGTAACTCAACTTGAATTTAGCCTCAGTTCGTTTGATGGCTGATCCGTGGATGCGCTCTACTAAGCCGAGGCCTTCCAAATCCTTGAGAGCTTTCTCGACCTCGTGCTGGTCAACCTTTGCAGTTTTCGCTATGGATTTGGCGTAATCTATATTTGCCCGTCGCAAGTGCACCAAAATATATACGTGCAGCAATGCCAACGAGTTTACGGCAGCCGCAATTTCGTCGTTCAGTTTGCGATCATTATCCATGGCTCATCCTTACTACGCCGCCTTCTTCCCGCTTCAACCCTTTAGAATGTTTAGCGCATTGCGATGGGATAGCGCATCGACGATCTTCTTCTCTACTCCGGCCCTCGCCAGATACTTTGCGGTCTTCGGAACCGCGAGCGGATCCGTATCCGTCAGAGACGCGCAGTCGCTATTCAGAACGCCGTTGCGATACTTGTCGATATTTTCGACGATTTTCGCCGGATTTAATAAAGGCGGTTTAACCGACAAGCCCGGAATCGCGTTGCACTCGTTAATGATGTCGATAGTATCGTCGGCGGTGTGGTCAATAACGAGTTTTCCGAAGTCTAAACCAGCTTTCCGTGTTATATAAACGACTTTTTCAACGACCTTTAACCTTTCATTCATCGGAACGTGGATTATCACCGGAACGTCGTATTCCTTAGCTATCCTTATTTGCTCCGTCAATACCTCCTCTTCCGTTTTGGTTAAACCGTCCAATCCAACTTCTCCTACGCCCGCAGCTTTACCGGACTCGAGGTAGCCCTCTATTATTGGAAGCAACTTCTTCCATTCGGGCGGAATGCATCTCGGGTGTATTCCCACGAAAACGTGCGCTTTAATGCCGAGTTCCTCCATTCTCCCGATATGGATCGAAAAGAGTTCCTCGTAGTGATCGGCGAGCGTTTCTGGATGCTTTACTAATGGCAAAAAACTGCAGACGATTACATCCGTTAAACCCGCCAAGCTCATGAGCTCCAAATCCCTCTTCGGGAGCATGTACGCGTGTGTATGGTAGTCCGCGAGCATGCAATATTTTCGTTGCCTACGACATAAATTCCTTTTTGCGTCAACCGTCCCAACTAAAGGGGCAGAGGATTCTGCTGGTTTCCCACTCCCCGGAAGTGCAAAACCGCGCTTTTACAAGTTACTCGCATAACGCCTAACCTCCACACCTCTTAAAAATAGCTTTCCGAACTCCCTTACGATCGGGGCTTTGTCCACCGTTTTTACGCTACAAATTGACTGTTTTAGGACACTTATTAGGTCTTGCGTCGCAATTTTTCGCATACCACATTTCAGCCGTCCTTTCGTTCGCAACTTTTCACTCACTTTTTCTTGCCAAAGTCGGTTTGCGCGACCACTATATTTCGAGATCTTATTAT
>CAYXDX010000040.1:0-14619 GCA_964463865.1 uncultured archaeon | reverse complement strand
AAAAAAGATGAGAAAAAGGAGGAGAGATACGAAGATTACGCTTACGTGCTCGATTTTCTCCCTTACGGTCATCCGGACGATAAGAGGCCAATTCACAAGAGGGAACCTCTCGCTCAGGTGATAGGGGAGAAGCACTTCACGTTGCTTGAAGTGAGCGTAAAGAAGGATCAAAATCCTCTAATCATGGACAGGGTTTACATAGGCAAGGGGGAGAGAGATGTCGTCAACAAGATAAAGAGAAGGTTGAGATACGAGGACCTGACGCCTACCGCGAAGGCGGAGCTGCCATACGTCTTGGAGAAGATAGTTAAGGATCAGGAGGAGAGGTTCGTCAAGTTCTTCAACGAAGCTGCACCTATAACCACGAAGCTACACCAGTTGGAGCTTTTGCCTGGCGTAGGTAAGAAGACGATGTGGGCGATAATAGAGGAAAGAAAAAAGGAACCTTTCAAGAGTTTTGAGGACATAGCGAAGAGGGTGAAAGGTCTCTCTCACCCGGAGAAGTGCATCGTAAACAGAATAATCTACGAGCTTCAGAACCCGAAAGAGAAATACAAACTGTTCACGATATGAAACTTCTGAAGAGCAGGGACCAACATATACTCGTCGACGAACGATACCTGAGGAAAATCGTCTCCGTCGCGGACATTAAGAGCGACGAGTCTGTCTTGGAGGTCGGGTGCGGACCTGGAAACCTCACGAGACTGCTCTTAAGAAGGGCAAAAAAAGTCGTCGGAATCGAGAAAGACAGTAGATTCGTGGAGCTTTTAAAGAAAAAGTTCAGCGGGTACCTAGAGTCCGGTAGGTTCGAGATCGTCGAGGGAGACGCTTTAAAAGTCGAGTTTCCGGACTGCGACAAGTTCGTGTCCAACATTCCGTTCTCGATCTCCACTCCTCTGACTTTCAAGATATTCAGGCACGGGTTTAAGCTGAGCGTCGTTACGTATCAGAAGGAGTTCGCCGAGAGACTCGTCGCGAGGGAGGGGAGTAAAAAATACGGAAGGCTGAGTGTCATCGCAAAAATTTACTGTCAAGCTGAGATCGTGGACGTAATCCCGAGGAGAGCCTTTAGGCCACCACCAAAAGTCGACGCCGCGATCGTGAAGATCGTTCACGAACCGGAAATAGAAGTCGAGAACCTCGAAATCTTCGAAGACCTCGTAACGTTTGCGTTCTCAAGAAGGAGGAAGAAGTTCTCCAAAATTCTGGAGGAGTGGTGCGAAAAAAGGAATTTGAAGGTTAGCGACATGGGTTACGGAGATGAACGACCGGAAAAAATCCCTCCGGAAGTTTTTGCAGAGATTGCCGACAGTGTACGAACCGGCTGAGGATTCCGAACTCCTTCTTGAAGCAGCTCTCGACGAGATAAAGCCTGAGGACGTCGTAGTGGAGATAGGTGCTGGTAGCGGCTTCGTTTCGGAAAAAATAAAGGACATGTGCAGGTTTTTGCTCGCGACGGACATAAACCCGTTCGCGGTTAGGGTGTGCAAGGAAAAAGGTCTGGAAGTCGTCAGAGCGGACCTTTTTAGAGGGATAAGGGGCACTTTTACGCTCATTCTGTTCAATCCTCCGTATCTCGAACTCGAAGAAAGCGAAAAAGTTGGCGACTGGTTGGAGAAAGCTGTTGATGGTGGAAAGGGCGGTATAGAAGTTACCATCGAATTCCTCAGGCAGGCTAAAGATCACCTATCTGAAAACGGGAGAATAATTTTAATAGCGACGTCTCTAAACTACGAGAAACTGAAGAAAGAGATCGAAAAACTCGGTTACAGATTTGAGATCGTTAAAAAAAGAAAGCTGTTCTTCGAGGAGCTCTACGCGTTGAAACTGTTTAAATCTGATTAAGAACGTTCTCTATCTTTTTTATAATTCTATCGTTTGCCTCTCTAATCGCGTCTATTGGACTCTTGCTCTTCGTTCGCACCACGAGTTCAGGCTCGCCTACGTAGGGGTGTGGTATGTGATACTTCGCCAGCACCACGTCCTCGTCCTTTAAAAGTTCGTGCTGGAGTAAGTTGAGATACGTGTGATCCTCTCCTTTTATTACGAGCTTTACGAAGTTCTCGCTCACTTCTTTGATCTTTATTTCCATTCAACTACACCTCCGTATAGGTTCGAAATCTTTCTTTTTTCGATCCTCCCGCACACTCTACATTTAAGCTTATCCTCTTCGAGGACGAGATCTCCTCCGCAAGAACATGAAGCTTTAACGACGCCGTATTCGTCCTTTTTTATGGATATTCTGAGGTTCTCGTCGATTACCTCTCCTATTATAATGTCTCTGTAGCTCAGGAAGTTTTCGACGTCTTCCACAAATTCGTTGGCAACCTCGGAAACTGGAAGAAACGCGAGATCGTGATAAAGAGATCTTTCGATACCAACCTTTCTCGCGAGTTCCACGAGTGCGAACTTCTTTTTGACGTCTATCACCCTCCCGAGAACGACGTCTCCCTTCTTTATTTTCGGAATCTCCTTTATCGGCTTTACCGAGATCTCTCTGTCTTTTATTACGACTTTGCCCGCAACCGAAGAGTAGAGATTTCCACCCTCCTCGTAAACGTTCTCTCCAGCGACGAACTCCTCCGAACACCCGAGATAATCACCGGGGAAAACTTCCATTGCGACACCTCTCGATTCTAAAAACTTCTACGGGAATGTATTTATATGGTTTTTCGTGGAAGTCGTAAGTCTTCTTGAGCGGTATCATATACTTCCACACGTGGGTCACTTTGAATCCGTGTTCGGTCGAAATTTTTTCTACGAACTTCTCGCTCCCAGCAGAGTGCACGGTGTATATCACGTTCGCGATTTCGAACGCTTTGAGGAGGAACTTTCTGTCCGCGTGCCTCTTCTGAATGCCGAACGGAGGGTTCATGATCACGGTTCCTTTCTTCTTTACCTTAACAATTTCCACGTCGCACAACACGAAGTCGACGTCGACGCCGCTCTTCTTGGCGTTTCTTTTTGCCACCTCTATAGCGTCTCTGTCCACTTCTACGCCTATCGAGAAAGCTCCGAGCAACGCCGAGGCAATCGCTATAATCCCCGTACCGCATCCGAGGTCGAATACGAGTTCGAGGTCTCCGCTTATCTTTGCAAAAGTGACGATTTCGGCGACGAGGGGTGGAGGAGTGACGTATTGTTCAAGAAAAATTTTTGGAGTTTTAAAACCTTCAAGAGATTCTAAAAAAATTTCGAGGTCTTTCTTTTTCATCAACCGAACAGTGCACCGAGCCCTTCGAGGACTTCTTCCTCCTTCACTTCCTCTTCTTCTTCCTTCTTCTCCTCTTCTTCTTTCTTCTCTTCGGTAGCTGCTGCCTCTACGGCTGCTGGAGCGGCTGCTGCTGGGACGAAAGCTGCTTTGTTTATAGCTTCGTCGATGTTCACGCTTTCGAGAGCCGTTACGAGGGCCTTAACCCTCGCCTCGTTTACTTCGATTCCGGCAGCTTCGAGCACGGCCTTTACGTTTTCCTCCGTAATCTCCTTACCAGCAGAGTGCAGGAGCAGAGCCGCGTATACGTATTCCATACCCATTCACCTCACCTCTCAACCAAATAGAGCGCCCAAACCTTCGAGAGCCTCCTCCTCACTTTTCTCTTCTTCTTCCTCTTCCTCTTTCTTTTCCTCCTCTTTTACTTCTTTTTCTTCACTCTTAACTTCAACTTTTCTACCTTCAAGGAGCTTCTTTAGGTCGTCGTCAAGAGCGTCCTCCGGCAATAAGGATGCGAGCGCGAGCATTTCTGAGTGAGCCTTTGCGAGAATTTCTGGCATTACGTCTTTTTCGAAGAGCAGCGCGTTTATAGCGAGGTTCTTCGCCTCCATGAACGCTTTCGCTATGAGTATTTCCGCAGTCTCTTCCGTCACGTAAGCGGAGTTCACGGCCAGGTTCAGAGCTTTTCTTGCCGCTTCTACGAATTCCTCGAATACTTTTGCCTCGTCGATGGCCAGGTCTTCTGGCGTGAACACGATTCCTTTCTCCATTATTGCTCTCGTTTCGAGACCTATCTTTATCGGCTTGACGTCGAGGAGCTGCAAAGCTCTGGCAACTTCCGGCTTTACGACTTCACCGGCTTTCACCACTGTTACGGTATTTTTAACGACGACCTTGCCTCTCTCTATAGCGGCTGGAATTCCTCCGGCCTGCAGCTCTCCGAGTATAGGTCCTGGCGGGAACTTTGTTGGACCTGCCTCCACCACGACATCTACTGGAGACACCTGATTCGGTTTGAGCGGAGAAGGAATTTTTGTTTCTTCGAGCTTCTTGTAGAGTTTGAACGGGTTAAGCTCGCTAACGACTATTGCGGTCTGGTCTTCTATGAAGTCTTTGAGCTTCGCGTATTCTCCACCGAGTTCGTCGAGCGCTCTTTCAAGAAGACTGTTTTTAACGACCTTAATCTTGGCTATTCCTCTGAAGTCCCTTCTTATTTTCTGGAACTGCCCGGAGGGGACGCCTCTAAAACCAACTATCGCGACGACTGGGTGCTCTTTTATGAGTTTTTTCAACTCTTCGACGACCTGAACCTTCCACTGAGGAACCTGTCCTGTTACTGCGGCCATTTCAGATCACCCTGACGGCAGGACCCATCGTCGTTTTAACATACACGGATTTGACGACCTGCTGGGCGTTTTCGTATTTGTTCTCAACGACTTTTAAAATTTCAAGAGCGTTTTCGGCGAGTTTTTCTGGATCCATATCTCTCGTTCCTATAGGAGCGTGAAAAGTTACCCTATCTCTCGTCCTTATCCTGACGGAATTTCTCAACCTGTTTATCACCGGAGTTGGATCTGAAGCTGGTGGAATTGGCTGCGGTATTTTTCCTCTTGGCCCGAGTATCGGTCCGAGCTTTTTACCTATTTCCGGCATCAGCGGAGCCTCGGCTATGAAGAAGTCTATCCTGTTTGCGAGCTTTTTGGCTTCTCTCTTGTTCTTGGCAAGCTCGTCTATATCTTCTGGAGACAGCACGACGTCGGCTCCCGCCTCTTTCGCCTTCAACGCTACCTCTCCTCTCCCGAAAACGCCGATCTTCCTCGGCTTGCCCAGTCCGTGCGGCAGGTAGACGACGGCGTCAATTCTGTTCTCCGGCTTTCTCATGTCCACTCCTCTCAGGTTTATCGCCATTTCCACTGTCTCCACGAATTTTCTCGGCTTTGCTTTCTCTATCGCCTCTTTAATAGCTCCTTCAAGTTTCTCTTTCTCTACCAGCACCTTTACCACCCCGTAGTGCTAACGGCATCTGCCTCCTACGGGCAGATTTGCGGAGTTGCGTTAAGGGTATTTTAAATTAACGCATGGGTTAATCTCGCTAATTAAAAACTTTGCGCCGCAACACTGCTACATTTTCTTTATCGCTTCCATGAACCTCTCCTTTATCTCGACGGGTTTGAGCGGTATCGTCGGAACTTTCGCGTTTCCAGGCTTCGCGACGAAGTGAATGAAGACCTTTCCGTCTTCTTTCATCATGTCTTTGATTTCGACGCCCGAGGCTCTGAACGTTTTTTCAAAACCTGCCGAGATCGATAAGAGCAGTAAGTCGGCTTTTAACGTTGCCGTGGGCTGGTTTCCGGCGCTTCCGTATGCGGAATTGTCTATCGCTACGATTTTCAGGTTTTCGGCTTTCGAATTCGCTGCGGTGAATATCGTAGACGGATTCATGAGTATCGAACCGTCTCCGTCGAGCGATATCGCCTCTTTGCCGCTAAGCGAGACGCCGAGGGCTATCGAACTCGCGAGACCCATGCTACCGAGCATGTAGAAGTTCGTTGGCTGATCTAAAATGTGATAGAGCTCTCTGCTCGGGTATCCAATGTTCGAGACGACTATCCTCCCTTCGAGTTCGTCTTTTATCAATCTGAGCAGCTCGTATCTCGTCATTTTGGCTTTCGCTTCCGGAACTTCCACCACTCTCTTTTTTACGACGCTCCTCTCGAAAGTGAGATCCGGATGTTCGCTCCATATGTCCGGTCTGAGCAGCAATGCCACGATTTTGTTTTCTTCGAAACTCTCGTTTATCAGGTTCTCAGCGTCTTCGAAGTTCTTACCGTCGAACACAATGTATTCCACGTCGAGCGCTTCGAGAACTTTCGGCAATCTTTGTCCGAGCGGCTTTTGAGCATCAATCTTTTCTCCGTAAACACCTCTCCAGCTTATGATTATCGGGAGCGGGAGTTCGTAGCATTTAGTCAGGCTCATCAACGCGTTTACGCAGTTTCCGAAGCCGGAGCTTTGGATGACCATCGCCGGTCTTTTGCCGCCCATGTAAAGCCCCGCGGCTATTCCCACGCCTTCCTCCTCTCTCGACAGCGTAAGGGTTTCGAAGTGCTGCGGAAGGAGTGAGATTAGCTTCTTTATTCTCTCGCACGGTAGCGTGAGAACGTAATTTATGCCGGATCTTTTCAGAGTCTTTACGAATTCCTCCTCTATCATTCTACCATCTCCAGGTCCTCTTCGCTTTCCACGACGTAATCTTCACGCGCCCTCCTGACTTTGTAATCTTTCTTTAGCCTGTCGAATCCCGCACCTGTTACGTTGCACAGCACCGTGCCTTTCACCTTCATTTTCATCAATCCAGCCAGTCCGACCTCTGCTGCCGGATGAAGCGAGATTCCGTAAACTTTTTTGAAAATTTTTCCAACGTCCTTAGCCTCTTTTTCGTTTACTGAGATAGCATCGCCACCGCTTTCTGACAGCACGTCGTATAACCCGCCTTTAACTCCGTAAAGGGGTGACCTGTTCGAAAGAACCTTGGCGTATATCCTGTCAAGAGGGTCTTCGTATTCTCCAACGTCCTTTTTTCTTTCTTTCCAAGCGTCGACTATCGGTGTGAACGGTTCGTTCTGAACGACCACGACTTTCGGTCTCTTTAAGTTGAACTCCGAGGCGAGCCTTTTGTAACCCTCGTAGAAAGCTATAGCTCCGGTTCCGCTCCCCACCGGCTGAACGTAAAAGTCTGGCATCCTCTTGAACGTCTCGAAAAATGTGTAGCAAGTAGATGCGAGAGCGTCCCTTCTGGCGAAGTTTCTTCCGCCGCCCTCGTAGGAGTAACCTCTAATTTCGGCGAACTTTCTGGCAAGGTGCTGTGCGAAGTCGTAGGATCCTCTGACCTTTATCAGCGTGACGTTTTCACTCCTCTCGATCTCGAAGACGTCGTCGAAGACTCTTTCAGGGACGAACAGGTAAACCTTAACGTCGAAGTTTTTCGCGTGTTCGATGAACGCGTTTGCGGTGTTTCCGACGGAGGCGAGAGTAATCCCTTCAGCAAAGTTTTCGGAATACTTTAACGAGGACAGTGCCTCTACTTCCTTAAACGAGCAGGTTTTTATTCTTACGCCCATCTCAGGCCAGTAGGCGTAGATGGTAAAATAAATGTCAGCACCCGAGATCTCGCTGAACTCTTCGCTCCTGATAACGGCTGGAAGTGGCCCGTCGACCTCGAAGGGTAACCAGAAAGAATACCTCTTCAACCCGTCACCGCTTGGATTGAACTTCGAGGAGTATTTCGTGTAAACGAGAGAATCACAACCGTTTGGACACGAGAGTGAGAATCCGCGATCGTCAAATTCGACGCCGCAGAAGTAACACCTGAGTTTGTATTTCATAGTTTAAAAAATCCGGACCCCGTGTTACTTAAGCTTTTACTTTCAGACTACAGAAAAGAAATATATCCCCGTTATTGAAAAATTTAGTTGGAGTGAGGAAAATCATATAAACCTGATACGTTATCAAATTAACTTGACAAGGTGAGGTAAATGGAGCTAACTAAAACGGCCGAAGTCGTTTTGAAGAAAAGATACCTGCTCAAGGACGATCAGGGAAACGTTATCGAAACTCCTGAGCAGATGCTATGGAGGGTAGCGAGGGCAATAGCGAAGGCTGAAGAGAATTACGGCGGAGATCCGGAGTACTGGGCCAAGAGGTTTTACGAAATTATGGATAGACAGGAATTCCTCCCGAACTCTCCGACTTTGATGAACGCCGGAACGGAATTAAACCAGCTGTCGGCGTGCTTCGTCATTCCCGTCGATGACAGTATAGACGGCATATTTAAGGCTCTGTGGGACATGGCGAAAGTTCAAAAGAGTGGAGGTGGAACTGGCTTTAGCTTTTCGAGAATAAGACCGAAGGGCGACATAGTTCGATCGACGAAGGGCGTGGCTTCCGGGCCCGTGAGCTTCATGAAGATATTCGACGCCGCTACCGAGCAGATAAAACAGGGCGGAAGGAGAAGAGGGGCGAACATGGGTGTTTTGAGCGTTCACCACCCCGACATAGAGGAGTTCATAACCGCGAAGTGGGAGGAAGGTGTCCTCAGAAACTTCAACATAAGCGTGGCTGTGACGGACAGGTTCATGGAAGCCGTTAAAAACGACGAGGAATACGAGCTCATAAATCCGAGAACGGGACAGGTTGTGAGGAAAGTCTCCGCGAGGAAGATCTTCAACCTAATCGTAGAAGGTGCTTGGAGAAACGGCGAGCCGGGATTGATCTTCATAGACGAGATAAACAGGCACAATCCCACTCCCCACGTCGGAATGATCGAAGCTACGAATCCCTGCGGAGAGCAACCGTTACTTCCTTACGAATCCTGCAACCTCGGAAGCATAAACCTGTCCAAGTTCGTGGACGTCAAGAAGAGAGACTTCGACTGGGACAGGCTCAGAGAGGTCGTTCACATTGCGACGAGGTTTCTGGACAACGTAATTGACGTGAACGACTATCCCATTCCGGAAATTGAGAAAATGACGAAGGGTAACAGGAAAATAGGCCTCGGAGTAATGGGGTGGGCAGACGCTCTGTTCAAGCTGAGGATACCTTACGACAGCGAAGAGGCTCTACAGCTCGCAGAGAAAGTCATGAAGTTCATACAGGAAGAGAGTCACAAAGCTTCTCAAGAGCTTGCGGAGGAGAGGGGAGTATTTCCGAACTGGAAGGGTAGCGTTTGGGAAAAGAAGGGTATAAAGATCAGAAACGCCACGACAACGACAATCGCTCCGACGGGAACGATAAGCATAATAGCCGGTTGCAGCAGCGGTATCGAGCCGGTATTTGCCCTCGCTTACAAGAGGACGAACATACTCGACGGGGAAGAGTTCTTCGAAATAAATCCGGTTTTCGAACAGACATTGAAAGAAATCGGTCTTTACAGGGATGACATCATCGAGAGAGTCGCGGAAGAGGGTAGCATTCAGAAGATCGGCGAGATTCCAGAAGAAATCAGGCGGGTGTTCAAGTGCGCGCTCGACATAGCTCCGGAGTGGCACGTCAGAATGCAGGCTACGTTCCAGAAATACACGGACAACGCCGTGAGTAAGACGATTAACCTGCCAAACCACGCCACGAGGTCTGACGTTGAGAAAGCGTTCTTGCTCGCTTACGAACTCAAGTGCAAGGGAATAACAGTTTACAGAGATGGCAGTAGAGAAGAGCAGGTCTTAAAGACCAAGAAGACCGAAGAGAAGAAGAAAGAAGCGAAAGTCAGACCACCGGCGAAGTTCATCGAACCAAGACCGAGGCCGAGGGTAACGAAGGGCGTTACAATCGAAACCAAAACGGGTTGCGGAAGCCTTTACGTGACGATAAACGAGGACGAATACGGCATAGCGGAGGTGTTCGTCCAACTTGGCAAAAGCGGAGGATGTGCAGCGTCGCAAACCGAAGCGATAGGCAGACTATTGAGCGTAGCTCTCAGAAGCTGGGTGGATCCGCAGGCGTTGATAAGGCAGCTGAAGGGAATAAGGTGTCCTTCCGTAGGCTTCGATAACGGAGAAATAATAACGAGCTGCGCAGACGGAGTAGCTAAAGTTCTCGAAAAACACCTGAAAGGCGAATACAGGAAGATAAGGCTCGACGTGAAGGGAGTTAAACCGCTTACGGAATTCACCGAAGAGTCCGAAGAGGAGAGGGAGCCGAGGACGAAACTCATCGGAGGCGTTTGTCCAGAATGCGGCAACGTCCTCGAATACGGAGAGGGATGCATGACCTGTAGAATGTGCGGGTTTACGAGGTGTGGTTAACCCTCTTCAAGCAACAATTTTTTTATGTCTATCAGATGAGTTTCTTTTACAACGTTCAAGACAACCATAGTATACGTCTTTTTAACGTGTTCGAGGCTCGCTATTCTCTTAACGAACTCGTTGAGACTATCCCTGTCTCTGAATTTCGCGACAGCTATGACGTCGAACTCTCCGGTCACGTCGTAAACTGCCGTGACGTTCGGTTCAGCAGCGAGTAGATTCTCGACTTCCACCACGTGTCCACCTTCGGCTGCGATGCCTATCACCGCTATCAAGTCGAAACCGAGCTTCGAGTAGTTTACGACGGGTATGAACTTCTCTATTATTCCGAGCCTTCTCATTTTGTTTATTCTATTGTAAACGGTGGCCTCAGCCACGCCGAGTTTTTCGGAAATCTCTCTCAGACTCTTCCGCGCGTCTTCCTGAAGCTCGGCGAGTATCAGGTAATCGAGTCTATCGAGTTTTTCCATACCGTTCACTAAAAAATTATAATTTATATTTTTTCCGATATCAGGAAAGTTACGGCCGACGCGACGAGTCCCGGAACTACGGGGTAAATCCAGAACGTTTTGTAGTAGAGCACATACCAAAGGACCGAAACTACCAACGCGACGACCATCGAAGCTATGACGCTCCTTGACTTGGCGTTGGTGTAGAGCGCGGCTAAGAGCGGGACGAGAAACGTGGCAGTGATGACGGAGAAGCTCACGCCGACTATTGTCACTATGACTCCGGGAGGTTTTACGGCTATTAAGAGTGGCACAATCGCGAAAGCGACGACGAGAAACCTTGTGACCTTTAGGCTGTCCACTTTTATCACGTCTCTTGCGAAAGACGTTGCCATCATGTGGAGTAGCGAGTTTATCGTCGACATGGCTGCGGCGATAATTGCTGTGAGCAGCAACGCGTTGATGCCCGTGGGGAAGAGCTTCATTGCTAAGTATGGAACCACGAGGTCTACGTTTTTCAGAAACTTTATCGACTCTTCCTTTGGGATTACGAGCCACGCGAACGGGCCTATGCTAAAAACACAGATGGCGAAGATTCCAATTAGGAGTGGAGTCAACAGCATACCTCTTTCTATTACTTTCTGGTCTCTTGCGGCGATAAACCTAATCACGAGCTGCGGGCTTGAGAGCTGAGCAACGCTTATCGCGAACGTTAGGCTGAGTATGAACGGCAAAACCATGCCGGCTTTCATTATCGGTGGTGGTGCTAATTTTCCTATTTCGAACAGCAGTTCTCCGCTTCCAGCAAACGTTTCGACGCTTTTGAGCTTCTCTACTGCGCTTACCCCACCGAGAACGTAAATCAACGTTAAGAACAGCGCGACTCCGCCGACGAACGTTAAAACGCCCTGAATTAAATCTGTCGTTACTACAGCTCTAAAGCCACCTACGGCAGTGTAAAAAACGACGATCAGGACCGTAATCAGGAGAGCCTTTTCGTAGCTAATTCCGAGCATGACCTCAAGAAGGTTTCCGGCTCCCTTGTATATCGAGACCATGTAGAAGGAGAAGAATACAACTATCGTAATCGACGCTATGAGCCTTGCGAGGTCTCCGTATTTCACTCCGAAAATTTCTGGTATCGTAAGGACTCCGTGCTCGTCGGCGATCTTTTTAAGCGGAGGGGCGATAATCATCCACGAGAGGATTGCGAAGAGTATGTGGAAGAATATCAGAAACGCGGACCACTGAAATCCAGCGATAAATCCGAAGCCTCCGCCTCCGAGGAAAGCGGCGGTGGAAAAATAGGTTGCGAAGAAAGAAAAGCTGACCAGCGTCGCTCCAAGCTTTTTACCGGCTAAATAGTAATCGACGACGCCTCTGGTTCTTTTGTATTCGATCAAGCCTATCAAAAACATTAGAATTAGGTAGGCGAGAAACACACTCTCGACTATCACAGTTTTCTCCTCCGAGAGGCGAGAATTACTCCAAAAACCATCAGGATTACGCTTAAAGCGTAAATAACGATAATCATCCTTAAACCCTCACGAGCCTCTTAGCTTTGCCTTCGAACCTTTCAATTCCTCCCCTATTTACCCTGACGAGCGTCGGATGAAAGCCGAGGAACTCTCTAATGTCTCTGAGAATTTCTCTGTCCTTGTCGCTCTCGGACTCGTAGAGTATTTTTATCGCTCCGTTTCCCACCTCTATTTTGTAGTGAACGACTCCGTGCGACGCGAGAATTCTTTCGACGTCGCTCGGATAGAACTTGACGCCCTTGTAAATTATCATGTCGTCCGTCCGACCTCTAATTCTTTTCACTTTCACGTGCTCTATTCCGCACTCACAACCCACGCCGATAACTTCGCTAACTTCTCCGCTCCTGTATCTTATGAGCGGCAACCCTTCTCTGTTAAGGGCAGTGTAAACGAGCTCGCCTTCTTCACCTTCGTCGAGAACTTCTCCGCTTTCCGGATCCACGACCTCGACGACGTATTGATCTTCCCACATGTGTAAACCGTTTCTTTCCGGGCACTCGAATCCAACTGACCCGACGCCACCCATCTCTGTCAGACCTGGAATGTCGTAAGCTCTTGCGCCGAATAGCTTTTCTATCTCCTTTCTCATCTCTTCGCTCCACGGCTCCGCACCGAGTATGAGTTTGCTGATGGGCAATTCCGCCAGATCGACGCCCATCTCCTCTGCAACCTCGGCAATTCTTATCGGGTAGCTTGCAGTAGCGCACAGCACGGTCGTTCCGAAGTCTTTCATGAACTTAACCTGATTCCTCGTGTTTCCCGGGCCAATCGGTATGACGAACGCGTTGATCGCGTCGGCAGCAAAGTGGAAGCCGAATCCACCGTTCCACAGACCGAAAGCCGGAGTAATCTGGATCACGTCTTCGCTCGTAACTCCTGCGAGGTAGAAAGCTCTCAGCACCATCTCCTTCCACTGTTCGACGTCTTTTCTCGTATACGGAATTATTACTGGCTGCCCAGTAGTTCCGCCGCTCATCTGTATTCTCACGATTTCTTCCTTCGGAACGGCACAGGCTTTCAACGGGTAGCTATCTCTGAGCTCCTGCTTCGTGGTAAATGGCAACTTTGCGAGGTCTTCGACGCCCTTAATTTTGTCTACGTCGATTCCAGCTTCTCTGAACTTTCTTCTGTAAAGTGGTGACTTCCAGAAAGCGTATCTGACTATGGCTCGAACCCTTCTGTTTTGTATTTCTTCGATCTCGCTCCTGCTCATGTATATTCCTTTTTTGACGACGTTGTAAATTTTGGGTTTGGTCATTAGTTTGGGGATCGATTCAACAGTATATAAATTTTTCTCATTTTATGGGATTTGTCTCACAACATGGGTGTTGGCGTTTCAGTAACGAATTCTCAAGAAGTCGCGGAAAATTCGTTGTGCACGAATCACTGGCTGGATTTGGCAAGTGTCGGGAAAAGATGGGGGATAATTTAGCGATGGAGTTCTGGGAGGTTTTGACGGCTCATAACAATTTCTATATAAGGGCAAATCTGAGTGTAGTTTAGTATGCAGCCGATTACAAGCAAGAATATACTTGAGGATTTGAAAGAACTCAGAGAGAAACTTGACTCGCTTATCGAAACGTTGGAGATTACGAGCGACGAAGAGTTGATGGAATCCATAAAGAGAGCGAAAGAGCAGCCTGTAAAGAGGAAATTCGAAGAACTCTTAGAAGAACTGGATGTTGACGTTTAGTAAACGTCCTTTCTATGACTTACAGCTAAAAGGATGACTTTTTTCTCGTTTTCATCGATCTCGTAAATGTAGAACTAACCCCTGAACTGTCTGAATACATCGAAAAAGGAAGCCGGGAGTGGTAAATACAAAGGTAGGAGACTGAAGAGGTAAAATGAATACATCGCTCTTTTCGTATACGAATGGACCGCCGCTTTTTAGCGACGGTGAAATAGCCCCGCCCGGATTCGAACCGGGGTCGCGGGATCCAGAGTCCCGCAGGATTGACCACTACCCTACGGGGCTTTGCGTTACATTATTCTTGTTCAGTGTTTATGAAGATTACGCTTGCTATATGAGTCTGCCGTATCTGTCGATCTCGCCCCTCTTTATCCTCGTCGCTGAGATCGGCTTTCCGTCCTCTGCGAGAACGAAATCGACCTTGACGATTTTTATTTCTTTTTTGCCAAGCTGTCTTCTCTTTTCGTTAATTTTTTTAGCCATTTCGTAGGTTTCTGGACTGACGACCAGGTATTCGAAGTCAACTTCGAGAGTTTTTCCGTAGGGGTTGTTTATTTTGACGATAAGCGGCTCGAAGCCGTATTTCCTTTTTATGTATTGCCGCACGTTTTCGGCACGAATTTCAAATGGGAGGACGCTTCTAATTCTTTGCCTCGCCATTTCGTCGCTCGTAATACCTATGGTTATCTCTTCTCCTCCGAGTTTCACTGCTACGTCGAGAAGCTTTTTGTGACCTTCGTGTAGCGGCTCGAAAGTTCCGCCTACTGCTACCTTCATCTTCAAGAGGCTCCGAAGTCACATTTTAAAAATTATTCGAAAAGAGTAATGCCTATGTCGGGGCGACCGAGTGACAAAACTAAGTTGACTCTATTGGCAGACAAAGACTTGGTAGCCAAAGCTGAGGAATTGGGGCTTAACCTCTCAACTT
>CAYXDX010000039.1:0-15191 GCA_964463865.1 uncultured archaeon | reverse complement strand
CTAAAGCTACAAAAAGAGACATTAGTGCGCTCTTTTCATCGATTCTACCTATTGAAAGGAGAGATCCGACTACACCAAACCCAGCCAGTGTGCTGCCTGCCCCAGCGAAGACTATTACGTATTTTTCATCGACTGTAGCTGAATTAATAAGGAGTTGTGTAGCGAAGATTGTTGGGACTATTATAGCTGAAACTCTTATGAACGTTTTCAATGCTAAAACTACGCTTTCCAGTAGAGAGTAGTTGAGATCAAACGACACACTCTCGTTCACAACTCTTCTACCGAACCATATGGCTACACACATTATAATAAATTTGGAAAATAATTCGAGTGCTACATACGTTGCTCCAATCTTGAAGCCGAGAGTTGAAATTGCCACTGGCATGAGAGTTAAAATTGCACTTCTTAAAGCCGTCGGGAAGAGTCCAGCTATAGAAGCAATAAATACTTCTCTGTCGTCTATAATTCCTTTTTTGTGCATTTGGGAGAGGATTGAAAGAGATAACGTCTTGTTTGCGAGAAAAGAGACAACTACTATCCCGCTTTTTATTTTTAAAATCTTGGCTGAAGATTTGGCTAAAGTTTTGAAAATGGGAGTAGAAATCAGAAAGCTTCCCGCTAACATTCCGATCAACATCTTGGGAAGAAGATTCTCAAGTATCGCGATCGACCCTCTTACAATTTCATTCATCTCGTTAAAGTTTTTCCTAATCTTCAAATAACTTTTACTAAAAATTCATAGATAGGTAGCATCAAGTGTTATTAGGTTAAATACCTCGTCTTATTCGATGTTAACAATAGAAAAATTTTTAAGAAGAAGAGCATACGAGTTGCAAATGATCGACATAAAAAAGGAGATCAAGAAGTACTGGGATCAAAGGAGTGGAGATTACGATCGTTCTCCCGGACACACGGACCTTCCCGAAGAGTGGAGAAAACTTCTTTCGAGCATTTTCAGAGAGGGGGCGAGGATACTCGATGTCGGCACAGGAACAGGGTTTATCGCTCTGATTTTGGCGGAACTTGGACATGAAGTGGTCGGTGTGGACATTTCCGAGAGAATGCTCGATGTTGCAAGGAAAAAAGCGGAGAAGATGAATCTCGATGTGAAGTTCAGAGTTGCCGACGCTGAAAACCTGCCGTTCAACGATGAGGAATTCGATGCTGTAGTTTGCAGACACGTTCTCTGGACGCTGCCAAATCCACGCAAAGCTCTGGAAGAGTGGGGGAGAGTTGTCAAAAGTGGAGGAAAAGTCGTTATCATCGACGGAAACTGGGGTGAGGACGGAGCCCTTACGACCTTGAAAAGAATCGTTGGAAAGCTTGGAATAGCCATCTATGAAAGAAGGCTACCAAAAAACGCTTATAAGAAAGAGATAAGGGAGAAGCTTCCTTTTTACAGATCTTTGACTGTGGAGAAGGTTGCAGAGCTTATGAGAGAGACTGGTTTGACTCCTACATCGATAAAGGATCTCAGCTGGATTAGAAGGCAAATTCTTGAAAGAAAACCCGTCTTTTACAAATTAATTTGGAGTGCCAGATCGTATTTCTTAATTGAGGGGGTGAAAGTTTGAAAAAGCTGCTGATTCTTGCGTTAATTTTCTCAATTCTGCTTGTCGGGTGTGTTCAAGAAAAAAGAGCTGAAGAGACCAGGAGCGGGAAGAGTGTAACCATAGAGGACTTAATGGGAAGGAAGGTTACTGTAAAGGTGCCTGTTGAAAGAGTCGTGATAACCTTTAACGTCGAGGAATACTTGGCTGTTGGAGGGGAGGAGGGATCTGGAGGTTACTATGAGAATTCTATCCGAACTTGGACTGGAAGATTACGCTGAAAGGCTTGCCAACCAGCTCAGCGGGGGAGAGAGGCAGATGGTTCTGATAGCTCAGGCTTTGGTTAGGGAGCCGAAAGTTCTCCTGCTTGACGAGCCAGTTTCAAATCTGGACATCAGAAACCAGCTGGAGATACTCGATCTGATAAGGAGAGTCACAAGAGAGAAAGAGATTTCCACGATCGTAGTTCTCCACGATTTGAACTTGGCCGCAAAATATGCCGACAGAGTTGTGATACTCAACAGCGGAAAGGTTCACGCTCAGGGGAAGCCGAAAGACATTTTCCGCCCGGAGATTCTTTCGAGAGTTTACGGAGTTGAAGTTAAAATCTACTCGAACGACAACACGATCCACGTTTTTCCGGCGAAGGTAGTGGAAAAGGCTTAAGTTAGATGAGCGGCAATCTACTTTAATGCCGAAAAGGGGAGTTTATAAGCCAGTCGTTCATGCTCATTCCCTTCGCACTTTCAGGCTGCACGGTTTCGAATGTTAAGGAAGGGAACTGCGAACTTCCCCAAGGCTCCAGACTTCAAGGTTTACGTGATAAAAACCGAGAACAGAGCTTTTGGAATTAAAAAGCTCCTTGAAAACTTCGATTTGGAAAAAACTTGAGGAGGGAGTAGCTGTAAAATCGAACTCCAACAGTGCCGATCTCTTTCCGCTACGACTCATTTGGAAACCAGCTAAAAGATGTTGCATTCGAATTTTTATCAGACGTTCTAAAGTGGAAGTAGAAGTGCACAATCCCAACGTCAACAATCTTGTGTGCTTACAACATTTTGACAAGAAGTAGAAAAATTATCGGCATACGAAGTCCTTACGAGAACGCTGGAAGCTCGATCCCAGCTTTTTACGAAGACATCAGCGTTGACACAATCTTGGATTCGCTAACGAACGCCTTAGGTTACAACGTCGAATCTTGGGATGGCTACATCGTTGCTTTAGCTAAAAAGTTCAGGGCTACAATATATGCTGTCGATTTAAAGCTAATGTGAAAGGTAAGGGATGTTCCAGTTGTGAATCCCATTCCAGAAAAATCTTCGAAGAGTACAATCGATGGTTAAGGGCACGGCTTGGTTATACGGTGCAAAACCACCCGTTTTGACGAATAGAACTTCCCGTTTAACGAGAAGAATTATAAAGAAGGAAAGCCAGGGCCCGGATTCGAACCGGGGTCAGGGGATCTGCAGTCCCCCGCATAGCCCCTCTGCCACCCTGGCAGGGGCTGGAAATAGTATAGCTGCTAATTATTTAAGGGTTTTGGTCACTTTTTCAATGATTTATCGTAACGTTAATAATTTAATGAATACAAAAAGGTTTAAATTCATTAGTAGTGATACGTATAAAATCGGAAGACGGAGGTGGTAGGGTGGTAGTTGAGCTGCTCGTAACCACGATGCTGGTAACGTCTGTATTGGTCGTTGGCACAAGCGTCGTGGCCGTAGTAAACAGAAACAAAAATTAAAAAATTATTTTTGATTTACGCTTACTTTGTATTTTACTCCGTCTATTTCGACCTCGAACTCTCCAGCAACTTCTCCCGCTGGGCTCGGGAACGGCTCCTCCTGAGCTTCGCCTTTCAGGAACTTAAGTCCGGTCTGCGGGAACAGGCAGTATATGAGAACGTCTTCATCGCTCAGATCCTTTAGACCCATCTCTTCGAGCTCTTTCTTCCTCTTTTCGAACTCCGGCTCGAGCAAATCTGCAGGTCTCACGGTTATCGGCTCCTCGTCTCCGAGAATCTTCTTTCTAATTTCCTCTTTTATCGGAGCTGGGGTTCTGCCGTACATACCCTTGACGAGATCCTTCGTTTCCTTCGTGACGACTTTGTACCTCTCTCCGACGAGGACGTTAATCACGGCCTGAACTCCGACTATCTGAGAAGTTGGAGTGACGAGAGGCACGTAACCGAGGTCTTCTCTAACTCTTGGCACTTCTTTGAGGACTTCTTCAAGCTTGTCGAGGGCGTTCTGTTCTTTGAGCTGCGCGATCATGTTGCTGAACATACCTCCCGGGATCTGATACACGAGAACTCTCGTGTCGGGAATCGTCGCGAGCGGATCCAAGTATCCGGCGTACTTTTCTCTGAGCTTCATGAAGTACTCTCTGACTTCGAGCAAAACGTCGAGGTCGACTCCGGTATCGTAACCCATTTCGTTTAACGCGTAAACCATGCTCTCCGTCGGCGGGTGAGAGGTTCCCATTGCCAGAGGAGACATGCAAGTGTCTATCATTTCAGCCCCAGCCTCGACGGCTTTGAGAAGAGCCATCGAAGACATTCCGCTCGTGTAGTGTGAGTGGACGTTGATAGGCAAACCAACCTCTTTTTTCAGAGCCTTTACGAGCTCGTAAGCGACTTTAGGAGACAGCAAGCCGGCCATATCCTTTATACATATCGAATCGACTTCGAGTGCCGCGAACTCCTTTGCAATCTCCACGTACTTTTCTATCGTGTGAACCGGAGAGATCGTGTAGCATATCGCTCCCTGAACGTGATAGGCTCCGTATTTCTTCGCGAACTTTATCGATGCTTCGAGGTTTCTGACGTCGTTGAGCGCGTCGAAAATCCTGAAAATGTCGAGTCCGTTCTCTATGGTCTTCTGGATAAACTTTTCCACGACGTCGTCTGGGTAGTGCTTGTATCCAACGAGGTTCTGTCCTCTGAGTAACATCTGGAGCATCGTGTTCTTGACGCGCTTCCTTATCTCTCTCAACCTCTCCCACGGATTCTCGTTCAGGAACCTGTGGCAGACGTCGAAGGTCGCTCCGCCCCACACTTCGAAGCTGTATATTCCGGCGGAATCGAACGTTTCGAGAATCGGCAGCATGTCCCTCGTTCTCATCCTCGTCGCGAGCAGGCTCTGGTGACCGTCTCTCAGAGTCAGATCGACAATCTTAACTTTTGCCATAGTTAAAATTTCGGCCAACCCGTATTAAAGTTTTTACATTCTATACGAATCGAATAAGTATTTCATGTGCCGGCTTTTTCGATCAGTTCCACGAGCTCCTTTGTGGCTCTGTAAGGATCTTCGGAGGAGGCTACGGCGGATATTACCGCTACTGCGTCGGCGATTTTTATCACTTCGGTGACGTTCTCCCTGTTTATTCCGCCTATCGCTACTACCGGAATTTTCACGGACTCCTTTATCCTCCTGAGACCTTCGAGACCTATGACCTCTCCGGCATCTTTTTTCGTCTTCGTCGGAAACACCGGGCCAGCTCCTACGTAGTCCGCTCCATCCCTCTCGGCTTTTTTCGATTCCTCGACGTTGTCGACCGAAACTCCTACGATGCCGTCGAACACGTCCTTTATCCTGTCTGCAGGCAAGTCTTCCTGTCCCACGTGAACGCCGTCGGCGTCGCAGAGCATCGCGATGTCGAGCCTGTCGTTCACTATGAAGATCGCATCGTATTCGTCGCAGAGCTTTCTGATCCGTCTCCCTATCTCGTAAACTTCTCTCGCTGGAAGTTCCTTCTCTCTGAGCTGTATAATTCTCGCTCCGGCTTTCAGAGACGCTTCGGCGATCTCTTCGTGCCTCCACCCGAAGTCGGCAGAGGTTATCACGTAGAGCCCCTTGATCTTCACGAGGCGAACTTCAATAGTCTTATTTTTAAGTGTTTGCCAAACTTGACTTATGAAAGAGGTCGCCGCGTTTGAAGCTGGTATTAAGCTCGGGGCTCTGTTCCACCAGTTCGTGGGAATTCGGGTGAGTTTTGAGAACGTGGAGCTCGTCGAAAAAGTCATGGAAAGTTGCATGAAGCTCCAGCCGTTCGTGGTTGACGCTGAAGTTAGGATAGACAAGAAGAAGCTGAAGGAGAGGCTTTCGGAGTTCAACTACACGTCGCTCGAAGGAGACATGATCTACGCGAGGGTGAGGGTTAGAGTTAACGGGAGCGAAGTTGAAGCCGTTCTCGAATACGACAGGAAGCTGAAGTATCCGCTCATGAGATTGATTTTATGAATTCGTCCACCTCCTTCTTGGGAGGGAAATTCCTCGCACCGTAGCGCTGAATGTTGTATGCAGCTACGTAGTTTCCGACCTTCAAACACCTCTTCACGTCGAGTCCGAGCAGGAGTCCGTAGATGAATCCCGCCGCGAAAGAATCTCCCGCTCCGGTCGTATCGACGACCTTGACGTTGAAAGCTTTTTCAAAAAACCACGCCCCGCTGGAGTAAGCTTCAGCTCCTTTCCTACCTCTTGTTACCACCACGAGTTTGCACATATCAAAGACCTTCTCTCCGAGCATCTTCAGTTCGCTCTCCGATAGGATCAGTATGTCCACGAGCTTTAGCAGGTCTTTGAGCTTCTTCAAGCCCAAGGACGCGTATGGGTATCCGGGATTCAGAATTACCCTGACTTTGAACTTTTTAGCCTTCTCGGCCACTCTCTGGTGAAACTTGAGACTCTTCTCGCTCGGGTAAGGATCGAGGTAAACGTAATCCACGTCGAAGAACTCTTCGTCTTCTATTTCGCGATCTAACTCCTCGGTAGCGTTTGGATGAACGAAAAAAGTCCTTTCTCCTTCTGAATCGACGAAAACTTCGACTAAGCCAGTCCTTTTATCTACCTCCCATAACTTGCAAACGACTCCAACTTCCTCCATGCTCTTCCTGAACAGCTCACCGTCTTCGTCCTTTCCTATCGGCGAATAGAACTTTGTTCTAACTCCGAAACTCGCCAAACCGTAAATGACGTTAGCGGCAGCTCCCCCGGGTTGTTTAAAGCTCTTCCTGACCACCGCGTGCCCACCCCTTTCGGGGAACTCGTCGACGATGTTTATGACGTCGATTAGAGCCGGGCCAAATCCTGCGATCATTGGAAGACAAAACCTTTAAATTGTTAATAAATTATACTGAGGTTCGTGAAAATCGCCATAATTGGTGGCGGAGCCGCTGGAATGAGTGCAGCGTCGAGAATAAAGAGGCTAAAACCCGAATTCGACGTTCACGTCTTCGAAAAGAGCAGTTTCGTGAGTCACGCTCCCTGCGGGATTCCGTTTTTCGTTTCCGGAGTCGTGAAGAACCTCGACGACCTCTGCGCGTACGACGTTGCCTTTTTCAGGAATCAGAGAAAGATAAACGTTCACCTTAACTCGGAGGTCGTCGACGTCGATTACGGTTATCTTGAATACTGCGAGGCTGGAGAGAGGAAGAAGTTCGAGTGGGATGTGTTGCTGTTCGCCACCGGAGCTTCTCCGATAAAGGTTTTCGACTCGGAAAAAGTTTACTGCGTGGACTCGATCGAGGACGCGCCGAGGATAAGACTCGTTGCGGAGAAATCTGAAAAGATCGTCGTGATAGGCTCCGGATACATCGGAGTGGAAATCGTCGATTCGCTTACGGACATGGGCAAGGAGGTTACGGTTATAGAACAGCGGGGTTATCCGCTTCCGGAATACGATAAGGAGATATCTGAAATCCTCCTGAGGAAGATGAAGCTTTATGCCGACGTCAGAATGGGGGAAAAGGTCGAGAGCATAGAGGAGAAAGGAGATAAGCTCGCGGTGAACACGAACTCCGGAGAATACGTAGCTGACGTCGTAATATCTGCCGTTGGCATGAAGCCGAACGTGGAGTTGGCCAAACAGCTTGGAGTCGAGCTTGGAGAAACTGGAGCGATAAAGACGAACAGAAGGATGGAGACGAGCGTCGAAAACGTTTACGCCGCTGGAGATTGTGCTGAAACGATAAACGTCGTTACCGGGGACTACGACTGGATGCCTTTCGCTGCTCCTGCAAATAAAATGGGATTCGTCGCTGGCTCTAACATCGCCGGAGTCTTTCTTGAATTTCCCGGAGCGCTGAAGAGTCAGATGACTTCATTCAAAGACCTCGAAATCGGCAAGGTCGGGCTGAGCGAGGGAGAGGCTGTAGAGAAAGGTTACGACGTCGTCTCGGTAACAATAAATTCGAGGAACGCCGCAAAATACATGCCGAACGGTAGCATAACTCTGAAGATGATAGCGGACAGAAGCGGAAAGGTTCTTGGCGTTCAGGCAATCGGTAAGGGTGTTGCAAAAAGAATTTACGCCGCAGCTTCGCTTCTTTATAAAAAAGCGAGAGTCGAGGACTTCTTTTTCGTGGATTTGCCGTTCTACCCGCCTGAGTCTCCTGTGTGGGATCCGCTTGTTATCGCTGCGAGAAACATCATGAGAGCAATTTAATCAACCTGTCGAGGTTCTCTATCTCTTTCTTTATAGCCTCTATCGCCTTCGTGTTGTCGAGGAACTCAAGTGGCGACTCGCACTTCGGACACATGAAGTTGAGCTCCATCGCCTCTTCGTAGCTCACCTTGACGCAACCGTTTCTGCAGAGGTAGTAAACGCTCATGTCCTCTTCTTCTAACTTCTTTTCGAGTTTTTCCTTCGTCTTTTTCAGCTCTCTGAGGAGGACGTCTCGCTCTTTGTCGTAGTTGAGCTTCCAGTAATACTCTATCCAGCCGCTGTCCTCGTCTCTGACCCTCCTGTATGAGGCGAGACCGATTTCGTAGAGCGAAAATAGAGCTCTCCTAATTTCGTTTATTTCCACTCCGAGTTCGTTCGCGAGCTGTTCGTCCGTGAACTCTTCTTCGAGACCCATAGAATATATGACGAGACCGATCTCGCCGGCGACCCTCTCTATGAGTTCTGCCAGCAACTCGTCTACTTCGCTTACGGCTTCTTCGCTAACCTTCACAAATTTTAATTTGGTCTCCGACATTTTTTAACTTTACGCAACAAAAGTATATATACTTCCGAAATCCAAGTTATTCTGCTGCAGAAAACCAGTGAGGTGAGAGAGTGAGGGCACCAAGTGATACAACGAAGTATCTGATCCACGCGGAAATTGTTGCCGAGGGCGTTGTTGAGAGACCCGACGTCGTCGGAGCGATATTCGGGCAGACGGAGGGTCTGCTCGGAGACGATCTCGATTTGAGAGAGCTTCAAAAAACTGGAAGAATCGGGAGGATCGAAGTAAAGATCGAAAGTAAGGGCGGTAAGAGTTTTGGAGAGATAAAAGTGCCGAGCAGCCTCGATAAAATAGAGACGGCAATTCTGGCAGCGGCGCTTGAGACAATAGAGAGAGTTGGCCCCTGCGCGGCTAAGATAAAGGTCAAGAAAATCGAGGACGTCCGGGCGAGCAAGAGGAAGAAGATAATAGAGAGGGCGAAAGAGATCCTGAAGGAGCTTTTCGAGGAGCCAGAGATCGAGAGCGAGAGAATCGTAGAGCTTGTTAGACAGGCCGTGAGGAGCGAAGAGATCATCGAATACGGAGAAGAGAAGCTACCGGCCGGTCCGGCTATAGACGAATCGGACGCGATAATCGTGGTGGAGGGAAGAGCTGACGTCCTAAATCTGCTCAAGCACGGAATTAAGAACGTCATAGCTGTAAACGGAACGAACATACCCAAGACGATAATCGAGCTGAGCAAGAAGAAGACCGTTACGGCATTCCTTGACGGAGACAGAGGCGGAAACCTCATACTGAAGGAACTCCTGCAGGTTGCCGACATAGACTACGTTGCGAGAGCTCCGGAGGGCAAGGGAGTGGAGGACCTGACGCAGAAGGAGATCATCAAGGCTCTGAGAAACAAGGTTCCGGTGGAGCAGCTCCTCTCCAAGATGGAGAAGAGCGAGTCGAAGGAGAAGGAGCAGAAAGTAGAGAAGGAGGATAAGGAGGTTGGAGACATCATCTCTGCTCTGAGAAAGCACAAGGAGGAAATCGAGGGGAAGCTGATCGCGAGGTTCGTCGACAGCAACATGAACGTCATCAAAGAAATTCCTGTTAGAGACCTCGTGAAAGTTTTGAAGACCAACAACATAAAGGCGAGCGGAATTATATTCGACGGGGTGATAACGCAGAGAGTTGTGGATATAGCCGCTAAGAAGAATATAAACTATCTCGTCGGAGTCAGGATGGGGAGCGTCGTTAAAGTTCCCACGAAGATCAAAATCATTACGTTCGACGAACTTTAATCCTTTTTTATTATCTTGAAAAAAATTATATACTCTTTTCGGCGAGTAAATTTTAATGATAGAATTGCTGATGAAACACGCGAAGGAAATAGCTAAAGCGGTTGGAGCGAAGAGGATTGTTCTGCTTACGGACGAATACGTAAATCCGGAAAGTTTTAACGACGATGACGACATTAAGGTCGTTTTGTCTCCGGAGAAATACGTCAACGCTGTAAAGAATACCATATCGATGGCCGACTCGTCTGGATTCTTCGAAAAAGTCCTCGCAACTCCCGGAATATCCGAATTTTTGACGAATTACTTTCAGATCGTAGGTGAATTCGGGAAGAGCGTCCTCGTTTTGAGCGTCGGAACCTTGAAGGGTATTATAGTTCTGGACGCTGAAAGCAAGTTCGAGAGGGTTTTAAAAGAGTGCTCGAAGTACGTAAGTCCCGAAGTTTTGAGAGCCGTAATTGCCCTCGCGATATCGATAGGCTCTGAGGGGAGAGAAGGTAGGAAGATAGGAACCGCGTTCATAGTCGGCGACACCGAGGAAGTTTTGAAGAGGTCGAGACAGATAGTGATAAACCCGTTCGAGGGTCACGATGAGAAGGTCAGGGATATAAAGAACCCGGAGAACTGGGAGACGATAAAAGAGTTCGCGCAAATCGACGGTGTCTTCATAGTGGACGAGAGGGGAATAATTGTCGCCGCCGGGAGATATCTCAACGTGGAGGGAGACATAGAAGTAAAGTCCGGCCTCGGAGGAAGGCATCTGGCTGCGGCGTCGATCACGAAAAACACGAAGGCCATAGCTGTGGTCGTTTCGGAAAGCGGTGGAAACGTGACGGTGTGGAAGGACGGCAAGGTCATTCTTGAGATACCGGTTTCGATGATGTAAATGTCGAGGGTCATTCTGTTCACCGGTAAAGGCGGTGTGGGGAAGACGACCGTCGCGTCGGCCACGGCGTTTCTGTGCAGCGAGCTCGGTTACAAGACGCTCGTAATCTCTTCCGATCCTGCTCACAGCCTCTCGGACGCGTTCGACGTTAAGCTCGACTACAGACCGACTAAAATAGACGATCGTCTCTACGGAATGGAGGTGAACGTTCAGAAAGAGCTCGAGGAACACTGGGAAACGATAAAGGATTATCTGTCTCTTTTCTTCAGGAGCCAGGGAATAGACGAGGTTCTGGCTGAAGAGCTCGCGATTTTTCCCGGATTCGACGAACTCGCGAGCCTGCTTCACCTGGCCGAGTTTTACGAAAAGTCTGACTTCGACGTGATAATTCTCGACTGCGCGCCGACCGGAGAAACTTTGAGACTCCTCAGCGTTCCCGAGGTTGCGAAGTGGTACATGAACAGGTTTTTCGGGATAGAGAAGAAGCTACTGAAGATAGTCCGGCCGATAGCCGAACCGCTCATAGACATTCCGCTTCCGAGCGAAGACGTTCTGGACAAGGTTCAGGACCTTTACGTTAAGATAAGCAAGGTTAAGGAGATACTCGAAAGCGAGGACACGTCTGTGAGGCTGGTAATGAACGCGGAGAAGATGGTGATCAAGGAGAGCGAAAGGGCGCTGACGTATTTGAACCTCTTCGGATACTCCGTCGATGCCGTGATCGTTAACAAAATCTTTCCACCCGGTGGCGGCGAGCTGATAGCTAACTGGAGGAGAATTCAGGAGAAGTATCTGGAGGAGATCAGGGAGCGATTCTCCCTGCCGATGTTCGTGGCGACCTTTAAGGATAAAGAGATCATCGGCAGGGATCTGCTCGGCTTTGCCAGGGAAATTTACGGGAACGAGGATCCTGCGAAAAAGTTCGTTTCGGAGAAGCCGATGAGAATCTTCGGAGAGAACGACAAAATGGTCCTGACTTTGAAGGTTCCTTTTGCCAGGAAAGAAGATTTGAAGCTGCTCAAAAGGGGAGAGGAGCTGGTAATCGTTTTGGGGCAGTGGAAGAGATACGTGTATCTCCCGCAGAGTCTCGCTTACAGAGATGTTGAGAAAGCGAAGCTCGACGACGGCGAGCTGAAGATATACTTCAGTTAGGTTTTTATCCTTCCTCGGACAGATTAAGTAACTATGAGGGAAATAAAAGTGAAAATTCCAGAGCCCGAAGACGTTATACCCGAAAGAGCCCTTAAGCACTTCGTCAACGCATACAGGGAATTCCTTCTTGGGATCAGAGAACTCATAGACTCCGCGATAGAGGTTGCCGAAAGGAAGAAAGAGGGTAAGGAAGTTAAGAAGATAGAGGTTGAATAACGCTTTTATTCTCTTCGTCCGAAAGCTTGAACATGGACGTAAAGATAGGTCTCGAGGTTCACGTTCAACTCAACAAGCTCAAGACGAAGCTATTCTGCTCTTGCTCTCTTGACTATCACGGCGACGAACCGAACACGCATGTCTGTCCTGTCTGCTTGGGTCTGCCCGGTGCCATGCCCGTGATAAACGAAGAGGCCGTTAAAGCTGCGGTGAAAGTTGCTTTAGCGTTAAACGCAGAGATACAGCCGGTTACGATTTTCGACAGGAAGAACTACTTCTATCCGGACTTACCCAAGGGTTTTCAGATAAGCCAATACGACATGCCGCTCGCGAAAGGAGGCTACGTGATCATAGAAACGGAAAACGGAGAGAAGAGGATAGACCTTAAAAGGATTCACATGGAGGAAGACCCCGGAAAGCTCGTGTATAAAGGAAGCATCACAACGGCCAAGTATAGTTTGATAGACTACAACAGGAGCGGCGCGCCCTTGCTGGAGATAGTAACCGAACCGGTCATAAGCTCCCCCAAGGAGGCGAGACTGTTTCTGAACAAGCTCAGGATAATTCTCGAATACCTTGACGTCTTCGACGGAGATCTTGAAGGAGCGATGAGAGTTGACGCGAACATAAGCATCGCCGGAGGGGGGAGGGTAGAGATCAAGAACATCTCGAGCTTTAAAGGAGTGGAGAAGGCACTGACTTACGAAATTACGAGGCAGAAGAACCTTCTCAAGAGGGGCAGGAAGGTCGAGAGGGAAACGAGGCACTTCGACGAGGCGAACAACATAACGGTCTCTCTGAGGAGCAAGGAGGAAGAGCAGGACTACCGTTACTTCCCGGAGCCTGACCTCGTTCCCGTCTACACCGCGGAATTCGTGGAGCAGGCTAAAGCTGAACTTCCTGAAATGCCGGAGGAGAAGAGGGAGAGGTTAATCAGAGAATACGGTATAAGCTTGGAAAAGGCGAAGATTCTCGTCCTCGACCCGAAAATGGCGGACTACTTCGAGATCGTAGCGAGGCAAATCGATCCGAAAGTTGCGGCGAGCTGGATAGTCGACGTCTTTAGAGGTGAGCTGAACTACAGGAGCATGAGCTTTAAAGAAGCTTTCGAGATCTTCAAGCCGGAAGAATTCGTCAAGCTTCTGAAAATATTTTTGGAGGAGAGAATCACCGAGAAAGGCGTCGTCGAAGTTATAAGGAAAAAGCTCGACGAAGGAGGGGAAGTCGAGAGCATAATAGAAAAGGAAGGACTATACGCGATTCCGAAGTCGGAAATCGAGAGGCTCTGCAGGGAGGCTATCGAAAAGAATCCGAAGGCCGTGGAGGACTACAAGTCTGGAAAGAAGCAGGCCGCGAATTTCCTCGTCGGATACGTGATGAAGGCGACGAGAGGGAGAGCGGATCCGGCAGAAACGGCGAGAATAATAAGGGAAATGCTCGAAAAACTTTAACTCTCGAGGTATTTTTCTATTTTCGCTACGAGGTCCGCTTTTCTGATCGGCTTCTCTATTATGTCGAGAGCTCCGGCTTCGAGCATCTCTTTACCCTTGTGCGGAGCGTAAGCCGTTATGGCAAGTATTTTCGCCTTTGGATCCATGGACTTGATCATCTTCGTCGCGGTGATTCCGTCCATCTTCGGCATGAGTATGTCCATCAGAACGATGTCGGGCTTGTATTTTCGGTACATCTCTATTGCCTCTTCTCCGTTGGTGGCCGTTATGACCTCGTAGTATTCCGAAAGCATCATCTTCAGGAGGTCGAGTATTATTAGGTCGTCGTCCACTACGAGAACTTTCTTCACACTTATCACCTCATCATTACTCTGGTGATGGACTTGTATTTAAGTTTTGTCGTTATGAACGCGGTGAGTTGGAAGGTAAGAGAAAAATTTTATAGTGCTCTACAGAAGAATCTAAAAATGACGGTAATCGCGATCTGCTCCGGGAAGGGAGGAGTAGGAAAAACCACAGTTTCCGCTAACCTCTCGGTGGCTCTTGGGTTTTACGGAAGAGTGCTGGCGTTGGACGGGGACGTGGCCTTACCGAACCTTCACGTTGCGTTCGGAGTAGATGATCTGTCGTCGTTTCCCGACGTTTTAAGCGTCGAGAACGTTTACGACGCGGTAGTCAGGTTAAAGTTGAAGGTGGGTAAGAGCTCGGTCGAGCTGGACTTACTTCCGATGGCGACGTCCTTGAAGAGGGTGGAGGTTGACAGGTTCGAGAAGGTGGTAAAGAGTGTCAAAGACGACTACGACTTCGTCCTGATCGATGTCGCCGCTGGATTGAGCAAATACGCTCTCGTGCCGATGATGTGCTCGGACAGGATATACCTCGTCGTGAATCCGGAAAAGGCATCGATCCTCGACGCGAGCAGAGTCGTTAGGGTTGCCAGAGCTTCCGGACTGTCGGTAAACGGCGTGATAGTCAACAGATACAGAGGGGAAAGGAACTACGTTGAGGAGGCGAGCTCGATCGGGGAGGTGGTAGGCATAGTGAGGGAGTCGAGACTCGTCAGGAAGTCGTGGGACGAGGGTGTGCCAGCGGTTGTTAAAAAACCGAATTCGGGAGTGTCGAAAGACTTTTTCAACCTCGCCAAGAAAATCGTCGGGTTCGACGTCGATGTGAAACCTTACGGAAAGTTGAAGTATTTGCTGGGGTGGTTGAGTTGAGCGAAAACGTCGTTGAGGCGTTGCTCGAAGACGACGAATTCGAGCTGGAAGGAGAGGAGAGAAGAGTTTCGAAAGTCGTTACGGTCGGAGAGGAAGACAGCAGGATTTTGAGGATCATCGACGTCGCGATAGCCCTCACGGTTGCGGCGATACTGTTCCTCCTTCTAACTTAGAGGTATTTCCTCAGAAACTCTCTGACCTTTTCAGACTCGATCCAGCCTCTGTCGAGCTGCCGCACGATTTCCATGATTCTGTTCACCTGCTGGATTATTATCTCCTTCGTCCTCTCGTCTTCAACGCTCTGCTCGGTCGCACTCAAAATCGCCATCAGCGGGTTCTTAATCTCGTCGACGAGAATCGCGAACTTGTATATGTTGTCCTCTATCTGCATGTACGCTTTCCTCTTAGCCTCCTCGAGCTCGAGAGTTTTGAGCGCGAAGGCTATGTCGTTAGCTAAGACGTCGAGCATTTCGACCTCCTCTCTGTCGAG
>CAYXDX010000038.1:0-15510 GCA_964463865.1 uncultured archaeon | reverse complement strand
CGAGAACATGTGCATACATCTGCGAGCACAGTAAAAAGCTTTTCGAACCGTCGAGATGTAGCACCTGCTACACAAAAATAGAAAAACTTAAATAGATGTAGCACCTACTACATAACATGAGCGGTGAGGTTGTTAAGGTTTTAGAAGAAAGAGTTGTTGAACTCTACAGAGAGCTTGAAAAATACATGAAACACATAATAGAGCACGGAAAAGTTGTAGGGACATTCTCTGGCTCTTACGAGGACAGTGACAGTTGGTTTCCAAGCGTAGACTACAGCTGGTCGGTAACAGTCAAAGAATACAAAGGAATCAGAATGGAAATCCCGAGCGACGCCAACGAAGCAGACTTATGGTTAAAGTTCAGCATCGCCATAAAGGAAGCAATAAGAAAAGGAATTTCCAATGAAATAACGAAGACCTACGAAGAGCTTCAAAAAGCCGAAGAAGAGCTCTACAAAGTCAGAAAGAAGATTGAGCAGGAACAAGCAAAAATCGTCGACGAAGATGAAGATTTGCAGGAACTGTTCGAATTCGTAGTAAGGAGGAGGAACGATGTCTCTCCAGAGAACAAATATGTCAGAAAGCTCCTCGGAAATGTCATCGAGTCTGTCAATGATATCAGATATATCATTGACCCCTACGGAGACCTGCCGATGATGGAAGAAAACGCTGCGAAAGCTCAGTTCATCGAAAAACTGAATAAAATCTTCCAGTCATAACCCTTTTTTACTTTACCCAAAAACTCCACAGCTCCTCGTCCACTTTTGCCACCACTTTCGCAGGTGGTTTCGTCGCCTTTTTCTCAGCGTGCTTTTGAGATTCCACCCCCCTCGTGAACTCTTTGAAGAATTTCGCCCCATTTAGGTCTACATCGAGCTCTTCTTCGAGCTCCTCATCGTTCTCCGGTGGATTCGTGTCCTTAAAGAACTTCTCTTCGAGCTTCTTCTTCAGACCTCTCGGCTCTCTGAAGAATTCCGCGTCTTCCCTCTTCCATGGTGCGGGGAACTCCACCTCGCTGAATATTCCTCCGAGGACTATCGCACCGTTGTGGAGCATGTGGAACAGAACCGAGAATATAGGGTATCCCTGAATCCAAGGGAGGGAGAAGAAGATTGCAGCGCAGGAGTAGTAGAAAATCGAGTTAATCGTGAACGCAAGCCTCTTCCACAGGGGTAGACCGGTGATGTATCTAAGCTGCCAGCTCGGGTGTGCGAGCACCCAGACCGCGCTTCCGATTACGAGACCGACCGTTCCGAAGAACAGATACGGTGTCCCTCTGAACACAATTTCCTCGAAAAGCGGCGCTACGAGCGCGGTAGATACCACGGACGCGTATGCGTCCTCGAACTTTATCGAGCACGAAGTTCTGCTCGGTGGAAGCTGGAAGCTCGAAGAAGGTATCTTGATGACCGCAGTGTCTACGAATACCCTGATTAACGCGGGTATCAGCACGAGCAGGACATAAAGCATCGCGTATTCGAAGAACTTGTAGAGGTATTCCATGGTTCTACTTTTAATTCAACAAAAAATAAATTTTACGAGAATTCCGGGTCGAAGACCGTCGCCGCTTCCTTCCAGATTTCCGACTCGAACTCTTCCTCTTCCTCGCCCTCCTCGCTCTCCTTCTTCACGACGAACGTGTATGAGAACGTCAGTAGTCCCGCGAAGAAAATAATTCCGTATGCGGCGACCTTGTAGGCGAAATACAGCCACATACCGCAGAAGAACGATATGAAGCTCACGACCCTCAGGTATGGTATCGGGACTTCCGGTATCCCTTCCCTTGTATACATCGCAGAGACCGCGGTGTCAACTATTACGGTGACGAGCAGAATCCACTCCATCGTGTATAGATACGGTTGATACCTCGCAACCCAGTCCGGAGGAAGTCTCCATCCGTATTTGACTATCTGTCTGTATACTTCCCCGAGGTCTATTCCGAGGACATCACTCATCAGAGACAGAGCAACCCAGATGTTGAGAAGAATCGAGAAGACCGTCGCACCTATTGTGGCTATCTTGATTGTCCTCTGGAGCTTTTCGTATTCTTCTACGAAATCGTCGCGCTCCATAACAGCTCTTGATTTTATTCCTATTTAAAAATTATGTTGCACAAATAGGTTAGTGTGTTACGCGAATGTGTAGAAGGTTCTACAGAAGGTCGTTGCGATGAGAAGAAGAGTGCAAAAATAAAATTGAAAGAAATGATTAGTAAGTCTCAACGAGCCACTTGTAGTCTCCTCTTGTCTTTTCCATCTTTTCTATCACGTCCAGCGGAACATCGGTGATGGTTCCACCCTTTACGACATCTCCTTTGCCCCAGCACGCTGCGATAACGGAGTTGTTCGGCAATCTCTTACCACCGTATCTCGTCCTGAATATCGGAACTCCACCAGCTGCGAGGCACTTTCTGGCAAACTCCTTCAAAGCACCGACTCCGCTACCAATCGTCTTCGCCATCTTCCATCACCCTTACTTTTCTCTCTCTTCCACATTTATAAAGTTTTCTCTCTATCGAATGGAGAAATCTAAGGGGTAGAACAAGATTTGTAAAAGCTCGAATAATAAAAAAATAGGCATAGTTTTATTCTGCGCTCATGTTTCCGACAATCCACTTCCCGCTGCCGAGAGCTTCCGCTGTGAATGTCAGGTTCTGCTTGTGTATGAAGGTTATGTTGACACCAGCGTGGGTGTGGCAACCTACGCAAGCCTCGTTCGCACCGGTCATCAAGTCATCGTTGAGAGCGGCTTCGAAATACGGTCTGTGGGTATCGTTCAGGAGCTCGCTGATGACATTGCTGTGGCAATCGGTGCAAGCAACCGTCCCGGCAGCGTGCGCTCCCTGAGGAATCTTGTTCACTTGGTGACAGTCGATGCATTTCAAGTTGCTGTGGATTTTGCTCGTGAACAGCTCCGCGGCTATGTCCGCGTGGCACTTGTCGCACTTTAGGGTCACGTTCTGCTTAGAATACCAGATGTGCTGCCCTTCGAACAGAGATACCGTCGACGGCAGAACGAACACTCCGAGGGCGAGCAACAGAGCTGTCACTAACACCATTTTCCCGCTCCTCATTTTACTCACCCATTCCATGTGTTATCGGAAAAAATATTTAAAAGTTATTTTACTTGCAATTTTGCAACTTTTGAGCTTCGCAGGGTCAGGTAAAGCGCTATAGCATCCCTCACGATATCAGACATGCTGCAACCTTTCTCCGCGGCTATGTCGGCAATCTGCTTATACTGCTCCTTGGTCACCCTGAGAGATATGAACTCAGATTTTCTGACGGTCTCCTTCACGAAGTCAGACATGTTTGGCTCGAAGGGTTTGAAATCCACTATCATCAGCGTGTTCGTTATCTCTGGGTTTCCGATGGCGAGACCTCTGTATCCCTCGAAGTTCGAGTTGTCTATTCTAACGAGCTCGAACGCGAACGTGTAGAGGACTTTTTCTCTGAACGCGAATTCGAGCTTGTCTTTCGGAACGAGCTCTTCGAGTATTCTGAACTTGTATCTCAGGTATCCTGCCGGCGGCATTCCGAGCTCCTTCAGCGCATTGTCCCTCGCTTCGCAGTTCTCGTTCAGGGAGCAGCAGTATGCGAGGTTGCCATAGCAAGTCTTCTCGGCTTCGATTTTCATCCTCTCCTTTACCCTCTTAAAATCTGCTTCAGTCAATCCGAGAAGTTCGAGCGCCCTCTTCCTGAAGTCGCACCTCTTCTCAAGCCCGCAGCAGAACACGATAGCTGCGAGCGGTGCTCCGGAGCAGAGGTTACCCACCTTAACTAATTCCTCCCACCTCATGCTCTACCTCCTAAACCTTAAAGGAGAGCTCGCACGTCTCTCCACCTGAATCAAATTCAAAATCATTTCAGCTATGTTCGTGAGAGCTTTCTTCCTGCCCTCCTCCGAGTATCCCTTGATGAACACCGACCTCTCCATCAGACCGTTGAACCACGTAATTTCTATCACTGGAGTTACCGTCGAGCCTTCTATCAGGTCGAATATCGGCTTCGCCTCCTTGTATAATTTTTTCTGCTTCTCGCTTCCGAACGACGAAATCCAGTCTCCGCTGTATGTCTTCGAAGCCGGGTCTTTCGTGTAGAACACCTCGAAAGAGGTGTCAACGAGAACCGGTTCGAAATCGAAACCTATCTCAGCCGACAGTCTAAACAGAAACTCCATCAACTCGTCGCACTTCGGACAGGATGGTTTGTAATAAAGCCTCACGAGAACCACGCTACTCACCACCCTTAACCTTCTGAACCCTCTTGAACAGAGTCTCAACGTCCTTGAAGAAGTCGTCAGACGCTGCCTCCTTCCAAGAAACGTATACCCTTTCGTGCGGTCTCGATTCGGTCACGACGGTAACGAGCTTCATGGCTTCCGTCTCGTGCATCAGAGTGACTCTCGGTCTGAAAAGGAAGTTTCTGCTTCTGTATTCTGCAAAAGCGTCGTTTGAGATTGCTCCGAAGAGCCATCCGCTTTGAGGTTGACCGAAAGTCAGCTTTACCTCCTCTACGAACGCTCTCTCCTCTCCGATGTATCTCTCTATTATCGAAAACACTACATCGAGTATGAACTGAGACATGTGGAAGAACACAGACCACACGGGGTCTCACCTCTTCCAGCGTATTTTCAGCCCTCCGAGCTTCGTGTCCGGGACGAGTTCCACGAGGTCTGGGACTTTCCTCACGAGCTCTCCCACAGCGTCGCTAACGACTCTCTTAGCCTCCTTGTCCGTTAGTCCGAGCTTCGACGGTATTTCCCTTAGGTTCATCTCCCTCAGAGGAGACTCCACGAGGTTCGCGAGGATTAGTTTTGCCGTGTGAGACAGGTCTTTTATCCTCTCGTCGAACTCGTGGAGACTCTCTCCTATGAACAATTCGAGCTCCTTGGATATGTCCACCACCTGCTGGACGCTTCCGGTCGCTATAACGGACATTAGCCTGTTCAACCTCCTTACCGTCGTTTCGAGCTCAGGGAGGAGCGCTCTTACCCTGTTGTAGTCCTTGTCGTCCATAGCCTCCTTTACGCCCCTCATGGTCGTCTCGTATTCCCTCATCGCGTCCTGAAACGCTCTGAAACGTGCATCTGTTATGCTCGTAATCCTGTGCTGCGACAGTATCGCGTCAACCGCATCTTCGAGCTCTATTATGAAGTTGTAAAGTTCCCTCTCGGAGAACTTGTCGTAGTTTCTGAGCGCCTCCCTGAAATCGTAGATAATCCTCGAAAACCTCGTGAGCGGGGTTTCCATTACTTCTCCCCACCCTCCTCAGGCTTAGCCGGTTCTCTGAGCGCTCTCTCGAACTGCTCCCTCAACCTTTCGAGCTGCTCGAACTTCTCCGAGAGCTCGTTCACCATGTCCGTGAACCTCTCGACGAGCTCGTAGTAGTCGCTCATTATAGCCTGAATCCTCTCTTTTCCTTCCTTCACCGCTTCGAGCCTTCTTTCGAGGAAGTTCATAAGCTCCTTCATCTTGAGCATCTCGAACTTCCAGTGCTGAAGCGAACCCGCGGTAGCCTGAATCCTGAGAATCGCGTTGTTGTATAAGTTGATGAGCTTCCGGTTTTCTGCCTTGGTTATTTCGATTTCAGTCCGCATCTCGGACATTATCTGCTCCTGCTCAAAGAGTTGTCTCTGCAGAGTTTCGTAGAGCGTCACGAGTTCCGAATACTTCGCGAATATGTCCGAAGGCATGTTTCTGAACGTTCCCGTTCTGTCGATGAGTATCACCGGGTCTTCGTTCTTCATCACTCCGGACAGGTTTATTATGTCGTCCTCGCGACACTCTATTTCCTGCTCTTCCTTCCTGTCTTCTATAAGCACGTATTGGTCTCTGTTTGCGAGGTATTCAGCCGCTCCTACCGACGGGACGCCGTTCGCGAACACCTCTATTACGATATTCTTGTTGTCCTTGTGCTGTGCGAAAATTCTGACGAATCCGGTGAGAATCCTCCACCTCGTTTCAACCCTGCTACCCACTCTGACCCTCAGGATTTTGTGCGCGATATACTGACCGACATACGCTATCGGTCTTCCTCCGTATCCTATCACGAAAACCGGAAGACCGTAGAGCTCCGGCTGTCTGAACGTAGTCGATTCGAACTCGGTCGATTGCGGAACTATGGACTGCTTAAGAGCCCTCCTCGTAAAAGATGATGCGAGGTTAATCAAGTCGTCCTTAGTAATTATCTCCACCGGAGACCACCTCAGTCTTCAATAAACGAGTATTCCTCCATAGTTTTCTCGATTTCGTCCTGAATGCTCTTGCTCTGCTGCGCAACGCTCTCTATTTCGTCCTCTTCCTCCGACTTTTGTTCCCCGGTTTTTTCCGTCTTCACAGCTTCCTTGAGTTCCTCAATCGTCTTTGCGAGCTCCTCCACTCTCGAAACGAGTTCGTCTACGCTATCGGCAACATCGATTATCCTCCCGATGTTCTTGCTCACCTTCTCGAAATCGCTTGCGACCCTCATGAACTCCTCCGATATCGTCCGCATTTCTCTGTTCACCACAGACCTGACGACTTCTGATAGAGCTGCTTCTATCTTCGGTCTGTCTACGAGCATAGCCTCTTTCAGCGATTTCGATGCCTCGTCAATCGCCCTCGACACCTCGTCGTTAAAGTTTTCTACTGCTTTCTTCATCTGGTTTTTGAATCCGGTAATTTCTGAGTGTATCGATTCGAGCTTTCGCTGGTATCCGGACAGCATAGTTTGAAGCTCGGACACGAGGTTCTGCATGCTTTCGAGGTTCTCCGCGACCTCCATCTGAGCTTTCTTGAGTTCGTTCACACTCTCGTCGAGCTTCCTAACCTTGTCTATTCCTACCTTGCCAACCGCGTTTTCCGCAGCTCTGAGTGCTATGATTTCCGTCTGAACTTCGAGGACGCTTCTTACCATCTCCTTTATCCTCTCGTTGCTCGAAGCTTCGAGCTTCCTTATAACCGACTCGTGAGATTCGAGCCTGCTCTCAATTTCCTTCAACCTTTCAGACACCTTTCTGTTAACGAGCTCAGCGAAAGCTTCGCCGTATTGCTTGAAAATCCTCTCTGCGATTACAGTTATTACTTCGTCCGGGACTTCAAACCTCCCCTCTTCGGGTTCTTTATTCCTTCCAAACACCACAACCATCACCTACCCTTCTCCCTAACTATTCCAGCCCTCTTAATAGAGAGCATGACTATCTTCTCCCCGTCCCTTCCGAGGCTCTGGACATTTCCCTGAAACATCGGTCTGTATGAGAACTCCTGAGCGTTCCCTCTGCTCCCTGCGAAATAGCCGACCACGAAGAACGCTATCGCTGGCAAAAACATCAGGAAAAAGTTGTATTCTTCGAGTATTCGTTCTGACACTTCGTAGTAGCTGTTGAAAAGCACCGCTCCGAGAACCATTCCTGCGAGCAGCGACAGTATGAACGTTGCGAAGACCCTCCCCGACATTTGTATCACACTCTGCAATTTGTAAAACATTATTTTAGCGAAATATTTAAATCTTTCTGCTTCCTATTTGCTCGTGGGGTCTGCCATGTTCTGGGACAGGAGAAAGAAAAAGAGGAAGAGTTACGACGACGAAATCGACACGATGTTCGACGATATAGTCAAGGAAGAGCTCGACATGGGAATCTGCTGAGGTGGTGGGTGTGTTCGAGTGCAGGATGTGCGGGGATGTTTTCGACATTTACGACGAAGCGGAGAGACACGTGATAGAAGAGCACGCGGAAGAGCTGTTCGTCGAAGACGAGGAGCTCAGAAGGTTCATCCTCGTTCTGAGGGATGTTGCGAAGAACTCCACGAAGTGCTACGAGAGTCTGAAGACGCTCCTGAAAATTCTCGTGGACGTAGACTCGGATGGCTCAGTAATAGAAACCTGCAACGCGATAGCGAAGTGGGAAGAGATGGACTTGCACATAACGAACCTGATAGGCTCGCTGATTACCCTCAGAGCGGTTTTAAAGCTCGACGAATACATATCCGTCGTGAGGTGATTACATGCATATCGTAGCGGAGATTACCTACACCTGCCCGGCAAAGTGTCCGTTCTGTCCGCTGAAAGAAGAGAAATACAGGAGACCCATGGACTTGCACAGGTATAGAATAGTCCTCGAACTTTTTTCCGTTTATTTCTACGGAAGGAGGAAGCTACTGACAATCTCTGGTGGGGAGCCGACCGTTTCGAGGAACCTGAAGAGATACGTGGAAATAGCGAAGGAAGTCGGTTACAGGGTCACCGTGGTTACGAACGGGTGGAATCCCGAGAGAATCTTGGAGGCTAAACCGGATTTCGTTCAGATTTCGCTCGACTACTTTGAAGGTAGGCACAACCTTTCGAGAAAGCTCGAACTGTGGCACAACATAATAAAACTTCTCGAATACGTGAAGGAGGGGAAAATCAACGGGTTCATACGGTTCACGCTCATGGACGACAACTTACAAGATTTGGTCTCGCTTAGGACGAGGCTCGACAGCCTCGGTCTGAACGACATTAAGATTTTCGCGATGCCGGTGAGAGGGGACTCGGAAAGGGCTCCGTCCAAGGAGACGATACTCAAGGCTATGAAGTATGCAATCCTTCCGAGCAGGTGTCCGGCAGGGAGAGGGATGTTCGTCGTAACTCCGGATTTCAGGGTGCTCGATTGCATTTTCCACAGGAAGGAGCTCGGAAGGTTCGAGAAGTTTACGATAGACGAGGTTAGGAGGATAGTCGAAGAGGGGAGAAAAGTAAAAGAGTATCCGTGCGGAGAACCATACTGGTGGTCGAAATGAGGTGTCCCGTTTGCGGTAGCGAGCTCGTTGAAGTGGGATACCCGGACGAGCTCGGGTTCCAGCATTACAGGTGTCCGAACGATTGCGAGTTCGAGCCACCGCTGTCGTGGAAGATGTGGAACGCGTTCGGGTATTCGGTGCTCATCTTGATTTCAGTCGTTTTCCTCGTCCTGATGAGCCCTCTGATAATAGCGGACAAAATTTCTTCCATGCTCAGAGGTGTCAGGGGTTGAAATGGGTCACGCACCTACTCGCGTCGGTGTGCTTCGCACTCATCCTTTCAAATTTCTTTCCGATATCCGTTGCAGGATTGATACTCGTCGCTGTTTCCTCGATTCTGCCGGACTACCTCGATATCGTGACCGGCGCGAACCACAGAAACATGTATACGCACAACCTCCTCATACCGCTCGCAGCGACGCCGCTGGTTTACAGTCCCACATTGGTCGGATTCGTAATAGGCTACGGACACCACCTCGCACTCGACATGCTGACCAAACAGGGAGTTTACTTCGGAAAAAATAGGTTTAGAGGGTTTCTCTACGCGAACAACCCCGGTCACAACGTGCTCGTTCTTCTGATTCACTACGTTATCTTACTTTCAACCCTACTTCCTTAGAAGCTTTCTTTCCGATTGCGACGAGTCTGACTATTTTGATATATCCGCTCTCGTTAAGCCACTTGTTGAAATCGTCTATGAAATCCGTGTCTACTCCGAGCATTCTTGCGAGCTCCTCTCTCGGGAACTTCTCTCTGTTAGACTCCGCTAAAAGTATGAGAAACTTCAGGAGCAACTTTTCCATATTGAGTTTCTTCCTCTCAGCCTTGGCTTTCAGTTCGAGTAGCTTCGCCCTTATCCTGTAGTATGATGATTCAGGAATTGCTCCGTATCTCCTATCAGTTTCGAGCTCTTCGAGAGCTTCGTCAAATCCTTCGGTATCTGCAATTACAAGATACTTCTTCATGCGCGTATTCTTGTTCCAAGTTCTGTTCGACACGAGCTCTTTTACAATACCCATGTCGAACACTATATTTCGGAATATTTAAATATTTTCTCACAAATCTACAACTTTTAAAGTTCCGCTTTCAACGCCTCCATAAATATACCACTAATTTTCACAAATGCTCCACAAACTCCATACATGTCTTAGATTTAAAAATCAGCCAAAAAGTGTCGGATTTCGTATCTACCATAAATCTACTACTTGTTCTCACAAAGCAACCACATTTGCAAATTAAAAAGTCTGACTCCGCAAATCTCTCGCAAAAATAGACAATTAGATGTAGCACCTGCTACACAAAAATAGTAAAACTTAAATAAACCCACACCAAAAAATAATTTTTAGCTACTAAAGTTTTCTTCATCGTATAGAATCAAGAAAGCACCAACGCTGACTAAAACTGCTATGAGTAATACTACTCCAACGGAGACATAAAACGCGGCAATTCCACTGGGGAATTCCGCAAGTTTTTGGGATGTGATTATAGCAAGAAACATAGCTAAAGCTACGAGAGTTGCTCCGGCTACTCTCAAAACTGCGTAAAGAGTTTTCATCTACTCGCAATGATTCAACAACATTTATAAGGTTTTTCGACAATTTTGAAATATGGCAGACCCTACCGGGCTCGTGATTCTCGGAGTCGGTGGGTTTACTATAGGAATGCTGATAGGCATGGCTCTCAAAGCAGCGGCGAGGATTGCCATGTATGTAGCCGGTTTTTACCTCGCATCACTGCTGGTTCTTAGCTCCATGGGTCTTATAATCGTCAATTGGGATGGAATTGCGTCTTTAGGTGCGAACATTCTCAGCTACCTAATGAGTTTGGCAAAAGCGGACGCTATAACTTCTACCGGGGCTTTCGGTGTCGCTACCACTCTCGGTATGATTTACGGTGCTATAAAATCGGAAATCGCTCCGAAACAGAACTACAGGTTCTTCAAAAAATTGAATTGAAAAATCAGACCACTCTTCTGAAGAACTTCATTTCTTCTACGCGTTCTATAGATGCTGCCGCTGCCTTTCTCTGCGGTGCGAACGGTATCTGGACTCCGTAGTAGTCGGCGCTGTATATGAGCATCACCGCTACGACGAGGTTCATTGCGAGGGACAGGTAATCCATAGAGCCGTATCTGAAATACTGGACAACGATTACAATCGTGGACAGAACCGTGAGCACAACAGCGACAACCCACGACCACTTGTATCCTCTGTATAGCGCGTAGGCAATTCCGAGGTTTATAGCGCCGCTCGCTATGAGAACGTATGCTATCTCGGACAGTATCGGAGTTCCGTAGATTATTCCCAAGATTCCGAGCAGAATCGCCCACGCTCCTGACAGTCCGAATATTGCCGATACTACCTTCACCTTCGTGGGGACTTCTGCCATAACACCCACCCTTTTAAAGTTCGCTCGAACAGATTTAATTATTTCGTTACCGCTCGTAGAACCTGATGTTGACTTCGCACCCGAGACACATCGTCCTCTCGCACTTATCCCAAAACGGACACCGGTATATGTATACCCTCCTCATTTCCTACCACCGAGCCTGTTTCTGCTCAGCTTTATCCCGTATTCGCTCAGAACCTTAGACCTCCTCTCCGCTATCCTCTCTTCCACGGTGTTCCTCGTGACTACCTCTATGACCTTAGCAACCTTCCCCGGTCTGTATCTGATAACTCTCCCTATCCTCTGAATCATCTGCCTTTCTGTTCCGCTTCCAGAGAGGATTATCGCCGTCTCCGCATCCGGAACGTCGATACCCTCGTCGAGAACAGAAGTCGTCACGAGTATCCTCTTTTTGCCTTCCTTGAACTCCTCGAAATACTTCTTCCTGAGCTTCGCGTTAGTCCCTCCGGTAAGGAGTGCTGCCTGTCCTTTAGCGACCTCTCTGACAGCCTTGTATGCCTTCTCAGCCTGCTCCACGTATTGGCAGAACACGAGGATTTTGTCTTCGGGAAGCTTCTCTACAATCTTCTTTAGCAGCTCGTATTTCTGCTTAGCCATGAATGCTATCTGCATGAGCTTCTGAACCTTGTTCGAGCTCTCTGACTTGTTCAGCTCCGCAACGTATTTCCCCTCCTCTTCCGGAGTTAACGTTACGTAGAACCTGTAGTATTTGAGCGGTGCCGCGAGCCTGAGCTTTACCATCTCGTCGTATCTCGCTTTGTAAACCACGTCTCCGACCGAGAAGAAAATCAGAGCTTCGTTTCTGTCGTAACGCTTTGGAGTGGCAGACAAGCCTAAACGCTTCCTCGCTTTTAACCTAAAAGCTATTTTTCTGAAACTATCGGCGGGTATATGATGGACTTCATCAAATATAACAAAATCAAATTTATTTATAAGTTCATCGATGTGGTTCACCGCAGAGTTGTAGATTGCAACCGTCACATCTTCGATGTCGTGGTGACCTCCTCCGAGCAACCCCGCGTGGATTCCGAGGTGCTCCTTGAGTCTCTGCCTCCACTGTCTCGCAAGTTCGATTGTGGTTACGCAAATCAGCGTAGGGACTGACATGTAGTAGAGCGCTGCCATGCCGATGAACGTTTTTCCTCCTCCCGTCGGGACTACAATCGTTCCTCTGCATCCCGCTTTCATCCACGCGATTAGCGCCTCCTTCTGGAAATCGTAGAGCTTTATGTCGAACTTCGGTGGTTTCGGAATGTCTTTTTTCACCCATTCGACCCTATCGACGACTTTCCTGAAACCGAGCTTTTTTGCTACCGAGAACAGATGCGGTGTGGCGAAGTATGGAATTCTGTAAGCCTTCCTCAACCTGTCGTATTTTATCACCCTCATCCTGTGCTCCGTCAGATTGCCCGTCTGGTCTTGGGTGTAGTAGACCGTTGTGAAAGCGTCCATGAGGGTTTTTATTTCCTCCGAGGTGAGCCTCCTTCTTATCACGAGCTCTATGTCCTCTCCGGTGTCGTTGAGGTATATCGTGCTCCTGCTCTCGAACTCCTGCTCTGCCCTCCTGTAGATTCTGTCTATGTTCTCCTTCAGCCATTCGAGGTGCTCGCCGTAGTATTTGAATCCGCACTCGTCGAGCACAACCTTGATTGCGTTCAGAACCCTCTCCTTCGGGAGCATATCCATTTCCACTATGTAGTTCACAACCTTGTCCTCGTCGAGGAAGAAGAGACCGTCCCTAAAAGTGAAGAACGTCCTCGCAAACTCCCTCTGCTTATCGTTCAGGAACTTCGTGGGCTTTACCGCGAACTTTCCTTCGCGGAGAAGCTTCGTCAGGTGCTCTCTGCTCTCGATTTCGACGAGTTTTCTCTGCTCCCTGACCGCTTCAGCTATCGCTCCCTCTACCTCGTCCCTGCCCACTTTAAAAAGAGTGGACAGATACGTTGCGAGCTCCTCAAGTTGCCCGTTCGTGTGGTCGAACTTCATTATGTCGAAAACCCATGTCTTAGAATCTGGGTCGTATCTGAAGTATTTTCTGAGCGTTTCCCTCTCCCTCAGTATTTCCTTCAGGTCTGCGTGTTTGTAGAGCACGAGGTCTCCTACCTTGACCACGAGGTAGTCCATGAGAACCCTCCTTGTCAAAGCTTTCTCGCAATCCTGATGAATTTTCTCGAAACCCTTTTCGAGACTCTGTTCAGTATGCTTTTGTCCATGTTCTTCATTATTTCTGGTAACCTTTCGAGAACTTCCTCCGGAATCCCGTGCTCTTCATACAGATGTTCAAGTATTTCCTCTTCGCTGAAACCCATCATACCGTGGACTATTACTCCGAGCACAGCCGCGCACTCGTCAGAGCAAACTGAACAATTAATCTCTCCGGTCGCAAAAGAAGAGTATCCCTTTATCGTGATTCCGATTACAATTCCATCAAAATACTCCTTCGGGTTGTCCGTCTTCTTACCGCACACGTAACATATGTCTCCCATGGGAGACACCACGACTAACCTCGCTTTGGCTCAACCTTCTTCGGTTCGACATGAATGTGCGCTATTATGCTATTCTTGACTCCGAGAACGTCCACGTAAGCTACGTTCTTTTTTCCGACTATCTTTGCGTCTGACAGGATGTATATGTCGCCGTCCACTCCTGCGAAATGCCCCTCGTAGAGTTCTCCGTGTCTGCTCTGAATGATTACCTTCTTCCCAACGAGCAGTTCGAGGAACCTCCTCTTCCTCTTCTTCTCGTTCTTTTCGGGCATGGTTAATCACCTCGCTTCTGCATCTTCTCGATAATCTTCTTAGCGTCTTCTACACCTATCCACTTGACCAGTAGAAACAGGAGCTTGGAGAACTCCTTCTTGTCGTTCCCTTCGAAAACAGCCTCAACGCCATCAGTCCCTCTGAAAATCTGAAACGTTATTACTCCAGATTCTCCGATAAAACACCTGAAAACAGCACCAGTATTGCTCTGAAACTCGAACCCTCTGAGGGTTTCCCCGTAAACCATGGTTAAAAGTTGTCCAAAAATCTATTTAAGTTTTTCTATTCTTCTACTGTGTAGCACCTGCTACAAGAATCGGGACGAGGGTTACCCCGTCCCCGTCTTCGAGGACATGAGCCTTTACCCTTATACTGTCTCCAAACCTTTCCTTGAGTAAGTCTTCGACATGCCTCTCGAAGTTGACTATAACCTCGTCTAAGTTCGATGTTCTGACGAGCCTTATCCTGAACCCTTCGAGCGGTATTCCGATTTTATTAGCCATAACAATAGTATCTGTAGAATGATAGTATATAAACTTTCCTGTAGCACCTGCTACACTTGTATTTCTCAGAGGTTTCGGTCATACACCTTTCTGGATGTCTTGGTTCTCGGTCATACCCTGCCCAGCAACTCGCACCATCGCACTAAAAAGAGGGTCTGTAGTCGCATTTTACTCGCTTTTTTTTATTACTAAATAAATGCTATTAAGTTACAATTAGATTATATAGCACATCGAGACGGGTTTATAGAATTCGATTAATCATTATTGCACTATAAAAATCGCAAATAAAAGAGCAGAGAGCTTTCTCAGAACGGGGTCGATAGTGTCATCTAACCGGTGCAAAAACCTACGCTGAGAACAGTTCCCGAGAGAATGCGACCCGGAGCAACCTTACAGCTTCTTCGAGCCACTCAAGGTGAATCTTCACGATGCCAAACGGTGTTATACCTCTCCTTTCGAGAGTGATTTTGAGGTTGTATGCTCTGCTCTTGAGCATGTTCACGAAAGATGATAGCGTAACTGATAGCCATGGTTTATCCGGTCTGAAGAAGAACTCCCCTCTTTTGCACCTGCTCAGTCCTATTCTCGTGCAGCCAGAACCTCTAACGCTCCGCGTGTAGTTACCTATGCAAATGTTCGTTTCGGCGGTAACATTTAGGTGGTTCTTCCTCTTGTGCTCATCTACAAGTTTTTTCATTGCTCTCCTATGCTCTTCAGCTTTGCTCTTTGTGCAATACCATTTCCTCTCGCTTATCCGTATGTTTATCAGAAAATCGGTTCCATCTGGCTCAGGAATTGCTATAGAAAGCACATTTTTCCGTTTTCCATAACCGAGCCATTCTGCAAGCACTTTCCTCTTAGAGTCTTTCGAGAGTCCATTGAAAATCCTGATAATATTCAACAGAAACCTGTCCAAGGTGTCAAAAACATTTTCAAAATCGATTCGCTCCTTTCTTATATACTACTTCTTCCTGCTATACTCCGAAACCTTTATATTTTCGTTCGCATTAACTCCTTTCAAGGTATCACCTCCAAGGTGTCACCTCCTATCTTTGGTGTCAACCCCAATTTTTCCCCGAGC
>CAYXDX010000037.1:0-15811 GCA_964463865.1 uncultured archaeon | reverse complement strand
CGTCTGGCTTGTGATACTTATACAGCCTAACGGCTTCGTTTCCGTTCTCCGCTTCGAGAACGAAGAAGTCTTTCAGCATCGTTTTTAAAATCTCCCTTACTATTGGATCGTCTTCGGCAACGAGCACCTTTAAAGTCATACGTTATCATGTGGTGATAAGGATTATAAATATGTTTCGAGATAAAACAAGATAGGTATGATCGAATTCATAGTCGACTGCGATGGCAATATAGTGTGGACAAGTTCAGAGTTCGCCGACGTTTTCGGATCCAGCAGTGGTAAGTGCTACGAGGTAATTCACAAACTCGAAAGCAGACCGCACTACTGTCCGTTAGCGAAAAACTTAGAAAAGGACAAGTTTTGCGAGTATATCGACAAGGGATACATCGCGAAGGTTAGAAGAATAACGCTGAACGGTAAGGAACTCTACTACCACGAGTTGATGGAGGTCAAAGAAGGTCTGCTGAGCTTTGCCGCCCATGAAGATCTCAAGGAGAAGATAAACATCGGTTACGCGCTCATTGTAAACGGAGAAGTCGTCGAGGGTTGCAATTGCGAGGCGAAAACCGAAGAGGAATTTTACAGAAAGTACGGCGACTCAGTTATAAAAGAGGAAGTCTGCTACTTCAGAGGGGACAAGGGTAAGATAGTGGTGTTTTCTCGCGACGAGACGATAGTCGCCAGGCTGAACGAGGCTCTTGACATTCTCAAGGTGCTCGAGGATTCCGAAATTGTCGGGATGCTGATATATCAAGATGATCACTTCGTTTACGCGAACAGAGGCGCAGAGGTAATTTCCGGTTACAGCAAGGAGGAGCTGACGAGAGTAAAGTTCTGGGAGTTCGCCCACGAGTCCGTAAGGGAGCTCGTCAGGGAAAGGGGTTTGAGGAGGCAGAGAGGAGAGATAGTTCAGCCGCACATTTACGAAGTTCCCTTCTACACCAAGAGCGGCGATGTCAAAGTCGGGCTCTTCTGGTTCGGAAACATCACGTTTAACGGCAGACCAGCTGGAATTGCGATATTTTTCGACATAACTCCGAGGATCGAGGCAGAAAAGAAGTTAAAAGAGAGCGAAGAACTGTTCAAGAGCCTGTTCTTCCACTCACCCATAGGACAATACATACTCGTGGAAGGGAAGTTCGAACTCGTAAACGAGACTTTCGGAAAAATAACCGGCTATTCGGCCGACGAGCTGAGGGGCAAATACTGTCTCGACCTCGTTTACGAAGAGGACAGAGAACTCGTTAGGGAGAAAGCGATAGAGATGCTGAAAGGTGTCAGAGATGAGCCTTACGAGTATCGTGCCGTTACGAAAGACGGCAGAATAAGGTGGATTCTCGAAAAAGTCGTTCCAGTAGTGTATAAAGGTAAAAGAGCAGTCCTCGGAAACTTCATAGACATTACGGAGAAGAAGAAGCTCGAAGAGACGAACGAAAGACTGTTAGAGTTAGCACTCCACCTCAACAGGATGCTGAGACACGACATAAAGAACGTTATTTCAGCGGCGATGATGAGCATGGACCTCCTCAAAGAGGAGAACAGCAGCAGACTCGTAGACCTCGCGGAGAAGTCCCTGATAAGAGGAGTGGAAATCATCAACATGATAAAGGAGATGGAGGAGTCGATAAAGTCCGGAAAGCTGAAAGAAGTTTCGCTGAGCGAAGTTCTCGACAAGGTTAAGTCCTGCTACGAAAACGTGGAGATCGACGTTGACGGAGACTACGTGATTCTCGCCGACGACACGGTTTTCAGCGTCCTGACGAACATAGTCGACAACGCGTTCAAGCACGGAAAGGCGAGCAAGGTGAGGATAAGAGTAAGAGAAGACGGAGAGAACATCGTTATAGAGGTGGATGACGACGGGAAGGGGATTCCCGAGGAGATAAAGGACAAGATCTTCGAATACGGCTTCAGCTACGGAAAAGAAGGTGGGAGCGGAATTGGGCTCTACATAGTCAAGAAGAGCGTCGAGAGGTGGGGTGGAAAAGTTAGCGTAGGAAAAAGCGAGCTCGGTGGTGCGAAGTTTACTATCACGCTGAGGTGCTTGAAGTGTCGACGAAGCGAGCGCTGATCAGCGAGATATTTGAGATGCTCAAAGAGAGCGAAGAGAAATACAAGAAGATATTCGAAAGTTCGAACCTCGCGATAATTCTCGTCGACGAAAGGGGCAGGATAATAGAGGCGAATCCGTACGCGAGGCGACTGGCTGGCAACGTGATCGGGAAGAACATCAAGTCCGTAGCTGGTAGAAAGTGGCTGAACGCGGTAACCAAGAGCGTTAACGAGGATGCCATAGTGGAGTTCGAGGACGAAGTTTCGGACAGATACTTCAGAGTCGTCGTAACGCCTCTGCACATTTCTAACAGGAGGCATGCGCTCATAATATGCGACGACGTCACGGAGCTGATATTTTACCAGAGACTCCTTAAAACGCTGCTGAACATCGAGCGAAGGATTCTTTTCGAAAAAGACGTTTCTAAAATCTTCGAGTTCGCGAGGATGTCCCTGATAGAGGAGATGAACTACGAAGACGTTCTTATAGGCGAAGTTTACGGAGACTTCGTGGAATTTTTCATGGGTTACAGCAAGAGCGTGAACTACAAAGACGCGAAGATGAAGTGTGTGGAAGTCTGCATCAAAACAAAAAGACCTGTCGTCGCCAACACCGAAAAGAGCAGGGTCTGTAAAAACTGCAAGTTTAAAAAAGACGAGAGAATCGTCTTCGTCTTTCCCGTCTCCGGGGAAAACTCCAAGGAGTACATTTTCATGATACTGTCAGACCGCGAACCAAGAGAGGCTGAGGTCGACTTACTTTTAACAACGATGGACAGCCTGTCGTTTAAAATAACCGCGTTGAGGCACGAAAAAGAGCGAGACGAAGCGTTAGAGGCTGTTCTCGAAAACATAAGGATTTACAGCGAAGTTGTGGACAACGTCAGAAACCACATCACGGCAATAAAAGGACTCGTGGAGTTCAGAGAAGAGCTGAAGAAGAAGTTCGGAGACAGGATTTACGACATAATGCTCGAAAGGGTGGAAAAGATCAACGAACTGCTGAGAGAAATAGATGAAAAATGGTATAAGTTGGAAAAGCTGATAGAAAAAATTACTCCTTCTTCTCGAGAGTGATTTCGATCGTCGAAACGTTTACCTTTCTACCCTGTTCGCTCTCGAGCTCCTCTGTGTCGATCTTTATGTCCGTAACGTCGACGTTCGGCAGGAACCTGTTCCTGACGATCTCTGCCACGTCAACGGCTCTGCTTATCGCCTTACCCCTCGCCTTAATAACGACCTTCTGAGCTCCCTCATTGAACTGCGTCAACGTCGCGAGCACGTAGTTCATTATCGGCTTTGTTCCGACGTAAACTGTTCCCTCGCTCATGTTCGAAACAGCCCCAGTTCGTTATTTAAGCTTTGCTGGAATAATATATTTATACAATACCGACAGATTTCTTTACCGTGAGATTTCTCCCGTTAGCTTTACTCCTGCTGATTTCGGTGGCGAACGCGCAGGTAATTGTCACTGTAGATTCGATCTACAAGCTGAGCAGTCTCGAAGAAGGAAAGGACATCTTCATTTTAAGGTTCAAGAACACCAACGAGACCGAAAACGTTCTCCTCGCGATAAACTTCCCACCGATGAGGCTCGACAGCGGATACGTGAAGGTTAAGGATATTCCGTCCGGAGGAGCAAATTATAAGGTCGTCGAAGACAACGGGACGAAGTATCTCCTCCTGAGCGTGAACAAAGTTCTGACGCCGCTGGAAGAATACGAGATAATAATCGAAAAAGACCTGAGAGATCCGTTCGTAAAACTCGGCGACAGATACAGGTTCGTCGCCATGGAGTATCCGGAATTTTTTTCCAGACACGGAATTTACGTGCCAGAAGTTAGAATAACCCTCGACTTTCCGGACTTGATATACAGAGACTACAAAATCCTCTCGCTCAGCTCAAACTCGCGAATAGTCTACGGGCCTCTTGACGTGGTCGACAAGATAGAGTGGGTGTTTCAGGATCCCAAAGCCCAGTCCGTGGCAATAGTCGAGTTCGTAGAGGTTCCCAACTACTTTTTCATGAACGTTCTGGGGGCGAGTCTGACAGTTGTCGCGTTCGTCGGGCTTTTCATACTCAACGTCAGATTAGAAAAGAAGCTGAAGTCACACGAGTTCGTCGCATCTCCTCCTTTTAGCGGCGAAATCCTCGCGAAGATGAAGGAAATGATCAAAAACGCGAAGAAAGAAGTTCTACTAACTTCGCCACACATATACTACACAGACTGGCTTACCGCCGAATTACAGCCCCTCGTGTCGAAGGGCGTTAAAGTTAGAATAATAACGTGGCCCGGATACGAAAGGAGGCAGTTTAAGAGCGTTGACGAGGTTTTTGAGGACAAAAAGCAATTGTTCACGCTCAGGAGGTTTCTTGAAATGTTTCCAAAAGGAACGGTAAAGCTGAACGACAACATACACTCGAAAATGCTTATAGTAGACGAGAAAGAAGTCCTGATTACGACGGCAAACCTAACTCAAACCGGACTCTTCGAAAATTACGAAGCTGGCGTTTATGCTAAGAGCGAGGAGCTTGCCAAGAAATCCAAGGAATACTTCGAGATGATCTGGAGTTCAGAAGAGTCCGTCGATTTGAGCGAAGAGATGATGGACGTCAAGAGGTGTTGGGAGGAGATCATGAGGAGAAAGGAGGGGAGAGGTGAATGATCTTCGACGATATAGGCAGCTTCCCACTTCCCGAAGGAATCAGCAGGGAATGGGTGGAGAAGAACTACGAAAGCAAGGAATACAGGGAGATGGTAAAAAGGGCGTTCATAATGAAGCAAAGAGCAGGGGTTGAGCTTCCAAACTATCCGCAGTTCAGAGACATGAACGAAATGTTTCTCAGCGTGATAAGAGACGAGAGCAAGCAGGAGAGTCCGTTCGTCGTGAAAAAGAGTGAGGCGAAGATAGTTGAACTTGAAGCTCTGAAAGAGATGAAAGTTGACGCCGTCAGAGTCTGCGTTACCGGACCGTTCGAACTTTACTACAGAGAGTTCGGTTCGAAAATATACGACGACGTGCTTGAGGCGATCGCAAAGTCGGTTGCAAGGTTCGTCGAAAACGCGTGCGAGTGGGAGGCCGTGAAGTGCGTGAGTCTCGACGAGCCGAGCCTCGGAACGAACCCGGAGCTTCAACCGACTATTGACCAGATACTGCTCGCTTACGAGAGGATTCCGCGCAGCGTAGACGTTCAGATCCACCTGCACTCGCCGGTGTTTTACAGAGAAGTTCTGGAAGTTGAGAGCATAAGCGTCATAGGAATAGAGGCCGCGCGCGACGAAAAAGCTCTCGAGTTCGTGGACAAAGAGGATCTCGAAAGTTACGACAAGTATCTGAGAGTTGGCGTAGCAAGAAGCGACTTCGACGCGATTATGGCTGAATACAGCTCTGCGAAGGGGAAGAACGTGTGGGGCAACGAAGAGTTGATGGAAAAAGCTCTGAGCGAAATAGAGAGCGTGGACAGGATTAGAGCAAGAATCAGAAAAGCACTGGACGTTTTCGGAGACAGGGTGAAGTTCATCGGACCAGACTGCGGGCTCATGAGCTTTTACTCGCAGGAGCTCGCGTTTAACCACCTGAAAAGAATAAAAGAGGCAAAGGAGGGGGTTTGAATAGACTACGTGAGCTTCTTCTTCACAGCCTTTACGACGCTCTTCGTCATAGTCGACCCGCCGGGAAACATACCGATGTTCATAGCCCTTACCGAGAGGCTGGAAAAGAATCTCGTGGACAGGATCTCGAAAAAAGCCGTGACGATAGCGTCTTCCATCCTCATAATTTTTACCTTCGGCGGTTACGCGATTATAGAATTCTTCAAGATATCGATAGAATCCCTGAAGGTCGCGGGAGGTTTGCTGCTCTTCATAATCTCCGTGGACATTCTCCTTGGCAGAAGGACGAGAGAGTATTACCTTCAGAAGGGTCTGGAGAGTCTGGATGTGGATTCTATAGCAGTGTTCCCTCTCGCCTTGCCACTGTACACAGGCCCTGGAGCCATAACCGCAACGATAGTCCTCTCCTCCGAAGCCGACATAATCGGAAAACTGATTCTCGTTCTCGCGATTCTTCTCGTCTACTTCATCGTGCGTTTAACTCACATTTACAGCCAGTTCATAATCTCCCTGCTCGGAAAAAGCGGCTCGGACATAATAGCCAGAGTGATGGCAATATTTTTGGCGTCCATAGGAGTCGAATATATATTTGAGGGCACACTATCACTCGTAGGGTGAAAAACTATGAACAGGCTGATACTCGAGAGAATTCCAGAAAAAAAGAGGGTTGCGATAGGCGTTTACAGGGAGAGAGAAGGATACGACAAGAAGATCGTCCGAGCTTCGAGAATCTGCAACTTCGCCGACGTGGTGATAGTTGACGAGGGGGAGAAGACTGAGAAGAGACTCGTAGACCTGCTCGAAAGCGGAGAGGTTGACGCAGCCGTCAGAGGGACGGCCAGAGCGTCTAAGCTGATAAGCGAGCTGAAAGGCAGAGGATATTCGTTTTACAGGATTGCGCTTCTTGAAACTCTTTACGAAAAGCTGTTTCTTCTCGCTCCGATAGGAGTGGACGAGGGTAAAAGCATCTCCGAGAAAATTGAAATCGTTGAAGAGGCAAGAAAAATGGCTAAAAAACTTGGACTCGGGGATAACGTTGCCTTTCTCGCCGGAGGTAGACTGAGCGACGTTGGAAGGAGTGAAAAAGTTGACAGATCTCTCGCCGAAGCTGAGCTACTTGCAAGAATTTGCAAAGGCGTGAACAGAGAGATACTGCTTGAGGACGTAGAGGAGGACATAATAATCGCGCCGGACGGAATTATCGGGAACTACATCTTCAGAGCGATGTGTTACCTTGGAGGCGGAAGAGAGTACGGCGCCTACTACTCCAAGCTCCCGTTCACGCTCGTAGATACGAGCAGGTCTCAGAGCGTAGAGGGATACGTCAGAGCTATAGCCCTCGCGTCGGTGATGTCGGAATGAGAGAGTATCCAACCCGCCCTGTGGTCGGCGTAGGAGCAGTGATAATAGAGGACGGTAAGATCCTGTTAGTCAAAAGAGGAAACGAGCCAAACAAGGGCAAGTGGTCGATTCCCGGAGGGCTCGTCAGAACGGGAGAGACTCTGGAAGAAGCTTTAAAGAGGGAAATAAAGGAAGAGATCGGCGTGGACATCGAAATAGGAGAGGTCGCCTGCGTTACCGAGGAGATATTTTACGATAGAGAGGGGAAAGTCAAATACCACTATATCATAATAGACTTCTTCGCCGAAATTAAGAGCGGAAAGATTACGGCTGGGAGCGACGCGAAGGACGTGAGGTGGGTGAGCATCGAAAGGCTCGATGAAGTTGAGGTAGTTCCTTTCGTCAAGCGACTCGTCGAGAACGTTAGGTGCAAGGAGAGGGTGATATACTTCAGGGGAGGCAAAACCGTTTTATAATTCGATACGAAGTGTGAGCTATGAAGCTCAGCGACGTTTACGACGTAATAGTGAGGCACACTGAATTTTACAGAGACTCCATCCCGCTCATCGCCAGCGAAAACCTGACGAGCAAGTTCGTTAGGAACTGTTACCTTAGCGATTTTGGTCACAGGTACGCGGAGGGCAGGATAGGCGAGAGGTTTTACGAGGGTTGCAAGTTCGTGGACGAAATAGAGACCATGGCCGTAGAACTAATGAAGAAGCTCATTAACGCTCCTCACGTTAACGTTCAACCAATTAGCGGAGTCGTAGCAAATATGGCTGGATTTTTCGCGCTCACGAACCCAGGAGACAAGATTTTTGCCCTCTCAGTCCCGGCGGGAGGACACATAAGTCACGACAAGTTTTCGGCAGCCGGTCTCAGAGGTCTCGAAGTTCTTCACTACCCCTTCGACCAGGAATCGATGAACATAGACGTGGACGAGACGAGAAAGCTCGCCGAAAAAGAGAGGCCGAAGCTTTTCGTCCTCGGTGCGAGCCTGTTCCTTTTCCCGCACCCAGTGAAAGAGATTTCCGAAATAGCGGCAGAGATTAACGCTAAGGTCATGTACGACGGGAGTCACGTCCTCGGGCTTATTGCCGGTGGAGAGTTCCAGAGGCCTTTCGACGAGGGGACCGACGTTTTAACGGCATCCACTCACAAGACCTTTTTCGGTCCTCAGAGGGCTATAATATCCTGCAAAGAGGAGCTCGCTGACGCGATAGATAAAGCTGTTTTTCCCGGAGTCGTGAGCAACCACCACCTCAACACGTTAGCGGGACTCGTCGTCGCCGCTCTCGAGTTCGCGGAGTTCGGAAGAGATTACGCGAGGCAGATAGTTAAAAATGCGAAGAAGCTGGCCGAAAGCCTCGCTGAAGAAGGTTTAAAAGTGCTCGGAGAAGACCTCGGATACACGAAATCCCACCAAGTGGCGGTAGACGTAAGAGAATTCGGAGGAGGGGCAAAGGTGGCTAAAAAGCTTGAAGAAGCCAATATCATCCTGAACAAAAACCTGCTCCCCTGGGATTCGATAAAAGACACGGAAAATCCGTCCGGAATCAGAATAGGAGTTCAGGAGGTTACGAGGCTCGGAATGAAGGAAGGCGAGATGGAGTTGTTATCTAAACTTATTGCAGACGTCGTCTTTGACAGAAGAGACGTTAAAGTCGTCAGGAAGGACGTCGCAGAATTGAAGAGAGAGTTCAACAAGATAAAGTACACTTTCGAAGAGCACGACGCCTACGAATTCATCAGAATTTGAGACTAAAGAGTTATATAAGAGTTAGGCATTAACAGTAAAATATGAGCCATCACGACGTTTTGATGACGGGCGAGGCATTGGTTGGTGAGGGGAACGAGGTCGCGCACGTGGACATCCTTATAGGCAGGAGGGACGGGCCGGTCGGCTACGCCTTCGCAATGGCTCTCGGAGCTCCGTCTCAGGGGCACGGGGGGCTTACAGCCATAATCGCCCCGAATCTCGCTGTGAAGCCACCGACGGTGATCGTTCCGACGGTGACGATAAAGAACATGAAGCAGGGCGAACTGATTTTCGGTCCAGCTCAGAAAGCTGTTGCCGACGCCGTGGCAGACGCTGTTAAAGAGGGAATAATTCCGAAAGACAAGATAGACGAGTGGTGCATAGTCGCGAACGTCTTCATACACCCAGCCGCGAGCGACAAAAAGAAGATCTACGAATACAACTACCAGGCGACGAAGCTGGCGATAGAGAGAGCCGTTAAGGGACTGCCCACTCCAGAGGAAATAGAGGAGAAGAGAAAGACCGCTACGCACCCGTTTGCTTAATCTTGGACTCCACTATTTTTTCGTAATTTTTCTCAACCTCCTTCAGGAACTCTTCGGCGCTCCACCCACGAACGTAAGCCAGCAGCGTAGATCCTCCGGCTCCAACGCCTTCCTTTACGAACCCCTGAGCGTAAGCTCTCAGCCCTTCCTTACTCGAACTTCCGAGACCCGGATCGACGGCAATTACGTTCGCGTCTTCGGGAGTGATCGAAACGATGTCAGCGGTTTCGTCTTCAGCGACGTAGACTGTCGTGGCTATGTTGACCTCAAACTTCTCGTTTATCCTTCTGACGACGTGAGAAACTGCAGCCATCTGAGTTCCTCCAGCAAGAATTACTGGCTTCCTGCTTCCGAGAGCTATTCCCGACACGCCTACGATCACCGGATCGCCAACCTTTGCAACGATTTCGAGCGGGTCGTCGGTATTCACCCTGCTCACGGCCTTATCTATAACCTTCGCCTTGAGCTCCACCGGATTTTCCGGCATGCTGGAAGATACTTTGGCTTCGATCCCCAGAGCCTTCAGAACAGCTCCAGCAGTAGTCGTTCCCGCCGGAATGCTCTCGGCTATCATGACAACATCGCAGTTCTTCGATATCTCCCTGCCAAGAATTTTCGCGTATTCAAAGGATTCCAGGACTCTATCTAAGCCCATAGCATCCCCTTCAGCTATGTTTTCCCCTACCGGAGCGTTTATCGTTGCGTGGGGAATTCTCGGCTTTAGCACGAGTCCGCTGTCGACGACGAACAGCTGAACGTCCGTTAGCTTTAGGGCAGTGTGCGTTATCAGAGCCGGAGTTGGCTTACCGTCCGGTGTTGCTGGTGGAAACGGAATAATTTTGCACTCTCCGTAGTATAAAAGCTCCGCGTCCGCCGGAGGTGTGAACTTTATCAACTCAGGATTCGCTCCAGCAACTGTTATTCCCGGGATTTCCGCAGTCTTCGTGTTTCCGATGCACAGAACGAAAGATACGTCGCCCTTCAAAAGCTCAGAGAAATCCTCGCCCTTAACAATTCTAAACATAAAAAATGGCGAGCTCGCGATGGAAAAAATCGTTGTGTTTGTATTACTATTGTAATACGCATTGAAGCTAAAACTTTATTTACCGGCCTTTTTCTGGACCGTGGAAAGGTATGCAAGATACGCGTTGAGCTGGATTATCTCGTTAGCGCCCTCCGTTAGTCTGAAGTCCACCTCTCCAAGTTTGTCGATCAAAACGACCTTCAACCTTTCGTCGAGGTTCGAATACATGATTTCCCTGAACAGCTGCGAAACGACATCCTCTCCACTCATACCGTATTCAGCCATTATGTTTTCGAGCATTTCCTTAGCTTCGAGGTAGTTCCCTTTTAGCGCCGCTTCGAGTATTTTTCTCAGCTCCTCCGGTCGGGCAGTCGCGGTTATCTGGTAAAGAATCTCCGGGGTTATCTTCTTATCCAGAGCCGCAGCGCCCTGCAGAGCGTTTATAGCTTTTCTGAAGTCTCCTCCGGAGATGTATATCAGAACGTCAAGAGCTTCGTCGTCTATCTCCAGCCCCTCGTTCTGCGCAATTTCGAGCAACCTCTTTTTCATCGCCTCTTTCGGGACTGGCTTAAACTTGAACACGGCGCACCTGCTCTGGATCGGCTCTATAATTCTCGATACGTAGTTGCAGCTGAGGATAAACCTGCAGACCTTCGAATACATCTCCATGGTTCTCCTTAAAGCTGCTTGAGCGTCGGCAGTTAAGGCGTCGGCTTCGTCAAGGAAGATTATCTTAAAAGGTGCACCACCGATCGGAGCAGTTCGAGCGAACTCCTTTATCTTGTGCCTCACAACGTCGATACCTCTTTCGTCGCTCGCGTTCATCTCGATGAAGTTGTCCCGCCAGACGTCGCCAAAGAGGTCTCTCGCCAGTGCTATGGCGGTAGCAGTTTTTCCCGTTCCAGGAGGACCAGCAAATAGCAGGTGAGGAATGTTCTTTCTCTCGACGTAACTTTTGAGCCTCTTTATGATATCGTCCTGCCCAACCACTTCGTCGAGGGTTTTGGGTCTATACTTCTCGACCCAGATTTCGGTCTCCATCGTTTCGAGTGTTTACCGCTAAATAGTTAAACTTTGTGCAGTAATCTGAGCAGGTGGTTTTCGTGAGACTGACGGAAAGGGCAAAAAGAAAGTTAAAAAGCTTGGGAATAAAGGAGTTCGCGATAGTGGAAGAAGTCGACAGTTGCTGTTCGATCTCTTACAGTATTTACGCCGGAAAAAAGCTTGACGATTTCGTCGAGGTCAACGGGTTCAGAGTTTACTTCGATCCGAAGTTAAGAGACAAGCTCGCCAGGTGCGAGATAGACTTCGATGGCTTCTTCACAATCAAATTCGACTGAACATTCTAACCAACGCTTATTGGCGTTTACGTTCGCACCGTTCTTAAGCGGGGGGCTTACGAACACTACAACGTCAAATTCATTCACGTAGAAAAAGTATCTCCCAGAGAACTTCGTGAACTTAACGAGCGACCTCGAAATGTATCCTGCACTAAAAAAGCGATAACAACCGGAAACTTCATAGAAGTTAACGTGAGCTGCTACGAAGTTCGGTTCTCGACTGCTCAACGTCGCTTTCCCGCAACGATCCGTCGAGAATTTTGAGCTTCACGGGAAAGTTCCTCGCCTCTCTCCTGACAACTTCGAGCATACTTCTGCTGCACACGAGCAGAACGTCGTTGCCGCTAATGGCTCTGAGTATAGCCCTCTCAAGAGAGGCAGAGGTTATGTCCGCTTCAATTCCGAGTTTTTCGAGTTTTTCCCTCGCACTCTTACCCATCACTGCCACGAAGTCGAAGTCACCCTCTGGAATTTCAGCATCGTGAGGGACGACCAAAAGAGAACCTCTCGAAAATCCAACGCGCAGTCCACAAGCTTCGGCCAGTTCGAAGTCGAGTTGAGTATCTTCGAAAATTATTCTACCTCCGTCAAGGATTACGAACCTGTCTGCTACCGCTAAAGCGAAGTCTATGTCGTGCGTGGAAATTATCAGCGACTTCCCTTCCCTCTTCAGCATCTCAACGATTTCTATCGTGCTCCTCAACCCGACTCCGTCGAGTCCGGCCGTGGGTTCGTCCATGATTATGTAGTCCGGATTCATCGAGAGGATACTCGCGATCGTGACTCTCTTCTTTTCTCCTCCGCTTAGCTGGTTGCACAGTCTGTTTTCGTATCCCTCAAGGTTCATCAGCTTCAGAGCTCTCCTCACGACGTCTTCGTCGTCTATGCCAATGTTCTTCGGGCCGAAGGCAACTTCCTGCCAGACTGTAGGAGCGATTATCTGGTCGTCTGGGTTCTGAAAAACGAAACCCACCTTTTTCCGAAGCTTCACGAGACCCTTCTTCGTATACTCCACCTTTTCTCCGTCCACCCAGATCTCTCCTCTTTCAGGTTTAAGCAAGCCGTTCAGGTGTAACAACAGCGTCGTCTTTCCAGCACCGTTTCTTCCGAGCAGAACCGTGACTTCTCCCTTCCTCGCCTTAAAATCGACGCCCCTCAGAACTGCGCGACCGCCGTAGGAAAACCAGAGGTCTCTCGTCTCTATCATACACCCACCACCCACGCAAAGGTGAGAGCCGCGAATACGATCGCCGAAATTAGGTATCCAGAGTTTCTTTCACTCCTAACCGGCATGTTACCGGAGTAACACCTCGATTCCATGGCCATGCTCATCTTTTCCGCTCTCTCCAGCGATTTCATGAAGAGCGAGTATCCGAGCAATGCAGCAGTTCTCACGAAAGCTCTCTTGCTCACGTATCCAAGTCTCGAATCGGCTGCTCTGTCGAGCCTGTCCAATTCCTCCATCAGAACTTGAATTGTTCTGTAAATCAGCATCGCCATCTCGACGAAAAAGTCCGGAATTCTGAGTTTCTTCAAAGCGCTGAAGAATTCCGGTATCGTCGTGGTCAAAATCAGGTAGGAGAGTATTGACAGAGACGCGTAAGCCCTTAGCAACGTCGTCGTCGCAACCTTTACGCCTTCGCGAGTAGGTTTTACCGGAAACGGAACGTCGATCGCTGATCCGGGAATTAGGAAAGCTATTAGCAGGACGCTCGGAACGAGAAAGAGCGTTGGGATTTTCATTAGGCGGACGTAATGCTTACCAGCCGCGTCTATGGAGAGAGCGCTGAAGATCAGAAAAGCCAAAGCAAAAACGCTGACCTTACCGCTAAAAATTACGAAAAGCAAGCAAGCTAAGGAAAAGTAAACTTTTACGTCCCCGTTTATCCTTTTCCTTGAGCCCATCTGGACCTCTTCAAGCGTTCTGTGCATTTCTACCCCTGTAGTATCCCAGTATGTATCCGATTACCAACGCTCCGACCGCTGCCTGGAGGCTGAACAGGAACGTCTCTATTTCTCCGCTTGGTGGCTCCCAGACTGGGGAGAACCAGGGCTTGTAGTCCGGAGATATCTGCTTAATCGTTTCCTCTGCCTTTTCATCCGCTCCAACCCATTCTTCGGCAGACGCTATTCCCGAAAGCAAGATTAAGAGCGCGAGCAGGTATAGTGCCCTCAAGCGACCACCTCCTGAAGGACGTCGTGTTTCACCTGCACGAGGTAGCCAATGAGCAACGCCGCCACGATTCCCTCTATGATCGCGAGGGGTATCTGCGTAACGGCGAAGATCATCATGAACTTCACCGCGGATGACGTAACTCCTGCAATTCCGGTCCCCGAAGGAAACGCCAAAGCGAGCTGAATCGACGTAACCACGTAGGTCATCCAGTCCGACACCGCGGCTGTTAAGAACGTGACGACTTTAATGTCAAGCTTGCCCTTCAAAGCCCTGTAAACGAGCCAGCCGAAGAACGGTCCTATTATACCCATTGAGGACGTGTTTGCACCGAGGGTCGTTATGCCTCCGTGAGCGAGCAGCAAAGCCTGGTAGAGCAAGACTATCGCTGAAAGAAACGCTGTAATCGACGGACCGAAGAGAACCACTGCTATTCCTGTTCCCGTCGGATGCGAGCAGCTTCCAGTGACTGGAGACGGTATTTTCAAAGCCGACAGCACGAAGATGAAACCTCCAGCTACGGCGACGAGCGGTTTTATCCCCGGGTTTTCGTCGATCATTCTCTTCACTTTGAGCGCTCCGTATCCGATAACCGGTAGCGCGAAAGCGAACCAAAAAGCCGCCCATTCTGGTGGTAGAAAACCCTCCATTATATGCAAACTCAACACCTCCTGACTTGATGTCAAAAATACTTGACCTCGAATATAAAAGAGTTTTGGTGCACTGTCAAATTTTCTGAAAACGATAAATTTAACAATCAATCATTGCAGAGTAATTCGCGAAAGGCATGAAAATCGTGCACATATCGGACGTCCATTTCGGGTTCGAACACCTCAAGGAGAAGATGGAAAAGGCGATCAAGCAGATAAACGCGATCGAACCAGACGTTGTTGTCCTAACCGGAGACCTGACCCTCTGGGGAATACACTCCGAGTTCAGGGAAGCCTACGAGACCCTCTCCAAGTTAAAGACTGACGTTTTCGTAGTTCCGGGAAACCACGACGCGAGAAATGACGGTCAGAAATACTTCAGACTATACTTCGGCAAGAGCAAAAGGGTGATGAGGTTCGACGACGTGACCCTCGTAGGGATCGACAGCACGCTACCAGACTCGGACGACGGATACGTCGGTCCAGAGCAGAGGTCGTGGCTGGCAAAACAGGTCAGAAAGAACTGCACAAACGTAATAGCTCTGCACCACCACATCGTTCCGATTCCGCACACCGGAAGAAATACAAACGTCCTCATCGACGCCGCGGAAACTGTCGAGGCTCTCACCCACCACTGCCACGGCGGGATAGTTCTGGCAGGACATCGACACGTTCCGTATTCGACCAAGCTGTTAAGGACGCACATAATTCACGCGGGATCTACGAGCTCATACAAAGTCCTCATGCCCGACAACAACTACAACATCGTCGAAATTGATGGAGATACTGTAAAGCTGACTCTCAGGTTCATAGACCTCGGAAGCGTGGAGATCGGAACGTTCAAGATAAAGCCGGAAGTTCCAGAATCGATAGAAAAGTTCCACAGACTCACTCAGACGAAAAGAGTCCTATTCCTTTCCAAGAAAAACGACTGCCGGAGTTTGATTGCCGAAGCGATATTCAACAAAATTTCCCCCATGAACATGCACGCGCTGTCTTCGGGCATCAGCCCGGCTAAAGAGCCGGATAGGTTAGCGGAAAAGGTCGCTAAACTAGTGGGCTACGAAATCGGCCGTCCGAAAAAGCTTACCGACGACGTTTTCGAGGAGGTCGACTACGTTGTTTCGTTCGACGAAGACGTCAAAGCCGACGAGTGCTGGAAAATTAGAAAGCCAAAAAACGAAGAAGAAGCTTTCGAAGTAATCAGGAAGTTGGAGGAGCTCGTCAGAGAATTAATCAAAAAGATCATGATTTGAAGCGCCGGGGCTGGGACTTGAACCCAGGAGCCCTTAACGGGCACCGGCTCTCAAGGC
>CAYXDX010000036.1:0-16154 GCA_964463865.1 uncultured archaeon | reverse complement strand
ATTGACCGGCGCTTGCAATACCTGGCATACCGGGAACTGAAAAGCACGGTACGTCAGCACGGCGCACGTTCAGGAAGTGTCGTGGTACTGGATGTAAACACCGGCGAAGTGCTGGCGATGGTCAACCAGCCATCCTATAACCCCAACGACCCCGGGCATGACACGGAAGGCATGCGTAACCGGGCAGTCACTGATGTCATTGAACCGGGTTCAGTGATGAAGCCGATAGCAATCACGTCTGTGCTGGAGAACGGCATAGCAGTGCCCACCACGCCGGTGGCTACAGGTATTCTCCGCTCAGCGGAGAAATCGAGGAAGTTAGCGCGGAAAAGTTCTTGAAAGAGCGATACGCTCTCTCTCTTAAAGCGAGCAAGTGTAAAAAGTTTGGGGTGATCGTCTCGTCGAAGATCGGCCAGTTCAATCTCAGAAAAGCCGAGGAGGCTCTTAGAATTCTCAGAGAGAACGGTAGAGAGGCGCATTTAATTCTGTGCGACGAAGTAACTCCCGAGCGCCTTGGAAACTTTAAATTCGACTGTTTCGTCAACACTGCCTGTCCGAGAATCGCTTACGACGACTGGAGAAAGTTTGAAAAACCGATCATAACTCTGAACGAGCTGAAGTTTGCGCTTGGAATTGAGAAGGAGATACGTCCGGATTTTAGGTTATAATTCGACTTCTCAATAATCTGCTTATTATACTTTTTTAATTCGAAAGGTATAAATACACCCTGGTCCCAAAAATTATAACAACAATAATAATCACCATGGGTGGTTGGTATGTCTTACCTTCGACTCAAAGTGAAGCTCAGAAGAAGAGAGGCGATCGCCGACGTCGACATCGAGAAAAAATCCGTCCTCGTCCTCGACTGTTCTTTGCTCGACAACTGCTCGAGGTTTTATGGGGCTTGCCAGCCTTTTTGTGAAATCATCGTTGCCGCCAAGGATTACGCATTCGGCAGGAGAAAACCTAAAGCCGAGGTGATAGAGCTCGACTCGGCTAAAATGAATTAGCTGGGATTATTATTTTGCACGTCTTTCCTATCGCGACACCTTTTCCTTCTTTGTAAAGCTTTACGGTCAAAGCGGACGTTATCGCGTCGATTTCGTGGTCGTTTAAGTCGTTACTTTCTATCTCTACAAACTCTCTTAACGCGTCCAGGATCTTCTTTCTCCCGTCTTTTCTTTTTTTGCTGTAGTCGAATCCGAGTATTTTTCGCGTAGCGTAGGGGTAGACTTCGTAGACCTCTCTGCAATCGAGTTTTTGAACGACCTCTACTGCTTTCTCGTGCAGTTTCTTCATGAACGGCGTCGATAGGGGAACGACGCTTATACCCATCTTGAGAAGCTCTCTGTCGCAGTCTCTGAACGGCTCTTCGTAACTGAGCGGAGCGTCTATTCCACAGAAGTCGCACTCTACACGGTCTTTCAATTCGCCGACGAGAATAACTTTCTCGCCTTCAAGGAGTGCTACGTAACTTTTTTTAATCCCGACATCGATTCCGCAAATCACAAATCTCTGAGAGCAATCTTTAAATATCTATCTTTCTCACCTCTCCACTCAGAAGGTGATCGGATGGCGGAGTTCAAACACATCGTCAGAATAGCGGATACGGATTTGGACGGTAACAAGCCTCTGGTTCACGCGCTCACCGGAATAAAGGGTATTGGGCTGAGAATGGCGAGAGCGATAACGAACCACTTGGGACTGAACGCCAGAGAAAAGCTCGGTAACCTCAGCGACGAAGACATCGAGAGGCTGAAAAAATTCATAGAGGAGGAGATCGAAACTCTGCCTTCGTGGATGCTCAACAGAAGGAAGGATCTCTACACAGGAAAAGACCTGCACCTCCTCGGAAAGGACGTCGACCTCGCGAAGAAGCTTGACATTGAGAGGCTGATAAAGATTAAGGCTTACAGAGGCATCAGGCATGCGAGAGGATACAAGGTTAGAGGGCAGAGGACGAGGTCTACTGGAAGGACTGGTCAGACAGTTGGTGTGCAGAGGAGGAAGAAGTGAGGTGATATTGTGGGCGACCCGAAGAGGCACAGGAAAAAGTATGTGACTCCTAAGAAGCCGTGGGATAAAGTTAGGCTTGAGAAGGAAGCTCCGCTCGTGATAAAATACGGTCTGAGGAACAAGAGGGAACTCTGGAGGTTCCAGGCAATTCTCAGAAAATACAGGAGAGCTGCAAGAGAGTTGCTCGCTAAGGTCAACCTCCCTGGAAGAGAGGGTGAGCTGGCCAAAGCTAAGGCTCAGCAGATTATAAAGAAGCTCAACAGGATCGGCGTCCTTCCGGAGAACGCGACGCTCGACGACATACTGAACCTTACGGTAGAGGACTTCCTTGAAAGGAGGTTGCAGACGATAGTTTACAGGCTCGGGCTTGCAAACACGATAAAGCAGGCGAGACAGCTCATCGTTCACGGACACATCGCGATAGCAGGTAGAAGAGTTACCTCTCCGAGCTACATAGTGGAGAAGGATGAAGAAAGCCTGATCGACTACTATCCGAATTCTCCGTTTGCCAAGAGGGGTGAGTAACCGTGGCTGAAAAGAAGAAGAAGGAAATTTGGGGTATCGCCCACATTTTCTCCTCCTACAACAACACGATAATTACGATAACTGACATAACCGGTAGCGAGACGATCGCAAGAGTCAGCGGTGGTATGATCGTGAAAGCCGACAGAGACGAGGGCAACCCCTACACGGCAATGCAGGCTGCTCTGAGAGCTGCTGAAATAGCGAAGGAGAAGGGCATAGTCGGAGTTCACATAAAGGTGAGGGCTCCGGGAGGCAACAAACACACGACTCCTGGACCGGGAGCGCAGGCAGCCATAAGAGCGCTGGCAAGAGCTGGATTGAAGATCGGGAGAATTGAGGACGTTACACCGATACCGCACGACGGAACGAGGCCACCGGGTGGTAAGAGAGGTAGGAGAGTGTGAAATGAAGGTTGAAATAATTTCTGAAGACGAACTCAAAATTAAATTTATTTTGAGGGATTCCGATTACGTTTTTGCAAACGCTTGGAGAAGAGCGATGAAGAGCTTGGTTCCGACGATGGCAGTGGACTACGTGGACTTCTACCTGAACACGTCTCTGCTCTACGACGAAATAATAGCCCACAGGATCGGCTTGATTCCTCTGAAAACAGACTTGGAGAAGTACAACTTTCAGGACAAGTGCGTTTGCGGTGGAGAGGGTTGCCCGAACTGTCAGGTCTCCCTGAGGTTGAACGTTGAGGGGCCGAAGGTCGTATACTCGGGCGATTTAATCTCCGACGACCCCGACGTCAGACCGGTTTACGATAACATTCCCATAGTCGAGCTTTTCGAAGGTCAGCAGCTGATGATTGAAGCGGTAGCGAGACTCGGAACTGGGAGGGAGCACGCGAAGTTTCAGCCAGTGTCGATATGCGCTTACAAGATAATTCCGAAGATCACGGTAACTGACGACTGCAACCTATGTCTGAAGTGCGTGGACATCTGTCCTAGGGGCGTCCTCGTAAATGAGAACGGAAAGATAGAAGTCAGAGACGAACTCTCCTGTTCGATGTGTAGGGATTGCGTCAGGGTCTGCGAAAGAAATGCTATAATCGTCGACGAGACGAACGACTTCTTGTTTACTGTCGAAGCGGTGGGGCAGCTTCCTGTGAGGGTCGTCGTAAGAAAGGCGCTCGAAATTTTAAAGGAAAAAGCTGAGGAAGTAAACAAAATCTTGGAGGAGCTCGTTTAAACCTCTTTTCTTGCCGATATCACTCCTCCCACGATCATCGCGATCGATCCGAGCCAGACGAAACTTACGAGCGGAACGACGTATAGCTCTACGAAAACGAAATCCCTTCCGACGCTGCTGAGAGCCACGTAATAATCTTTTAACGGCGTAGTCTCTATAGCGACGCCAGACACGACTCTGTCCTCTCTCGTTAGCTTGTATACTTTTTGGGTCGGCTCCAATACGGCTACAAGTCTTCCGTTTTCGTATACCTCTATTTTTGCTATCGCTTCGAACTTCTCCGGGTCTTCTCGGAAGTGAATGTCTTTGAGCACGAATTCGTAGTTGCCGACTTTCGTCGTGCTACCGACTTCAAGCCTGACGTTCTGATAGTGCTCTTCGTAAATCCAAGAGCCCATGACTCCAATGAACAGCAGCAAGAGGCCGATGTGCGCGACGTATCCTCCAAGCTTCCTTGGATTCTTGACGTCCGCTTTTTTGAGAGTCGCGACGTGAGGTATCAACGAGAAGGCAAAGATTCCGGCACCGACGCTCGCGACGAGGAGTTTCGTCGCGAAGAAGCTTAATAAAAACGCCAGAACTCCTGCTAACGCGGAGTATTTTACCCTCCTTACGAAAACGCCTCTGTTAAACTTCCAGTCCAGGCTTACGCATATTCCGAGAAGGACGACTAAAACTGTTCCGAGCGGAATCTCCAGTTTGTCGTAGTAGGTTCTGTTTACGGAGACGTTGAAAAGCGCTGGTGCCAGCGTTCCGAGGAGGATCGTCACGAGGGACAGAAGGAGTATGACTATCTCGGCGAATATCGTCGTGTCTTTTAGCTGACTCACGTCTACGTTTGCTGACAGCTTGACCCTCCTTTCGACTATCGTTCCGATCGCTATTAAGAGTGCTATGTAGAGTAAGTATATCGGCCCCTCGGGATTTTTGCCGAAGGCGTGGACGCTTTCGATTATTCCGCTCCTCGTTATGAACGTCGCGAGCACTATTAGTGCTGCTGTGGAAAGTGCGAGGTAGTAGTTCAGAGCCTCGAACCTCTTTCGCATTATCCCGTGAAGTAGAGCAGTTGCCGAAATCCACGGAAGCAGCGACGCGTTCTCAACCGGATCCCACGCCCAGAATCCACCCCATCCGAGCGTTTTGTAAGCCCACCAGCCCCCAAGAAAGATCCCGATGGACAGGAAAATCCACGTCACGAGAGTCCAGAACCTGACTCTCTTTTCCCACCTCTCCCGCAATTGCACGGAAGCCACCGCGTAGGCGAACGGGAAAATCCCTGCCGCGTATCCCAAGAATATCGTAGGTGGATGGAGCGCCATTTCTGGGGTTCTCAGCAGAGGGTTCAATCCGTAACCTTCGGGAGGTGAGAAGTCGAGCTTTACGAAAGGATTCGACACCGTGAGGAGAAGTAACGACAGCGCGAATATGAAGCAGTTCGTTATCGCGAGCGTTAACGCGAGAACTCTGTCTTTCGAGTCAACCTTCAACGCTACGACGTTGAGTATCGCTATATACACGACCCAGAGCAGTAGCGACCCCTCTCTGCCAGCCCACACCGCGCTTATCAGGTATTCGAGGCTCAGCTTCGTGTCGGAATACCGGTAAACGTAGTAGTAGCTGAAGTCGTGAACGATGAAGTAGTAGGTGAGAGTTAAAAACGACAGAAAAAAGAAGAGCGCCGAAAGAATTGTCGACGTCTCTGCCCGGGAAAGCAATTTTAAAGCTCTTTTCCCGTCACTCCTCGCTCCGAGGAAGAAGGAGTATGTTGCATAAGCTGAACTCAAAGCCCCGAGCAGCACAAGGATGTATCCGACGTCCATTCAGCATCACTCCGTCTGGTATTTGCTCGGACACTTCAGCAGGAGCTTTTTCGCGTAAAAGACTCCGTTCTTGTAGTCTCCCACCACGACTGCCGGAATACCCTCCTGGTAGTTTGCCACAGCGCCCTTGTAAACGACCTTGATGACTTCCTTGCCGTCTGTGAGCAGAAACACCCTCGTGTTGTTTTCTTGGTAAAAAGTCGTCGAGTTCGGGACTATCGTTCCGTTCACCTGAACGTTGTAGGCTTCTCCTCTTTTGACGACTTCTGACACCGTGAGGTAAGGAGAAATGTTGCTTTTGAACGCGAGTGCCAGGGCTATCGAAAACGCTATGAGCGAAATGCCTATTATCACCTTTACGTTCGTTTTCAAACGCCTCACCTCTGACGAACTCGAACGGCTTTTTTATTAAAGTTTTACTTTCAGATTAGTAAGGCTCAGAACTCAAGACCTTCATCATTTCTTCAGAGGGGCCCTTTCATCATCGCCCTTTCAATGTTTTGCCAAGGAATTAAATTCTTTACTCATGGCACAAATTATTTAAATAGAGCGGGCAACCGAACTCTTCAGGAGGTGCAACAATGATCTGGCAGGGGAGGAGCAGGAGGAAACCTACGGGAGGGCTTTACAGACCTCACAGGAAGAAGAGGAAATACGAACTCGGTAGAGAGCCTGCGGAAACCCACGTCGGGGAGAGGAAGATAAAGAAAGTCAGAGTTAGGGGCGGAAATTACAAGATCAAGCTCTTCGCCGACAAGTTTGCCAACGTTTTCGTTCCGTCTGAAGGCAGAGTTGTGAAGGCTGAAATTGAGAGCGTTGTCGAAAACAAGGCTCACATGCACTACGCGAGGAGAAACGTGATAACCAAGGGAGCTATAATAAAGACGAGCGTCGGTCTGGCGAAGGTAACGAACAGGCCGAGCCAGGAGGGGATAATCAACGCAGTTTTGATCGAGCAGGCGAGCTAATTTTTAAATAGCTTGACGATTAAAATCCTTATTTGTGAGAAAGCTGATATCGGTAGACGAAGCTAAGGGAATTCTCGACGCGATCGAAGTTAATGCGTCGAAAAAAGTTGTTCCTCTTTTCGAAGCGTTCGGTAAATACGCTGCGGAAGACGTTTTCGCTCCAATGGACTTACCGCCGTTTAGCAGGTCTACAAGAGACGGTTACGCCGTAATCTCCGAAGACGTAACGTTGGCGAGCGAGAAAAGTCCGGTGAAGCTCAAAATCGTGGGCAAGATTGAGGCGGGCGAGAACAAGCGAATCTCGTTGAATAAAGGAGAATGCGTGAAAGTGTCTACTGGCGCGATCGTTCCTTCGAATTGCGACGCCGTTGTGATGGTGGAAAACACTGAAGAAAGTGGAGAATTCGTTTTTGTAAAGAAGGCAGTGGCGCCGAAGGAAAACGTGATGGCGAAGGGTTCGGACGTCTCTGAGGGCGACCTCATCGTAAAAAAAGGAGAGCGGATTACTCCTGAGAAAATAGCCCTTTTGTCCGGTCTCGGATTCAGCGAAGTGGCGATCGTGGATGTGAAAACAGCCGTGTTTAGCACGGGGAACGAAATAGTCCTGCCTGGGCAAAAACTCGAATTCGGTAAAATTTACGACGTAAACGGAGCGGTTCTGACGGCACATCTCAGGAACTACGGATTTTCGGCAGAATTCCTCGGAATTCTGAAGGACGACGTGGAAGTAATGAGTGAGAGCATTTTAAAAGCTGCCGAAAAATATTCCGTGATCATAACCTCGGGAGCGACATCTGCTGGAGAGAAGGACCTTCTCGTCGAAGCTGTGAAAGAGGTCGGAGAAATTTTGTTCCACGGCGTGAGCGTCAAGCCGGGAAAACCGTTTCTCGTTGCTAAAATCAACGACGCGACGCTCTTCGGTTTGCCGGGTTTTCCGGCGTCGGCTCTCACGATCTTCCACGAGTTCGTTCTGCCAGTTCTGGTCAAATCTGTAGGCGGGAAGTTGGAAAGGAGGACCGTCGATGGTGTGGTGGCGAAGAGAATATACTCGGAGGGTAGGAGAGAGCTGCTACCTGTCGTCGTCGCCGGCGGGAGGATTTTTCCGATCGAAAAAGGGTCCGGAGCCGTAACGTCAATGGCGAACGCTTCTGGTTACATGGAAATTCACGACAACGAGGAAATAATTGAGAGGGGAGAGAAAAGGCGAGTTTACGTATTTTCGAAGACGCACGATTACGCGTTTGCAGGACTCGACATTTTAAAACTCTTGCCGCTTGACCACTACTTCCTCACTGAGAACGTGTCTCTTGCTGTCGCCGAATTCTCCGCAGGAAACGTGGACGCTGCTCTGACTCCAGGAGACGAATACGACGTGAACGTGGTGTTCTCCGGAGAGAGCGGTAAAGTTTGTGCAGTCTCTGGCTACGGAGTCGAGGCTGACCTGTATGTTAAAGACCACTACCAGCTAATCTACCTCCTGAAGAGTGGAAAAGTAACCGGAGCATACTTCGTCGAGCCTTTTGCGAGGAGGTTTAAAGTAAGCGGCGAGTTGGTCGGGAAAGTCTCAGTGAGCCTGCTGACAAAAGACGAAACGATTCGAGCAGAGTTTGAAAAGTTACTGGAGCCTTCTCAACACGAGCACAACCGCTAAGAAGAAGCCCACGGACGAAATCGTCAAAGAAAGATAGTGATACACGTTAAATCCGCCGTTGAAGTCTTCCATGAAAACTTCCGAGAAGAAGTCGGCGACGTCCTCGTTTCTTATTACAACCGCGACCTCTCTGTTGAGCTTGAGACCGTATTCGTTTAGGTTTGCAGAGGTGATCAGAACGGAGTCGTCCGCGACTATGAACTTTCCGTGTATCTTAGGACTCTCTAACTTGCCCACGTCAACACCGTATTTTTTCAGATACTCGACGCTTCCGTAAGACACGAGAACCTTTACGTCCGCACCGTTCCTTTTCGCTTCGAGTATCGAGTCGAGCAACGGCGCGGCGAAACCGCTGAAGTCAATTGAGGGGGCAACGATGAACAGCCGTCTTTTGGCACTCTTTACGAAATCGAAAATAGGGTTCTCGTCTGGCAACACGTACAGTTCGGCGTAACCTTCGAATTTTAGCCTCTTTCCCTTTCCTTTCCCGTATTTCACGAATTTACCGAAGCTCTTCGGTGCGTCTCCCGAATATTTAAGGTCGTTTTCGAAAACTCTTTTCAGCAGGTTCGAAAACTTCTCGCTATTCACGACGACTATTACGCCCCTCTTATCCCACTTCCAGTTTTCCGTCGTTATTACGCTTTTGTTTCCTACCACGGCAAACTTCGCGTGGAAACTTTTGTAACTCTTCGCCTTCAGGTAGTGGACGTCGAACCTGTCGTCAAGAACTTTCACGTTCAGCGGAACCCCTCCTGCTGGGTCGCCGTCAACGGCGAAGGTAAAGTTTCCTTCGAACGAGTCAAAGTCGAAGACAGTGTATGAATACACGATTCCCGAACCGTTCAGCACGAACTCGCACGGGGATATTATGATCTCTCCGGACACGTTATCTGAAACGTGCTTAAACGAGCTCCAGTCCTCGTATCTGAAGTCCCACCTGCCGTCTTTTTTAAAGTATATCACGCCCTCGTCAAGGTAAACGTCCGCCCAGTTGAAAACCTCTGTCGCGCTACCGTCGACGAGCTCTACGACCTCTCCGGAATTTGACAGCAAAATGCCCTCAGCATCTGGATAGAATCCGAACCTCTCTTTAAAAGCAGACGAATTTCTCGCTATGTAGTGAACGCCTTTCTCGAATTTGAACTCGCTTTCGAAGTCCGTAAATACGCAGGTTTCGTTGCAACGAATCTTTACGTATTCCTGATTTTCGTCGCGCGGGTTTGGGTAGATTTCGAGTATCTCTCCGCTAACTTTGGCGATGAGCAGCGCGAAGATTATGATGATCTTAAGACCCTTTGCTGAGCTCATCTCTGAGCTCTCCGATCGTCGCTCTTCTCTCAGCCACGACATCGTGCTGGTGTATGCTTTCCTCGTTTAATTGCCTCAGGTAGACTTCTACGTCGTCGGGAGCGTCCTTGAAAGTCTCCACGACGGCTTTCGCCATGTATCTAACGCTGTCTTCTACGAACATCGGTCTGAAGTGAGCCCTTTCAACGACCTCAAGCTCGTCGCTCCTCTTCAGGATTTCGAACACCTCGTAGCTCATCGAACTCTTGGCTATCTGTATCAGGTCCTCGATTCTCGGTCTGAAGTCCTCTCTCGACTCTATCATTATCAGCGCCCGACCTCGCTGGTTGTGGGAGGCGAACGGAATCAGCTTGATTATTTCGGATAGCTTGTCGTCCTCGACTATTTTTTCGAGTTTCCTCACAGCAGCCGCTCGCACGAGTTCCTGAGCGCATGGGCAGACGGTTATTCCAAACACTTCAACGCCGATCATGACTTTCTCCTTTCCTTCTCTGCTCTTTCTCGCGTTGCAGAATATGTTCACAACCTCCTGCGTTTTTATGTTTGAAGTCGGCGTCCTCTTTCTCAGTATCAGTTCTGCTTTCATTCTGACCTCCGCTTCGCTCGCGTATTCGTGCCTCGCCAGAAGTTCGTCCGTCATGTTCAGGACGAGCTCTTCCACGTTCTCCACGGGCTCCCACGTTAGCCTTTCTATAACCTCGTCTACGGCTTCGAAGTTTCTGCTGAGGTTGACACCCTTCCTACTCGAGGGGAGGTTTACGAACACGTCAAAAGTGGAGATCAGTATTATCGGTCTTTTCTTATCTCTTTTCACCTGAACGAGCTTTTTTATTCCTCTCGCACCAACTCTGCTCAGACCTATTGGAATTTCTGGCTCAAGGAGTTGAACATCTGGAAGCATCATTCGAACTTTCTTTAAAGCTTATTTAAGGTTAGCGAAAATTTTTCGGATGGTCGAGAACGTCTTTAACTTTCAGAACCCTTAGCGTGTTCGTGGTTCCTGGTTTGCCGAAAGGATAGCCTGACGTGACGACGACGATGCCATCTTCTTTCAGCAACCCTTTCGCGAGGCACTCTTTAACGATTGACGGCAAAACCTCCTCGACGTCCAGTTCTGGCGGAACTGAAGTGAGCGGAACGCAACCCCATACGAGGGAGAGTTTTTTCAACGTTTTTTCGTCGTGCGTCACGACGATGATCGGCACTGGAGGTCTGAACTTCGATATCTGGAGAGCGGACGCGCCGGATCGGGTGAACGTTATTATGGCGTCTGCGTGAAGCTCTGCGGAAATTTTCGCAGAAGAACTGGCGATGGACTCGCTGATACTCCTCGCCGAATACTCCTGAACGTAACTGTAAATGCTCTCGGCCTTCCTGATTATTCTGTCCATGACCTCCACAGCTTTAGCCGGGTATTTTCCAGTAGCAGTCTCTTCGGACAGCATTAAAGCGTCGCTTCCATCGAGGACGGCGTTGGCAACGTCTGAAACTTCGGCCCTCGTCGGCTCCGGCTGAACGACCATCGACTTCAGCATCTGCGTGGCGGTGATGACGGGCTTTCCGAACTCTTTAGCCATTTTTATGACCGTCTTCTGAATCACCGGAACATCTTCGAGGGGCAATTCGACGCCGAGGTCTCCTCTCGCTATCATTATTCCGTCGGATTCTATGACGATACTTTCGAGGTTCTCCACGGCCTCTCTCCTCTCTACCTTTGCTATCACCGGCAACTCTTTTCCGAACTCGTTCAAAATCTTCTTCAACTCGATAACGTCGCTTCCGCTTCGAACAAAAGACATCGCGATCCAGTCAACGTCTTTTTTGAGCAGATACCTGAGGTATTCTCTGTCCCTCTTCGTTATCGGACCGAGCTTAGTCGGGATGTCAGGAATGTTAACACCTTTGTAGGACGCGAGAACTCCTCCTTCGAGGACCTCAGCTACGATAAACTCGCCGGCTTCGACGACTCTGAGCTTTATCGAGCCGTCCGCCAGGTATACGATGCTGCCGGGCTTCAGCAGTCTAAGTATTTCTGGCTGGTTTATCGGTATCTCACGGTCTTCGCCGACGTCTTTCGGAACTATTTTCACTCTCTCTCCACGGTGAAGCGTAATCGGTTTCGGAATTTTCCCTATTCGGATTTTCGGTCCGGGCAAGTCTATCAAAACCGCGACCTTTTTTGCGAGCTCGTCTGAAACCTCGTCGATAATTTCTATCAGCTCGCCGTAATACTCGACGGTTCCAAAAGAAAGGTTCAGTCTGGCTATGTCCATGCCAGCGACTATCAGCTCTTTAATTTTTTCGACCGTATCCGTTGCCGGACCTATCGTGCAGACGATTTTCGTTTTTCTCATCTTAACGTTAATTGCGCGCATTCTTTCATAACGGTTTTGCGTTGAGGTAAATTGAAGTTACTGAAGTTACCAAAAAGCTTAATAATTCGAAAGTGTAAAATAGTCACTGGGGTGCCGGTTACAGGATTTTCAGCCTTCCCGCCGTCACCGCCGTAACGCTTTTTCGGCACCCCTTAACGCTAACTTTTTATTTCATCGGTAAGACTTCCACTAAGATGTCGAAAGCTTTGAGCGTCATCACCGCTTTGCTGATGCTGTTGATGATAACGGGAACCGTTTCAGCGCTGGAGGTTAGAGAAGTCGTTGTCGAAAACGGAACGATAGTCATGAAGTTCAAACTTTCGTCGCTCGAAATAATAAAGTTCATATTCTTCGGCTCTTCGGAGATCAAAGACTTCGTTGACAACTTCGTAAGCAACGCCACCGCGTACAAAATCGATTACTTCTCGGCTTACCTCATACCCGATGGCGACGTCGTCACTTTTAAAGATCCAGTTCTCATCCGATTGAACGAGTCGATTTACATCCTCTCCGACAGGATAGACTTCAGATCCTTATAACGTTCTTTATGTACTTCGGCGGAATCTCCTCCGAAAGGACGATGTTTTCGTTTACCTTTATGAACCTTATTCCGTCCTTCCTCGCCTCTTTCGCGTCGATTTCGAGGACTATTGGCTCGTCCGTCCTGAGCCTCGCGACCTCTTCACCTTTTTCGAGCGTGGTCGAGAGGTGAACGTACCTTCTGTTCACTGGTTTTATACCTATTTCGAGTATCCTGCTCGCCTCTTCTTCGCTCGTTCCGTAGTAGAGAACGTCCTCGTCGGCTTCGGGAAGGTCTGTTAACTTCACGTCTACGCTGTGCCCGTAGCGGGCTCTGATCCTGTCTCCGGACAGCTCGTACCTTCCTTTTTCGTCGCTGTAAACTATAGCCTTAACGTGCCACTGGTTGGCCCACTTGAACTTCCTCTTCACGGCTCTAACGAGCTTTCCGAAATCCACCCATCCGTTTTCGTCCATTTCGAGATTGTATCTGCTCGGGTAGTGTCTGAGAAGTCCGGAAATAAATCTTCCGAGCTTTTCCACTTTTTCTTTTTCGAGGATGATCTCTCCTCTGTATCCGCACTTTTTACACGTCTCTCCTCTATAGAATCCGTGGTTCGGGCAAATTCTTATGTCTTCCATGCCTGACCACCCATATCAGAGTCGAAACGACTCCTATAGCCGTGCACGTCTCGAGGCTGACGTTTCTACCTGTCGCTTCGAAGTGGTATTTTACGTTTTTCAAGATTTCCTTCGGCAAACCTTTCCTGCCGAGACCGAATAAAAACATCGCGGATCTGAACCTGGCAACGTCTTCGAGCGTTATCTTCTTTTTCTCGTCTGGTTTAGACGTCGTCGCTACGATCTCTCCAAATCTTGGCTCGAACTTCTCTATTATGTGTAACCTTCCCCTCTTGTGAAGTTCTCTCAGGTATTTGCCCCCTTCTCCTATCGTGGTGTATTCGCAAACAGCCTCTACAAGCTCGTCTTCCCTCTTCCAGAACGGGAAGTCGTAGAGCGCGAGGTGAAAGTCGAAAGCGTAACAAATGGGTGCAGCCCTCGCTATGCTCCTCAGGTGAGCCTCGTGAAGCTTCAGCTTGTCGTAGGTGTTGACGAGGCAGATGGTTATCAACAGTCGACCCTCCTGAGAAATTTCACCATGTTTCTCCAGTGACTCCCCATCCAGTAAAGCTTGTCGCACTTTTCACAGTACCAGAGCTCGTATTTTTCTCTCAGGTCCTCTGAAATACCCTCTCTCTTCATGACCCTCAGCGCTTCTTCGTCGCTCGGTTTCCTCAGCGGAGTGTTGCAGACGCTACACCTGTCCATGAGTATCTCGAACTTGTATCCGAGCTTTTTTAACTGTCGAATCTGCTCTTCGACCTTCTCGGACTCTATCAGTATCGCGCTTCTGCCGGTCTTTACGCTCGCCTTGTAGAGCCGTTTGTCTCTTGTCAGGAGAATTCTGTCTCTATGATTTTCGAGCAGGTATTTGTCCTCGTCGTCTACTTCAAAGTCTCCTATGTACAACGTGTCGTATCCGGCAATTCTCAACCACGTGGCGAGTTTTCCGAGCATTCTGTCCACTATAAATCTATTCAAGGTCTCTCCACCACCGTTCGTCCGAGTTTAAAATTTCTTCGGCAAGTTTTTTCGCCGAATCGGTCTTGAACTTCACGTCTCTTGTGTAAAACATGCTGTCGTAATTCTTAGAATACGCTTTCGCCTGGAGCAGCAGTTCGAGTTTGTCGGCATCCTTTACAAAGTCCTTGTATCTGTTTACGAGTTCGAGGATCTCCTTTCCGGCTTCGAAGTCGAACATCTCTTTCTTCGCCCTCTCCTCGTCTACGCTCACGTACCTTCTTGCGAGCTTGTGAAGGTCGAGAGTTCTCGTCTCGTGGGCGTCGTGGAAAAGTGCTGCCACAGTCACTTTCGAAGCCTCCTCCACGCTTCCCGTCTCCATATACGCGAGTATAAAAGATATTACTGCAGTCATGAACGAGTGCTCGGCTACGCTTTCGGGATCCTTTATCCCCAGCTTGAGCCACCCGCTTCTTGGGATATTCTTCAGGCTGAGAACTTCAAACAGAAACTTCGCCACGGAAGACATAGAATTGAACACCTCTGAAGTTTTTTAGCTCACCTCCTGCTACGATCTCGCTTTTTAGCGGAACGATTATCACGTCGCAACCGACGGTTTTCCCTATTTTTACGATTTCGGACTGGATTTCGTAAGGTGGTCTGATTGAGTATATCAGCGACGCACCTTCGTATATTTTTAAGTTCGGCCTCGTCGCGTCGTCTTTTATTGTGTCGCCCCTTCTTGGATTGACGTCGACTGTGAGAACGTTTAGACCCCTGCTTCTCAGCACGTCCGCGACCTCGTAAAGTCCTCCGACACCAACTTCGACGATCTTGCCCTTATAGTTTTCTGCGATGTAGTCCGCGAGGACTTTAAATTTCGACATCCTTATGACATTACGATGCTCGTAATAAGAGACTTTAGGGCTTCGGACTCAAGTGACATCGTCGATATAGACAGAGAAGCGTTCAACTCCGTAAATCCGTCCTACGACTTATTCATTTACCTCGCGTATGGTAGCGACATTCTGGTTGCAGAGTTCAACGGGAGGGTTGTAGGGTATCTGGTCTTAATGGACCTCGGAAGCAACGCCAAGATCATGTCTTTTGCCGTGAAGAGTAAATACAGGGGGTTTGGAGTGGGCAAAGCCCTTTTGAGCGAGGCAATCAGGAGGTGCAAAGAAAGGGGAAAGAAAAAAATAACTCTCGAAGTTAGAGTTTCGAACTTCAGAGCCCAGACTCTCTACAAAAAATTCGGTTTCGAGATAGTCGGCAGGCTCGAACGCTACTACGGAGACGGGGAAGACGCTTACCTCATGCAGCTGAACCTTCAGTAGTTTTTCTGAAATTATAAATTTGAAAGTTAGAAAAAAATGGGATCGGTGGTATCGCTTGGACAATCAGTGCAAAGCTACTTTCGAAAGCGCGTCCCTTACCCTCGGATCTTCAAGAAGGCTTTCGAGTCTTCTCTCCTTGAAAATTTCGGAAATAGCCTTGCAGAGGGTAAAAATAGCTTTCTGGTGGTCGGACTTGCTTTTGTGGATGTGGACCGGCTGGACGCCAAGTTTTTCGTATTCTTTGAAGTAGCCGTTCGCTATACCTGCCTCTTCAAAAAACCTTTTAACCTGAAACAGTGTCAAATGTAACATAACGAGCTCCTCTTTGTGCATTCGGCACCACCTTCCTCATGATTTTAGATTACGCATTTAAAAAAGCTGCCGCGGTAGTGATATTGTGTCACTCGTATGCATACAAATACAAAACTTTATATTCTTCTTTTCAGATTTCGAGTGAAATGAGAGTGCTACTTAGCAGAAAGGACACCGTAAAGTTCCTCATTCTCACAGAACTCACCAGAAAGAAAGATTGCAGTCAGAGGGACATAGCCCGCAAGCTCGGAATAACGCCGCAGGCAGTCTCGGAACACTTTAAAGAGCTGATAGCAGACGGCTTCGTCAAAGCGATTCACAGAGGATACTACGAAGTTACCGAGAAGGGTAAGGAGTGGCTTAGGAAGAACATTTTCGACCTGCACGCGTTCGCTGAAGACTTGATCAGGGAAATTTACTCCGAGCAGGTTGTAGCGATAGCGGTTGGAAAGATAAACGAAGGGGACAGCGTTCGTTTCTGGATGGAAGACGGTTACACGTATGCGAAAAAAGACGAAAACGGAAATGGCGTGGCAATGATCTCT